>CAYIDY010000017.1:0-16701 GCA_964362305.1 uncultured Candidatus Saccharibacteria bacterium | reverse complement strand
GCTTCGCCTTCGCGGTCGGGGTCGGTCGCAAGAATGACTTCGTCTGCGTGCGCTGCCAGTTTGTGTAGCTCATCTATTACATGCTTCTTTTCGGGCACGACGCGATAGCGTGGCACGAAGCCCGCCTCCACATCGACGGCGTCTTTGTTGCTTTTCGGCAAGTCGCGAATGTGTCCAACGGATGCGCGCACGGTAAAACCTTTACCGAGATACTTCTCGATGGTCTTCGCTTTTGCCGGCGATTCTACTATTACAAGCTTCATACATATTCGCGGAAGGCCGCGAGTGCGATAAATACCCTAGAACACTACCACGTGTCAAATGGCGAGGACTGTTAACAACGACGGATGAGACCAATTTCCTCAACGAGAAGCCCCTTAATTTCCATTGTGGATAACAAGATGTTCGCTTCAGAAACCGGAAGTCGAAGCTGCGTAAGGAGATCGTCCCGCGAACAAGGTGTCGAAATTACTTCCAGCACGTGTATTTCCAATGGAGAAAGGTCGGCGCGCTCGAGGGGAGTGCCGCTCGAGCGCACTTCAATCCCCAGTGCTTTCAAAATATCTACGGGCTCAGTGATCGGTGTCGCGCCGAGTTTCAAAAACTGATGGTTGCCTTTTGAGGTCGCGCTAAAAATTGAACCAGGAACGATAAGAAGCTCGCGATTATAATCGGTAGCAAGGCGTGCGGTAATCAAAGTTCCTGAGCGCTCCTTTGCCTCAATAATGAGTGTCGCATGGCACATCCCAGCCATGATGCGATTGCGCTGGGGGAACGAGTAATCGGTCGCTTTAAAATCAGGTTCATACTCTGAAAGCAGTGCACCGCCAGATTTCACAATTTCTTTCGCGAGACCGACATGCGCTCGTGGATACAAAACATCCCAACCAAGTCCCGAGCCCGGAACCCCAATGCACGGAAGGCCTACGGCGAGCGCTGTTTTGTGTGCGAATGCATCGACGCCGTATGCGAGGCCCGAAACAATGGCAATCGGGTATCCGCGCAGGCCTTCGATAAGATATTCACAGACCTGTTTTCCGTACGAAGTTATGGCACGAGAGCCGACCACTGCAAGCCATTTCAAATCTTCGCTCGGGAGCACTCCTCGAACATTCAATTGTTTGGGCGCATCTGGAATTTCTCGCAGAAGTGCGGGGAACTTTTTTGGCAGTACCAGGTTGAGCTTGGCATCCATAGTGCTATATTGTATCGCACATGCTCGATATAAAATTCATTCGCGAGAACAAAGACATTGTAAAAGCAGGTGCGAAGAAAAAGCACATCGATGTTGATATAGAAAAACTAATTGAACTCGACGATAAGCGTCGGGAGCTACAACAGCAGCTCGAGGAAAAGCGCACAGAACAAAACAAGGCGTCCGAGATGATTCCAAAGGCGTCGCCCGAAGAACGTCAGACCATAATTGCGCGAATGAGTGAGGTTAAGGAGACCATGAAGCTCATCGAGGAGTCGCTGCAAGAGGTGTTGAAAGAGTGGCGCAACTTAATGGTGCGAGTACCGAATGTTCCTGATATGACCGTGCCTGAAGGTGAGTCAGATGCAGACAATAAAGAAATAAAAACATGGGGCGAATTGCCGAAATTTGATTTTACGCCGAAAAGCCATGCTGACCTACTTCTAATGCACGATATGGCCGATTACGAGCGTGGTGCGAAAGTCGCAGGCTTTCGCGGATATTTTTTGAAAAATGACGGCGCGCGTCTCGTGTGGGCGCTGGAGCGCTTTGTCATCGATAGATTCCAAAACCGTGACGGATTCCAGCCAATGATAGTTCCTTCGATGGTTCGTCGTGAGCCGTTCGTGGGTACGGGGTATTTGCCACAAAGCGAAGAAGATTTATACAAGACGCAGGATGCAGATTACCTTGCGGGAACCGGTGAAGTCGCCTCGATGGGATATTACATGGACGAGATTGTCGACAAAAGCGCGCTGCCGATTAAATTTTTCGCGTTCAGCCCGTGCTTCCGCCGAGAGGCAGGCAGTCATGGAAAAGACACGAAGGGTATTTTCCGAATTCATGAGTTCATAAAGTATGAGCAAGTTGTTTTATGCGAGGCTAAACACGAAGAATCGGTGAGAATCCATGAAGAATTGACCGCAAATTCAGAAGCCCTGTTGCAAGAATTGAAATTGCCGTACCACGTCGTTTTGAATTGCGGTGGCGACATCGGCTTGGGGCAAGTGAAAAAATACGACATCGAGGCATGGATGCCCAGTGAGCAAAAGTATCGCGAGACGCACTCCTCTTCCTATTTTCATGACTTCCAGACTCGTCGCCTAAACATTCGTTATCGAGACACTGATGGGGCACTTAAATTTGTGCATTCGCTCAACAACACTGCGCTCGCGATGCCTCGCATCCTTTGCCAAATAGTCGAGAACAATCAGCGTGCTGACGGTTCCATCGTAGTGCCAGACGTTCTTCGTCCGTACATGGGGAAAGATGTGATTTCCACTACTTCGAAGTAGAGGGGTTTCAGAAGACAAATCTCATGTGACAATGTGCTCGTGGCCACCAAACCGCTTATTTTGAAGCGCAAAGCTCCGACACGCATAGCGCGTAAGCCTGCGCGCGGGCAAATGCCGCTTGAATTAAAGCCGCGCGTACGTCTTGCGACGCGAAGAAAACGTGCGCGCCTCGTCGGTGTCGCGTTCGCACTCATTGCGACACTTGCGCTCACGTTTGGTGCGTCAGCACTTTCATATCATGAGCGCTTTGCGATAAATGACATTTCGGTACAAGGAGCTCAGGCGCTCTCCGCCGCCGCCGTTGAATCAACGTTTGGTACAAATATCAACGACGGTATCCATCACTTTTTCTCGCGCAGTAATATATTTCTGTACCCTCAGACGGAAATGCGTGAGGCGCTTTTGGAGGAACTCCCGCTATTGCAAACAGTCTCTTTTTCACGCGATTCATCGCTCTCTCAAACGCTTACGATTTCGGTCACGGAGCGTGAACCGAAGTATCTGTGGTGCTCAAGTGAATGTTATTTTATGGATGCCCACGGATTCATCTTTATGAAAGCATCGAATCCGAGCGGATTTCTCGTCTTCCGCGGCGCTCTCATTGCGGGGCAAGACCCAATCGGGCAAGTGTTTATGCGCGGCAAACTTGATGCGCTGGTCGCACTGGTGGAAGGAATACAGAACGCAGGATACACGTTGTTAGAGACGACCATTGAAAACGAGCACGATATCTCACTACGACTCTCTGAGGGTTTCTATGTTAGAGCAACACTGGAACAAGGTGCGTCAGAGTTGAGCAAAAATCTTTCTCTCGTTCTTTCCTCGGACTCACTTGTTGGACAAAAAGATTTCATCGAGTATGTTGATTTGCGTTTCGGGAACAGGGTATATTATAAAACGCGTCAACCATGAGTGAAGATCCAAAAAATCACGAGCCCTCCAACGTCATCAGAGGGGATTTTTTAAAGGAATCCAGACGCCATCGTTTGGAGCGCGAAAATCAAGGGCTCGCTTCTGATACGAAGAGGATTCACGAAGAAAGTATACGCGCCAATAAAGAAGAATCGATTGCGCGAGAATTTCTAAAAAAACATGGAGCTGCAGTTCAGCTTGAAATTAACGCGATGAAGACTGTTCCCGGCGCGTCACTACCTATTCTCGGCGATATTTTGAACAGATACTCAACTCTCACTAATCTCTTCCAAGAGTGCCAGTCGAGAGAGCAGGCGGCCATGAGATACCAAATCCTCCACGAATGGATTCGTGAACATTTTAAGTACGATATGGATCATAATCACGAACCTGTCGTCTATGCCGATACTGGCTATAACGAAATGTTCATCAAGTGGAAGAGGCATGACGAGTAAGAGCGTCATTTTCGTGATACTGTCTTTCCGTGAAGAATTTTTGGAAACACCTACGAGCGCCGTTATTTGTTCAAGCCCCTATGGAGGATGTGACTGATGTCGCGTTTCGACGGCTTATCGCACAGTATGGAAAACCGGATGTCATGTTTACCGAATTTACTTCAGCAGATGGGTTGGTGCTCGCTCCGCCGGAAGGGCAAAAGATATTGCGAAAAAAACTCGCCTACCATGAAAGCGAGAGGCCCATTGTCGCTCAACTTTTCAGCACATACCCAGAGCGCATGCGAGAAGCGGCAAAAATAGTGCAGGAGATGGGTTTTGATGGCCTCGACATTAATATGGGCTGCCCAGTGCGAGAGGTGGTGAACTCCGGCTGCGGCGCCGCACTTATCAAAAATCCGGATCTGGCGCAGGCACTCGTCATCGCTGCGCAGGAAGGCGCACCAAACATCCCCATTTCCGTAAAAACTCGTATTGGTTATCGAGTAAATGAAATCGAGACATGGATACCTCGTATTCTAGACTCTCCCATTGCGGCGCTAACTCTGCACCTGAGGACTCGAGAGGAAATGTCGGACGTTCCCGCGCATTGGGAACTCATGCCTCGCATCGTTGAGATTCGTAACGAACAGCGGCCGGATGTGCGTATCCTGGGAAATGGTGATGTAAAGAATTTACCGGATGCTAAAAAAAGAACAGAAGAAGCTGGCTGTGACGGCGTCATGCTTGGGCGGGCGATTTATGGCAATCCGTGGCTCTATGCGAATCGTGACTCGCCGCCCTCGCGCGAGGAAACGATTCAGGCACTCATTGAACACCTGCGCTTGTTTGACGAATTAATGTCAGATACACAGCATTACGCCGTTATGAAAAAGCATTTCAAAGCGTATATCTCCGGTTGGAATGGCGCGAAAGAGGAGCGCGTGCGTTTAATGGAGACACAAAACACTCAAGAGGCGCTAACTATCCTCAATGATATACTCGCTGCATGAAAGAGACGCATCACCGGACACTCTACCGCGCATATCGCCCTCAATCTTTTAAAGAGGTCCAAGGCCAGGACCACATTGTGCGGGTTCTGGAGGCGGCAATTAAAAATAAGAAAATTGCGCACGCATATTTGTTTGTTGGGACACGGGGGACAGGAAAGACGTCCGTTGCACGAATTCTTGCACGAGAACTGGGCGTTTCTGACAAAGATTTATATGAAATGGACGCCGCGTCGCACACGGGCGTCGATAACATTCGTGAATTGCGAGAGGGCGTCAACGTGATGCCGTTTGATTCGCCGTATAAGTTGTACATTATTGACGAAGCGCACATGCTCTCGAAAGGAGCGTGGAATGCTTTCTTGAAGACGCTCGAGGAACCTCCGGCGCACGCAATTTTTGTCCTTGCAACCACTGAGCGCGATAAAGTGCCGGACACTATTCAGTCGCGCTGCGAAGTGTATACGTTCAAACAACCATCGCGCGAGGTGTTGGTGCAGGTCATTTCAGACGTCGCTAAACAAGAAGGGTATACGCTCGATACAGCGGCAGCAGAGCTCATTGCGCTTCTCGCAGAAGGCTCGTTTCGCGACGCGCTCTCTACGCTTCAAAAAGTGCTGACCGTGTCGAAGGATAAACGCATTGATGCCGCCGAAGTTGAGACTGTCACCGGGGCGCCGCGAGGCGAAACGGTCCGACAAATTCTGAAAGCTCTGTCGGAAAAAAATGCAGAGACGGCTCTCAAGTCAATACGCAGCGCAGTGAAAGATAATATCGATGCTCGTACACTCGCGCGATTGCTTATCCATCGCATGCGCGTGGTACTCCTTTTACGTTTTGCCCCGGCTCTGGCTGAAGAGTTTTCTAGCGAGCTTACCGAAGCCGATCTTGCTCTCTCAAAAGATATTGCGAAGAATCCCGGAGTTACGTCCGAAATCCTTCGGGCTCTGCTCGAAGCTTATTCCACGATGGCATATGCCGCTGTACCGCACTTGCCACTTGAGCTTGCCGTAATCGAAATCACCACGCCAGGCTTGGAAACAGGGCAAAAATAAGGCAAGATTGCGAAATTGCCGGATCGTCTAACGGTAGGACAGCAGCCTTTGAAGCTGTTTATCTTGGTTCGATTCCAAGTCCGGCAACTGGATGAACTTTGTTGAAACATTACAGAAACTTGAGCCCGCTTTTATTGAGGCGGCCAAACTTGCGTATGCCATGCAACAAACCGCTCGGTCGTACAATAAAACCGAAACGGGAAATCCAGCGGGAGATATTGTGACCGAAGCAGACCTTGCTGTTCAGGAGAAGATTTTGGTGGAAATGAGCAAAACAGATTTAACTCAGTGTCGTCTATTGGCAGAAGAAGACACTGAGACGGTGCACAAGTTTAATCAGACAGAGAATTATTACTTGAGTGTTGACCCTATCGACGACACGGCAATCTACGCGAGGGGTGGAGAGCACTTTAGTACTATCGTTACCTTGCATGACGGAAAGAACATTCTGTACACTTTTGTGCATTTTCCTGCGTGGAATTGGACGCATACAGTTGTAAATAACAGTTATGAGGCCGCGGGAAAGACGCCAAATTTTTCCTTGTCCCCGGGCGCGGATAATACGGTAGTGTATTGGTCTGGAAATCCATTAGAGAATCTTCCCAAAGAGGTACTTCAGGATTTAGAAAGTAAAAACATTAACTTTCAGCCGATAGCAAACATTGGTACAAACATCGGCTCTGTAGGCACGTTTGCAGCGAATCAAATTGCAGGCGTGTATCACGAAAATCCGAATGTTTTCGATGGTCTAACAGAATTAAGTATTGCGCTGGCGAGAAACCAGAAAGTTTATTTTGGAGGACCGAGTGGCATAATCGACCTTACCGATATTCGAGAAGGGAAAACCACGCTGCAGTATTCGGGATATTATATGGCTTTAAATGAAGTTCTTAGCAGCTAATATAGTTCCAACTTCGTACCAAGCACGCAATACGAACGTTTTTGGATTCGATGACAAGTTTTTTTGCGCTACAATGGCCACATGCGAGACCCTGCACAATCGCCCGATTTTCCTGATTCCTTCCATCGTGTTGCAATAAAGGGACTCGTCGTTAGAGAAGGAAAACTGCTGCTCCTCAAAGAATCTGAAGAATTGGGAGGCGGGTGGGAGCTCCCCGGCGGAGGATTGGATTTTGGAGAGAATATTCATCAAGCCCTGCGCCGGGAAGTCCAGGAAGAGACAAGCCTCACAGTGGCCAGGATTTCAGAGAAGCCTGTATACACCTGGACGACTCGTTTTGAGAATAAAAGAGGGATTGATTGGTATTACTCGCTCGTCGTTGCGTACGGGATGGAACTGGAGAACCTAGATTTTAAGAGTTCAAAGGAATGTGTGGGCATCGGTTTCTTTTCAAAAGAAGAGCTCGACGGAATTCCTTTGTGCCTTCAATCAATCGCGCTCAAAACAATTTTTAATCCCTCTGATTTTGCATAACGTATGCAATCACCCGTGCTGAGTATGTATGTATTCATCGTCGCGCTTGGGCTCTGCGTTATGTATTTCGTATTCTCGTATTGTCTCGCCCGCTTTTTTCAGTGGGAGAACCCGAAATTTACGATGAGGCAGTCCGTGCGTTCGTTGGGTTTGATATTTCTCTTGGCGAGCATCGTATTTATCGCGATGAATATCGTAGAAGATAGGCAGATTGCCAATCGTATTGAGCATGCATTTGGCGGGGGATTCTTGGCGTTTATGGTGTGTTATTTGGTAGCACGAGATATGGCCCGCCCAATCACTCGTTTTCAATTTTTCGTATTAAGTTTTCTTGTTGTGACTGCACTCGGGGTTGCAAATGAGATTCTGGAATTTTTTGCGCAGGAATATTTTGGCGTTGTTTTGGCAAAAAATCTCAATGACACGTGGCTAGACCTAATAAGCAATACTATCGGCGCTTTCATTGGTGCTGCTGCGTTTGTGCCACTCTTAAAAACAAAACACCCCTAAGGGGTGTTTTGTAGAGGGAGCTCGAGCGGTTACACCGCCTGGCTACCTTTTGCGAGAAACATTTTGTCCACCGAATACTTGCCAGGGCCTGAAAAGAGAATTGCAAGCGATGCGGCGAGGATAAGAAGGATAAATTCGTATCCACCACTTGATACGAAGAATCCTTTCGAAATGTGCACAGTGAAAAGGGCAACGAGTGCTACGATGACGTGATATTTCGCCACCCAGTGGGTGAGAAGACCGATAATCATCATTGCGCCGAACACCAATTCGCCATATGCGAGGATGTAGGCGAAGAGCATTGGCATAGGGAAGCCAAGACTGCCGAGGAATCCTGAAACACCCGGAATTCCCATCATAAATACCTTCTGCCAACCATGCATAAAGAATACAAGGCCGAGGCTCGCGCGAAGGGCGAGATGACCCCACTCTGCCCACCCGGAGCCGCACGAACAATCCATTAATTTTCCAAACATAGATGTATAAAAATTAATTATCTGCTATGGCTGTATTATACCCCTTCCGGATGAGCTGCCATAGAGACTGCGGGCCCATGTGGATTTCCACAAGTAGACAGTCCTAAAAAGGGTCTATACTGACGGTATGAGCCGTGCGCGCGGGAGGAGAGCGAGGCAAAGGTCGTATTTAAAAGCGTTACAAACTCTTTAAAATCCAAAAACCTATGACTACAAGACTCTACATAACAGCGACTCTTTTATTCTTCGCGCTAATGCTGTGCTTCGTGCCATTCGCCGTGCACGCGTCTAGTTCGTACGGTGGCTACCACACTCAGTACAATCAGTATCCATACAATGGGAACTACAACTATAATTACAACTATAACTACCTAAACGAGTACCGCTACGCATACAGCTATCCTCAGAATGCATATTCGTATCCCTCGTATTCGAATCCTTCGTATTCATACGAGTATCCAAACTACTCGTATAATTATCCGAACTACTCGTACTCGTATCCAGAGTACACCTACACAGCCCCTACGTATTCGTACTCGTATACATCACCGAGCTACACCTATTCGTATCCGTACTACCCCTACCAAAACCAGTTAGTGTATTGCTACCCGACGCAATACGCGTGCGGCACTATCAGTCCGTACCTGACCTATGATTACAATAACTATTACCGCAACCATCACATGCCAACGTACTATGGCGTGGGATATGGAGGCTATAACAACGACTGGCACAACAAGCACTACTAGGTGAAGAAATTCGCACGGTAGTTCATAATGCAAGGCACGCGTTCGTGCCTTGCATTTTATGTCCGCCTCAATTCTTCGCACAATCTTTCCGTATCTCGAAAGACTGTTCCGTTTTCTTCGCACCGATATTCGACAAGAATATTTGCTCGGGATTCTTTCCTCTGACACGAACGCGTGCATCATTCACCTACAGAGCATTGGGTTTGAAAATCAGATTTTTGCCTGGGTGGATGATGGGCAGGTGGCTTCCTTAAGAAAGCGCGAGGGCGATTTTCAGTACCATATTCGAATATTTAATGATGGGGAAGTGCGCGGGCACTACGAATATGCGCCCGAAGTTGCTCCTATAAAGCACCTTCGAAGGATTGCTCGAGAGGCTCGCTCTCCGGCGTTCAGAACTTTTGTCGAAGGCTACGTACAAGCTCGAGAAGAGGCTTTAAACCATGCAACGCTTTCAAGTGTTAGGCAAGTAGCCCTTGCCCCGTCATACCGCACGTAGGGAACATTACCCCTACGTTATAAGTGAATGCACTATTAATTGGTAATATTTATGAACATGAAAAATGGAATTCAGAAAGGGATTTCCGCACTCATTGTGGCGGGAATCGTGGCGAGCTCTCTCCTGCCGGGGTTTGCAGCTGCAGAGACATCGCTTGAGGCAAATCTCAAGATAATTACAGAACTTACAAATCAGATAAAGGCGCTCCAGGCGCAGATTCTTGGGCTGCAATCACAGCAAAAGCAGCTACAAGCTACGACCAGCCAAACGGTTTTGGAAATCATACAGAACTTAAAAGAGGGCTCAGAAGGTGATCAAGTAACTCTGCTGCAGACGCTCCTCGCGGCAGATGCAGCGATGTATCCAGAAGGTAAAGTTACCGGATTCTTTGGTCCGGCAACACGCCGCGCATTGCAGCGCTTCCAACGAGCTAATGGTCTCGAGCAAGTTGGTTTCGTGGGCCCGCGCACACGCGCACTTCTCAACGAATGGATGAAGAAGCAATTCAAGTCAGTCAATGACATCGAAAATGAACTTGACGACGACATTGCAGACGAAATAGAGGATGCGATTGCTTCCGTCACGCTTCCGTCACTTCCTTCAGATCCGTGCGGCATCCCTGGATTGCCAATGGGTGGTCCAATCCACATTAAGGATGGAAAAGTGAAGTTGATTCAGACAGGGAACGTCTTCATCTACCAAGACGGCAAACACAAAATCATCATCACTCCAAACACCTATCACTTGAAAGATGGAAAGAAGCAACTGCTTATCACACCAGGAATGCGCATTCAAAAGGATGGTAAGTCGAAAATCGTCATTCCATGTAACGGCTCCGGTTTCCCGACAACGACACCGCCGGTAAGCAATGACACAACACCACCTTCACTCTCAGCAATTAATTCCTCGGTCACTCATCAAAGCGCAGTTGTGACCTGGATTACAAACGAGGCGGCAACATCGAAGGTGTACTACGGTACGACCACGCCGCTTAACACAAATGCCGCTCAAACAGTATCGAGTAGTGTTCTTCAGACGGGTCATTCAGTGACTCTCAGCGGCTTGAGCTCTTCAACGCAGTATTACTTTGTTGTCGAATCAAAAGACAAGAAGGGCAACACGGCGACATCAAGCCAGACGACGTTCACGACGACTGCGACGCCGGATTCAAGTGCTCCAACGATTACCGCGATATCAGTAACGAATGTGGGCACATCCACGGCTACATTCACGTGGACGACGAACGAAGCATCGAAGTCTAAAGTGTATTACTCAACTGCAACTCCACTTAACACCAGCACAGCATCTACCAAGAGCGATGCGGCATTGGTAACGAGTCACTCAGTTACCGTAACCGGACTCACATCAAACACGACCCATTACTTCAAAGTAGAGTCTTCTGACGCATCGAACAATACTTCTATCGGTAGTGAGACTTCGTTTACCACACAAGCACTTCCCGTAGATGCGACGGCGCCATTGATTTCGGCGCTCACGACAACTCCTGCATCAACAACGGCGAGTGTATCGTGGACGACGAATGAAGCTGCGACGACGAAGGTGTACTTCGGCACAGCGACACCGTTAGTTCTCGGTTCTGCGAGTACAGTGATTGATGCGGCGCTTGTGACAAGTCACATCGCGGCATTGACCGGACTCACGGCTTCAACGACCTATTACATGGTTGTAGAATCGAAAGACGCGGCAAACAACACAGCTACCTCGAGTGAGACTACGTTTGTAACAACAAACTAGCCGCCTGGCAGCAGTAAACAACGACCCGCGGAAACGCGGGTTTTTGTTTGGTAGAATGTTCAGGTGGATTCGATAATTCAAACAATGACGGAGAACGCTGCCCAAATCGCGTCCACTACGTTTTTTCCGTTGATACTTGCCGGCGCGTTCGTCCTCATCGTCGCCGGTTTCGGTGTGTTTTTTATGTCTACGGCGGGACTTCGTGCGAATGCTCGCGTGTCACAATTGGTACGCGACCTTGCCGACGCGCGCACGAAATTACTTGAAGCGCAAGAAATTGGCCGCTTCGGTACGTTCATGTGGAACTTTGACGACCCGTCCAAGTCTTTTTGGTCCGACGAGACTTTCAAGTTGTTCGGACTTGTGCCGCGCCCCAAGCCTCCGGCATTTGAAAGCGTGATGAGTACGGTGCATGAAAAAGATCGCCCCGCTGCGACACAAAAGTGGAAGCAAATTATGACAACGCCGGGCGACTTTGCGACCACCTTTCGAACCGTCGCCGCCTCGGGGCAGACGCGGTACCTCGAACTTCGCGGGAAGACGACGGTCGATGTGAATCATATTCTGAGGCATATTCAAGGGGTTGTGCACGACATTACGAGAGAAAAAGAGATAGACAAGGCGAAATCCGAATTTGTGTCGCTTGCTTCTCATCAGCTAAAGACGCCACTCACTTCGATTCGCTGGCTCTCCGAATCGTTATTGGGACCAAAATCAGAATCGCTTTCCGAGGCGCAGAAAAAATATGTCAGCGACATACATGAAGCAAGTCGCCGAATGGCGGAAATGGTAAATGATCTCCTGAACGTCTCTCGAATTGAATTGGGAACATTGGCGGTGCGCGTTGAAGAATTTGACGCTACGGAATTACTCAAGGCTGTCGTATCAGAACAACAGCATGCCGCCACTCTTAAACAGATTGCATTGAAACTTATTTGTCCTGAAGGCCTGCCTCATCTCCAAGCAGACAAGTCGCAAGTACGAATGGTAATGCAAAACTTGATTTCGAATGCAATCAAATACACGCCGGATGGAGGTTCGGTTGAAGCCGAATTGAGCCTCACTGGTGGACGTCGCGAGGTTCTGTTCTTCCGCGTTTCGGACACCGGCATCGGAATTCCGAAAGGTGAGCGAGACAAGATGTTCCAAAAACTATTCCGTGCCGGGAACGCACAGGAGTCAGTCCCCGACGGCACGGGGCTCGGGCTCTATGTGGTCAAATCCGTTCTCGAGCACGCGGGAGGCGGCATTACATTTGATACAAAGGAAGGAAAAGGCACGACGTTCTATGCCTCTATTCCTCTGGTATGGCAAATGCCGAACGTAGAAGTCGTGTGATATACTCGCGCTTATGTCTGACATAAAAAATAAAGAGTTAGCAGCAGAAGGAAAAAAACGCATCGAATGGGCAGATCGCGATATGCCCGTGTTGCAAAAAGTACGAGAGCGTTTTGCTAAGGAAAAACCGCTTGCTGGAAAATCGCTTGCTGCCTGCCTCCACGTAACCGCTGAGACAGCGAACCTCATGCGCACACTCAAAGAGGGCGGCGCGAACGTAACGCTCTGCGCTTCAAACCCGCTCTCGACGCAAGATGACGTAGCGGCAGCACTGAGTGAGACGTACGGGATACCAACGTTTGCGATTAAAGGTGAAGATCGCGATACATTTTTTAAGCACATAAATGCGGTCTTGGACATGAAGCCGAACCTTACGATGGATGACGGCGCAGATTTGGTGACGACGATTCATACGACGCGCACCGAGCTCCTTCCAAACGTATTAGGCGGCACCGAAGAAACAGCTACAGGCGTTATCCGTCTTCGTGCGATGGCGAAAGATGGCGCGCTTAAATTTCCGGTCGTAGCAGTGAATGACGCGAAGACAAAAAATCTCTTTGACAATCGCTATGGCACAGGCCAGTCAACGCTCGATGGCATTATTCGCGCGACAGACATGTTGCTTGCAGGAAAAGTGTTTGTAGTAGCTGGGTACGGCTGGTGCGGAAAAGGACTCGCCATGCGCGGCAAAGGAATGGGCGCGAATGTCATTGTGACGGAAATCGACGCCGTGAAGGCGCTCGAAGCCGCGATGGATGGATTCCGTGTCATGACTATGGATGAAGCTGCAAAAGTCGGAGACCTGTTCTGTACGGTGACCGGCAACATGAATGTGGTTGCGAAGAAGCACTTTCCAATGATGAAGGATGGCGCAGTCGTCTGTAACTCTGGGCACTTCGACGTAGAAATTGACGTAAAGTCACTGCAAGAGATGGCGCAGTCCAAGCGTGAAAATGTCCGCCCATTTGTAAACGAGTACACACTTAATGGTAAGCGAATTTTCGTCCTTGCTGACGGGCGCCTCGTCAACCTTGCGGCCGCCGAAGGTCACCCAGCCTCCGTCATGGATATGAGTTTTGCGACGCAGGCCTTGGCGTGTGAATGGATGGCAAAGAACCCGGGTATTAAAGCCGATGTATACGACGTTTCCGACGAAATCGAGCACATGGTTGCCACAACCAAACTTTCGTCGATGGGAATCACCATGGACACGCTTACAGACGAACAAAAGAAATACCTCGATAGTTGGCAAGAGGGTACATAGCTCCGGTATGGTGGAGAAGGTCCAATCAACGACAAAAGAAGAGAACCTAGACAAGGAGCCAAATGATGAACTTTTAGAGCTTATTGCCGACCATTACGTGGGCAGTTATTTTCAGGCTGTAGCAGGTCAAATACTTCACAGGAAAATTAATTTTGACGACACCCATACTCCTGTAGCAAAAAAGTTACAGTTATTGAGTTTGAGTAACAGCTACACACAAATAAATACTCTTCTTGCGCGCAATCTCAGAATCTTTCTCTTGAACAGAATTGCAAAGGAAACTGAAAATACAGCTGCCGCAGACTGGCGCACTCCATTCGAGATCCTCCCAAAGAAACCTGATGGTGAAAGCGATGTGGACGTGAGCACTGTTACAAGTTATCTCGAAAAGGCCGCGGCGGCATTCCTAGAATGCAGACGCGAAGTACCTGATAGCACTTATGGTGGACCGGTTTGGGCGAACATTTGCGATTCTGCCGCCACGCTATGGAAAGAGGGGGATCACCCGACTGAGGGCACTTTTTTACGAATTTTTGGTCTGGAGCATAATACTGGCCAACTTTTTGAAGGAAAAGCGAAACAAGTTCTCGATGCCAAACAGCTACGCCTTCCTCTACGAGAAGCGATTGAGCGCATTGGTGCTCCGCTCAAGAATTCAGACCAGTTTATTAAAAAATGGATGTCCGAGTACGTCTCTTTGGAAAAACTCGTGCGCTCGCTAAAGTCGCAATGGCAAGATGACATTTTGAGCATGATGGAAAGGACTGGCACTCATGCAGATAGATATGATGAATGACTCAGTCTGTTTGAGCACTTCTGGTCACATAAGGTGAGAGCGGCAATTTGTGGTTGCCGCTCTCGTGTTTGTGGGGGGTGGGGCGCGACGTTGTTCTACTCGACTTCTTCAATGGTGATGCGGCAACTTTTTCCGGCATCGGTTACTAGGAGAACAATTTTGTTCCCAGTTTCCTCGAGGGTCTCAATTTTTACCCCCTTACCCTGAATTGCACGAGCAATCCAACCTACGAAACCCGTCATAATTTAACCCTCCGTTAAACACGCGAGCGAAATCAGCTTCGCTCGGTCCTGGCAAAATAGCACGTCGATACCAAAGTGACTACGCGTCGTGTTCTACCTCTTTTTGAACGAGAATTGGGCTTGATAAAATGGAAGAATTTTCGGGACACACGGCAAGATATAATTTTCTGAACTGCTCTTGTATGGTTTCGTCGCTGGGCAATTTCTCGTTCGTGTATACGCTGCGCAGCGCATCCGCAAAATGGTAGATTTGCTGGAGCGCCCCAAAACGCGAGGCTTTATCGGACTCCCATCCACTGCCGATTGCCTCTGAGAAATAGGGATGAAGAATAGTTTCTCCTCTGCCTATTTCATCCTCATATGTACGCTCAGCATCTTCTCGCGTTAGAGGAAATGCCGGTTTAACCGTCGCGCCATCGAATACGTCGCCGGCTATACTGAAATTATCGCCATGCGTTGCGTAATGCATCTCGCCTCGATGATGAATGGCGCCCAGTGTGCGTGCAATTCTACTGGTCGTTAAGAGTAACAACGTACTGATGGACACATCGTGCCCCGCTTTTTTTAACTCAGCATTTGCCGATTCGATTGCGCCATGCGCTTTGTCGAACTGCTTTGAGTTTACAAATGCAATGAAGTCACCGAGTCGCACATTGGAAAAAGATTCTCGAAAATAGTCTACAAAACGCACGTGCTCGGTTCCGTTTGCATAATACTTTGGCAGTATTCCCACTTCCTGAAGCTCTGCGACGGGACGCAAAACCATGATGCCGTCGGTATCCGGATACGGAATAGCCAGTAGCTCAACAATCGCATGTGGTTGAGCGAAACTGGTTTCAGCATAGGACTCCGCTACCGCCCAATCTTTTTCCGCTTCTTTGAGCGTGTATAACCCCATGACACGTGTCACATCGCGCCATGTCGTACTTTTTTCCCACATGGCTGGTTCACCGTTTTTTACGCGTCCACCGCCTTTTATGGAGACACGAGGGTCCATTGTATTCAAAACGCGTCCCTGACCTGGGAGTGTCCCGAGAAGTCCATTCAGCTGTATTTCAGGAGAAAGTTTGTACCCCTTTGGTATTACGAATAGGGGGAGCGTTGCTGGCTTTCCAACTTCAAATTCGCGCGCATTAGCAGCTACTTTCAGGACGACGTTTGGCGGAGTAATGGCGGGGAAGTATTCAGGTACCGAAGGCAATGCTTCATTCGAGGGTTCTTGAATACGAGGTCTTTCTAGGTTTTTCATGGTACGCAGTATACAGTGAGAATATATAATTTTGCCATGAACACATGCGTTCCCGTTGTTTTCGATACCAAGCAGGTTTCTCTGCGAGGTCTTTATTTTGGTCCTCAGAAATCGCGACGAACAATACTGTGGATGCACGGACTGGGGAGTTCCGCATTTTCAATGCTTGGACAAGTAGAAAAGTTGGTGGATTCCCAGACATCGGTGTTAACATTTAACAATCGAGGGCACGATGTAATAAGTCGACTGAGTACAAAAAACAAAGGGAAGCCACGCTATGGCGGCGCGGCACATGAAGTATTTAACGAATGTGTGGATGATATTGACGGCGCCATTCGTTTTGCCAAAAAACAGGGCGCAAAGGATATATATCTCGTCGGACATTCAACCGGTTGCCAGAAATCAATATTTTGGGCGGCAAAAAAAGGGCGTGGGGTAAAAGGGATTATTCTGTTAGCCCCCGTATCTGATTGGGCTGCAGGGGTAG
>CAYIDY010000016.1:0-17147 GCA_964362305.1 uncultured Candidatus Saccharibacteria bacterium | reverse complement strand
CTGCATAAATGGAACGGTTACGGTTGCGATGACGAAGAGGGAAGCAATCCCAACGCTCCAGTTCAAAACGTAATTCTCAAATGGGTTGAACGAAAAGAGTGGGCGGTGCAAGCTGCGCAGAGAGAATGCTATGACGAGAATATATGAGGAGAGGCAGAGGAAGATGGTCGAGCGCGCCTCGTGAAGCGCAATACCGTGCGAGAGAAGCCACCAATACAAGCCAAACATAAGAAGAGAGACTGCAGTGCCGATGCCGATGGTCAAGACGCGTACTTCCGTGTTGAAGATGCGGTGCTCTCCCTTTTTCTCACGTCGCCGCGTGTCGCTCGAGTGGTCAAAGGCAAACGCAAGTGCGGGAAAGCTTTCGGTAAACATATTTACCCAAATAATTTGAAGCGCAGAAATAGGCAAGGGGAGACCGACAACAAGCGCACCACCTATCAAAATAACCTCGTTCAACGACGTTGAGAGCAGGTATACAGTCGTTTTTCGAATGTTATCAAGAATTCGGCGGCCTTCCTCAATTGCTGCGACAATGGTTTTAAAGTTGTCGTCGAGAAGTACCAAATCAGCCGCCGCTTTTGCGACGTCCGAGCCGCTTCCGACCGCGATACCAATATCGACAGCGCGCAATGATGGCGCGTCGTTCACGCCGTCGCCCGTCATCGCGACGACTTCGCCAAGTCGGCGATAGAGCTGCGCGATGCGCAACTTATCTTCCGGCGTAACGCGGGCAAATATTTTTATGTTGCGCAAATTTTTCAGCAATTCCTCGTCGCTTATTTGTCGCAACTCCTCTCCCGAAAGTGCGTGCGCTTCGCTCACTTCCCAGCCGAGCTTTTTTCCAATCGAGAGCGCGGTTCCTTTCAGGTCTCCGGTGAGCATAATGACGGACGCGCCGAGCGACTCGATTTTCTCGACCGCGCTTTTCGCTTCAGGTCGCAAAGGGTCTTCAAATACAAGGAGTCCCAAAAATTCAAGTGAGTGGGCGTCTTTTGCCTCCGCCGCTCCGGTGTGCGAGCGCTCCGGAAGGTGTGAAAAACGCGCGACCCCCAGCACCCGTTTTCCTTCACCGCTGATTGCGTGCACCGACGCTTCTGCGGCCACATATAAGTCTTTCGAGAGCTTCGAGCGCGTCAGCAAAATATCAGGCGCGCCTAACACCACATAAAACTCTTTCTCATGATGCGCGTTGATTGAAAATTTATTCGTGGAATTGAATGCAAGGAGTGGCGGCTTCCGTTTTGTTACAAATGATTTGACGTCGAGTTTGTGAAGAGCTGCTGCGTGCAAAATGCCCGTCTCAACCGGGTGTCCACTAAATGTCCACGCCGTCTCCGGTTCGTCGGGGTTATCAATAATGGCGTTCGTTCCTGCGAGCGCTGCTTCCAAAATTTCGCGCTCTTTGTCATCAAGGTGTACGGATTCTTTGTGATGCACCGATTTTCCGTCGAGCTCGTCAACTGTATAAATGGCAGTCATTCGCAATTTCGCCTGCGTCAGCGTGCCAGTCTTGTCAGTCATGACAACGGTCGCAGAGCCCAGCGTTTCCGCAGCAGACAACGAACGCATTACCCCGTTTTTTTGCGCCAATCGTTGCATGCCAATAGCGAGAATGACGGTGAGTGCGATGGGAAGGCCTTCGGGGACAGCGCCCACGGCAACTGCCGCCGCGACAAGGAGCATGTCAAAGAGGTTCTCTCCGCGCGAAATACCAAGGACGAGGAGCAGTCCAACGACCACAATAACGATGACAAAAATGAACCACGCGAGGTTTGAAAGTCCACGCTGCAATGGAGTCGGCTCGTAACCTGTTTTTGTGACAAGCTGAGCGATATGTCCGAGCTCGGTATGTTTGTCTGTCGCTGAAATGACTGCGGTGGCGCTTCCTTCCACCACAAGCGTTCCAGCGAAGACCATGTTGGTACGATCGGGGAGCGATGTTGCCTCAGACAGGACATCGATTTTCTTTTGCACCGGGAGGGACTCTCCGGTCAAAATCGCTTCGTCTACCGCAAGGCCGCCGATTTCGATGATTCTCGCGTCCGCGGGAACACGCGCGCCGATGCCAAGTTTGATTACGTCGCCAAGCGTAAGTTCGGTCGAATCTACTTCTTTTTCCACGCCGCCACGCAGGATGCGCGCGCGTTCTTTGATGTATGTCGTCAATTTTTCGAGTACGTTTTCCGCGCTGTATTCTTGATAAAACCCGAGTCCTGCATTTACAAAAACGGCGAGCAAGATTACCACTGTTTCGAGCCACTCATTCAGAGCAAGAGTGAGGCCCGAGGCGGCAATAAGAATGAACACAAGCGGGGATGAAAATTGTCGCGCAAGTATCGCAAGCGCGTCAAGGCGATGTGCCTTCGGCAGCGTGTTAGCGCCAAAAAGCGCCTGTCTTCGGGCGACCTCATCCTCGTGCAAACCCTTTGGGTGTGTCTGGAGCGCCTTGAGCGTTTCCTCAGGCGTCATTGTCCAGACGGGAAGTTCTTGCTGGAGTTGTGAAGCGTCCTTCATTGTTGATTATTGTATCTCACCTTAAAGCATGATGAAAAAGAAAAGCGCGGCAATAACGATTCGATAAATACCAAACGGAATGAATGTATGCGTCCGGACGTAGCGCAGGAGCCACACAATTGAAGCGAGGGCGACTAGGAATGCGACAACGAAACCGACGCCAAGCGCTGTCCACTCGCTTTGGGTAAATGCAACTTTTGTTTTAAGGAGATCGAGGACGGTGGCGGCGAGCATGGTGGGGACGGCAAGAAGAAAAGAAAATTCAACTATCGAAACGCGGCGAATGCCGAGGAAGAGCCCGCCGAGTATTGTAGCTGCAGAGCGTGAGACGCCGGGAACGATAGCAATGGACTGAAAAATCCCGACCAAGAAAGCTTGCTTGTAGGTGATTTGATGAAGGCCGTCGGCAAAACCGTCATGTTCTTTATGAATGAGTTCAAACACGATGAGTGCGATGCCGCCAAGCGCGAGTGCTGCGACGACAACAAGTTCGTTCCCAAGTAAGTACGCCTTGATGAAGTTGTATGCGGTGAGACCGATGATAGCTGTTGGAAGAAATGCGGCGGCAAGTCTTTTCAGAACTTCAACATCTAAGAAAGAGCGCCAGTAGAGTACGACAACAGAAAGAATCGCGCCGAACTGAATTGCAATTTCAAATGTTTTGACGAACTCGGTGTGTTCGATGCCGAGAAGCGAGCTGGTGAGGATGAGGTGACCCGTCGAAGAGACGGGAAGGAATTCTGTAATACCTTCGACGACTCCCAAAACGATGCTCTCAAAGATGGTCATTGAAGCTCAGGATACACTATTGACGAGCGGTAGTACTACCCATCTGCTGGCAAGACAACACAGCGTATTGTTCCTCCAACGACACACGCATGACTTTTGTGTTTCAAGAATTCTTCGCTCCCTGGTAGCAACGTCCCGTTGGAGAAAATTCTGGTATCCGCCAATTGCAGTTTGAAAAATAAAATGGAATCAAACATCTTCAACCCCACGGCGACACTCCCGTTTCCGATGCTTCGGATTATCGCAGGCCGACAATCTTCGCCGTGGCAGCATGATTGCGTGAGCCCGGCGGCATCTTTGTATATCAAATCTCTATAGATGTCCGGCCACGGATGATGTCCGGGAAGGACCTCTATCTCGGAGCGCTTAATTCCATAAAATTCCGAAATGCGCTCGCCTTTAAATATCACGTTTGGGTCAGCGCGATATTCACGCGCCTGCCGTTTTTCGAAATCGGCTGCACCCGCTTTATCCGTTATCTGGTGAAGTGAATGGTCGAATTCAGCACCATAATTTTGTGCCAGGGCATCCGGGGCTACGAGTGAGGCGCCCAGCGCCGCCCCTCCTAAGACAAAATCTCGCTTTGTCATGTCCTCTGGATTTGAACTCATACCCGAAGAGTAATGCAATTCTTGACATGGTCAATCACCTGCTTGCGCTATCAGCGGGACAGGGGTTTAATGCACCTATGAAAGCCTTTATCGGAATTGTGTGCGCGTTACTCGTGATTCCGATTTCGAGCCAGGCATTAGAATTACGCGCAAGCGACCAACCATCCGTTGCTCCTCAAGAGAAGATTGTTGGAGACCTGTACATGGCGGGCGGGAATGTGACGAGTTCCGGGAGCATCGCGGGAGATTTGGTGACTGCAGGAGGAAGCGTGCTTTTGAATGGGGAAGTAAAAAACGACATTTTGGCAGGCGGTGGGACGGTTACCATTCTCGGGAAAGCACTCGATGATGTACGCGTATTTGGCGGGAATGTGATTGTGACGAGCGATATTGTGGGCGATCTTGTGGCGGCAGGAGGTAATGTTCAGGTCACCGGAAAAATTGGCGGAGACGCACTTCTCGCGGGAGGCGCCGTAACACTGGACGCGCCGGTCACAGGCAATGTAAAGATTGCCGGTGGCGAGGTGCGCATCAATGCCTCTATTTCAGGGAACGTAGAGGTGCAGGCAGACCGAGTCATCCTGGGTCCTAATGCTGCTATCAAAGGCGATTTTTCGTATCACGCGGCAACGCCAGCGCAGGTGGATGGCGGCGCCACGGTAACAGGAAAAACTGATTACACGCCGCGCGTTGATGTGCGCGAAGGGTTGAAACAAGGATTCATTGCTTTTCTTTCGCTCTGGTTCGTACTCAAGTTCTTGATGCTTCTCGTCGGCGCGCTTGTGTTCGGGCTCGCCTTTAAAAAGTACAGCGAGGAACTCACCAAACGCTCGCTCGCAAATCCCATTCCCGAATTTTTCACCGGTCTGGTGACGGTGATTGTACTTCCAATTATTTCGGCTGTTCTCATTGGCACCGTTATTGGAATTCCACTCGGCGCTCTTGGATTCCTTACCTTCTTCATTCTTATGACAGCAATCGGACTCATTACGCCTGTCGTTCTGGGCAATATGCTTTCTGTCTGGCTCTTTAAGGGCACCGGAGAAACGACGTGGAAAACAATTCTTTTGGGCGTTGTCGTCTTTTACATAGCCGGATTCATTCCGTTTGTCGGTTGGCTTGCGCGCACATTCTTCTTCCTCTTAACCCTCGGCGCATCGCTACGATTTAAGTGGGAGCTGACGAAAGACTGGCGGTAGTTATACACACGCATTTCTTTGGCGTGTCGTTTGAACGACTGTACACTTCATGCATTACTAGTGCGCGGTCGGGAGGCGCGTATAGCATACTAGGGTTATGCGTCACAACACTTGTGTTTCTTTATTACTCGGCGCTTTTATGGCGCTCTTTTTATTAGCGACGCCGGCATCGGCACTCTCGCTACCAGGATTTCCTGTTTTCGCGCCAACAATCAAGCCGCCAAAAATGGTGCAGTTGTGCGAGAAGACAATGCATGTCGCGGGTATTACGATAAAAGTTCCGCGTATTTGTAAAGACACGCCGCCACCGCCTCCTGTCGTTCCGCAGCTAACCTTGACGGCGACTCCAATGTCGATAACCGAAGGCGAAAGCTCGACGCTCGCGTGGGATTCTACTGATGCCACGTCGTGCACGGCTTCTGGCAGTTGGTCGGGAGCAAAGTCGCTCGATGGAAGTGAGCCGGTTTCTCCGACAGCAACCGCAAACTATGTCCTTACCTGTGTAAACGGCGCAAACAGTGTAGTCAAAAATGTGACGGTCACCGTCACGCCACCTGTTCCAACGACGGCGACGCTCACACTCATAAAGAGCGTAGAAAATGATAATGGCGGCACCGCGGTCGCCGCAGATTTCCAGGCGAAAATTGACGGTGGAAATGTGCCGTGGGGCGTGGCACAAACGCTCACTCCTGGTGCACACACCGCATCGGAAACGGGGCTCGAGGGGTACATTACCACCGTATGGGGTGGAGATTGCGCAGCAGACGGTTCGATTACGCTTGTCGCGGGTGAGAACAAAACCTGCTCGAATATGAGCGCAGATATACCAGGAACACTTATTGTGAAGAAAGTGCTTACTCAAGACAATGGCCGCACCGAAACAGCAGTAGCGTTTTCGTTTCAAGTGAACGGCGGCACGGCAACCGCATTTGAAGCCGATGGACAAAACGACGTCACCGTGAACGCGGGAACGTATTCAGTTGTGGAAGTAGCTGATACAAATTACACCACCACGTATGAAAACTGTACTGATGTTGTGATTCCAAACGGAGGAACGGCAACGTGCACAATTACGAACAACGATGTTGCCGCTGCGCCAACGACCGGCACGCTTATCGTAGACAAAATAACGCAACCGGAAGGAGATTCTACCGAGTTCACTATTACTGCAGCAGGCTCGGGCGCGATAACGGGAGGAGGAAGTGGCTCGTTGACCCACGCCACCAACGAAAGCTATGAGGTTGAGCCAGGCACGTATTCTGTGACGGAAACGGCAATGGATGGTTGGCAAATTGTCTCTAACACTTGCGTCGATGTTGTTGTCGCTGCTGGGGCAACGGAGACCTGCGCGATTACCAACGCCAAATTACCTAAACTCACCGTTATTAAAGATGTAATTAACGATGACCTCGGGGAAAAGCAAGCCGCGGACTTCGCACTTTTCATAGACGCAACGTCAGTGACTTCCGGCGTGCAAACAACGGTGGCTATTGGTGCACACACCGTGAGCGAGACACCCGATAGTGGCTATACAGCCACGATTTCGGGTGACTGCGCCGCAGACGGCACGATTACGCTCGCCGCAGGCGATGTGAAATCGTGCACGATAACTAACAACGACAATGTGCCGGTGCCGCCGGTAGGCGCTCTCCTTATAACGGAGGTTGCGTACGACTTAGGCACGGGCAAAGGCACGGAACCGGGGAACGAGTGGGTAGAACTGTACAATGGCACGAACAGTGACATCAACTTGTCTGGGTTCGTCATTCGAGATTCAACGGGCTCCGACATATTGCCTGATGTCGTGTTGCCAGCAGGGAAATTTGCGTTCATTTCTGGCTCGTCGACAACAGCTGGGCTATGGAGCTTGCCTGCCGAAACGGTGGTCATAGTTCTCGCGAACTCAACAATAGGCGGCGGACTCGCGAACGGCGGAGACATGGTAGCTCTGGAGAACGCGAGCGCGGTTGCGCTGGATGCCGTGAGCTGGGGGTCAAACACGACGGCTTTTTCACCGTCAGTTCCCGGCGCTGACGAGGGTCACTCAATCGCGCGCTCAAGTAACACGATCGACACGAACATGGCAGCCGATTGGACGGATCTCGAGACACCAACGCCCGGACTTTAATCCGAAGCGAAAAGGTCTTGTGCTAGAGTTGCAAAGGTCCGCGCATGCGGACCTTTGCCCTTGTAGTTCAATGGATAGAACAGCCCCGTCCTAAGGGGCTGATGTGGGTTCGATTCCTGCCAAGGGCATCATAGGTATGTTTACATCGAGCCTGTCGTGTTTACATCGAGCTTGTCGAGATGTGGATAACATTCCAACTCGGCCTCTTTCGACAGGGTACAATGGGCGGACTTACTTATTAAATACAATACTATGATGAATAAACACATGAAGTGCTGGCTATGGAAAGGGATGTGGGGATTTGCCGCGGTTTCCTTCATTCTAGCTTGGGTGAGCGTCATTATTCAAGCTCCAATTTGGCAATTTGACCCGCTATTCCTCTTCTGGAACGCACTGGTGCTCGGAGTCCTTGCGACACCAATTAAGCTCGACTGTGCACAATGCAACACGTGTAATGCTGATTCACACCGCGGAATGATGTAGGACTATGCTCCTCATTAACGGGACGCAGAGGGAGGGCGACAGTCTGGCTCAGGCCTACCTGAACTTAAAGGAAAGGTTAATTAAGTGGGAGAATACCTTGAAAAATTCAGAAGACGAGCGCGCGAGGAGAGTGGCATCAGAGATTGGAGCGTATATTGATAGTTCGAGCGGGGCAAAGCGATTTGCTTCGCTCGTTGATGTGCTACGCGTTTACGCAGGTAAGTGGCAATAGTGAGCATCATGGACGACCTCGACAGGACACAAGTAGAGCAAATTCTAAAGCTCGTGAAGGAAAACAATCGCATGCTTCATGCGATGCGCCGCAATGCCTGGATTGGTGGCTTTCTTAAGCTCCTCATGTGGGCAGCGTTCATCTTGATTCCGCTCTGGTTGTATATGCAGTATTTGGCACCGATCATGGGCTCGATGATGACGACCCTTGAGCAGCTCCAAAAGGTCCAAGGTGCTGGCACCGAAGTTTCAGCGCAATTTAGCGACTTGAATGCCACGCTGCAGAAACTTCGTGACCAGTTTCCCCAGTATTTTCAGCAATAGACTCTCGTGTTAGAGTGGCATCACGCTTGGATAGCTCAGTTGGTAGAGCATTCCCCTGAAGAGGGAAGGGTCCCCAGTTCGAATCTGGGTCCAAGCACAAAAAGTGGTTTTTCGCTGCAGTTACAGAGTCTTCCAGAAGAGGTCAGTTACCCTATTCTATCCCGCCTCCAAGCAGCAATGCTATCGACTTCGAACTTTTAGTTTCGTTTGTCGCCTCTTATTTATCTTTGGCAAGCGAATCATCAAAATGCCGTGCTTTTCAGACGCTTCAGCCATATCTACATCCACTTCTTCGGGTAAGAGGATGGTGCGTGAGAATGAGCCCCAATAAAGCTCTCGTTGGAAATAGTTGTCTTCTTCTACCTCGCGCTCGTCTTCGCGGCTGCCGCTAATGGTGAGCATTTCGCGTGTAAGGGAAATATCAATAGTGGCAGGTTGAACACCCGCAACGAGCGCTTTAATCACGATATGATCGGGCGTCTGGTACACGTCTACGGCAAGTTCGCCCGTCGCTTCCGGCTCGTGTTCTTCCTGATTAATCTTCAAGTGCGCATGACGTTCGCCTCCTTTTCCGGTGAAGTTCGCGTGCTCTGCCTGCGGGTCGTCAAAGTAGTCGTCATACTCTTTTGCGTTGCCGGTGAGCCGTGAAAAGAAAGAAGGTTTTGCCATGGTGTCTTGTTAAAGGTGATAACTACTTGCGCCGTCGAGTATGTATTCGCTTCGCGTACTCGACCGCGGCCAATACCGCAATCACACCAACCCATACATACGCAAACGTACGAAAGAGCTGTGTTTCAGGCGAGTTAAGTATAAGGAAATTGAAACCGCTATGCAAAGCGCTTGCAAGGATAACTCCGCCGAGGACATACCAAGCATGGACGCGGTGAGACTTGTAAAAAGAGAACGCGAGCGCAAGGCCGACGGCAGCGGATGACACGACATGGAGGAGGGTGGCACCGACGAAGCGCAGATTTCCGGTCATAATGGTCTCAAGTGGGGTCGAGCCCGAAAGGGGACTCATGAGAAAAAGAGTGTTTTCAAGGGCGGCAAAGCCAAGGGCGACGGCAATCATGTAAATAATCGGGTCAATCGGCTCGTCATCCTCGTGTCTCCATAATACAGCTGCACGCGCGGCAGCGTACTTCATAACCTCTTCAATCACCGACCAGGCCGTATAAAGAGCAGTCTGAGTAAGAATGAATCCGGCGACAAATTTTTGCATCGGGATAACAATCATGACCGTGAGCATGCCGGCAATGAACGCGAGGGCAATCAGGCGTTTCGGCTCAGGGTGCGAGTCCTCGCGACTCCAAAACCACAGCCATGCGAGCGCAGGAAAGAGGCCTCCAGCAATAGCCGCAAGAATCGGCGTCACTTCTGACATGGGCTCTATTGTAGCATCGACGCTTACAAATGCTGTACAAGCTCTGTAATTTTCTCTTTTGTAACGTAAAAGTACCCATCTCCTTCGTCATCTTCGAAAGAAGCTCCGTATTTTGCAGCAAATCTTTGTATGGAGCTTGCGCCAGCCTCAGCATACAAACGTTCTTTGTTCGATTTAGTAAGCGCTTTCAAAAGAAATTGCAATATGTTCTTAAAATCGGTTCGAGATAGAGGTGCGCGAGAAGACTCATCGCGAAATTCGGGGTCCACATCATCATTTTTAAAGGATTCCAAGAATAGGCCATCTTGAAATTGTGGCCTACTATCCTCTGTGACTAGTATCTTTGTTTGAGGATCATCTTTTTCGATAAAATATTCTCTGAGCCCCCTATGACGTACTACGTCATATCTCCAACCATCTTCTGATTCGATGTCCTCAACGCTCATACGTTAGGCCACTGTGCCACCATCAATACACTGGCATCTTTCTGGGGGAGTTTCTGCCAAATCGCTTCGGTTACAAACGGCATGAAGGGGTGGAGAGACTTGAGGGACATCGTCAGAATTTCATACAGAGCTCGAGCGCGGGAGTTTTTAGCCACTTCGTCGCCCCCCATGAAAATAGGTTTTGATTCTTCAAGGATTTGTGCTGCAAACCTATCCCAGACAAAGTGGTAGATAGAATCGGCGGCAAGATCAAGGCGGAAGTTGTCCATGTTGTTAGAAGCAGACTTTACAACTGCAGCAGCTTCTTCGACGAGCGCACTATCGGTCGCGTTGAGTTCCGAAGAAATGTCCCGGTCTGAGCAACTTTCAAGCACAAACCGCGAGATGTTCCATAGTTTGTTTGCAAAGTGTTTGTATCCGCGCACTCGGTCTTCTGAAAGTTTCAAATCGTTCCCCGGCTGCGCACCAATGATGAGTGAGAGACGTGTCGCGTCGGCACCATATTTCTTTACCATGTCGAGTGGGTCGATAATGTTGCCGAGTGATTTCGACATCTTGCGCCCCTGCCCATCGCGCACAAGGCCATGTAAGTAGACTTGTTTGAATGGGACTTGGCCAACCAAGAAGCCCGACATCAAAATCATGCGCGCGACCCAGAAGAAGAGAATGTCGTAACCCGTTTCGAGAACGGATGTAGGGTGATATGTTTTCAAGTCGGCTGAATTGTCTGGCCAGCCCAGCGTTGAAAATGTCCAAAGGCCCGAAGAAAACCAGGTGTCGAGTGTATCCGGGTCACGTTCCCACGTGTCATCGCTCGGACCCAAGACAGAGCAGTGTACTTGGTCCTCTTGCTTGCCGTGAGCGTTCGTCGAACGGTACCACACCGGAATACGGTGACCGAACCAGATTTGCCTCGAAATGCACCAGTCGCGCAAGTTATCAATCCAGTGGTGGTAAATGCGTTCAAACCTCTCCGGATGAATTTTAGTTTGGCCGCTTTCCACCGCCTCGCGCATCCATTCTTTGAGCGTTCGCTCTTTGCCGTCGGGGAAGATGGCTTTCTTATTAACGGCGACAAACCACTGTTTCTTTATTTGCGGTTCAATAGTTCCGCCTCCGCGGCTGTTTGTCGCAACATTGTGCACGTAGTTTTCATCTATCTTCGCGACAAGGCCCTTTGCTTTGAGTTTCTCGACAATTGCTGCACGTGCTTTCTTTATGTGCTGACCCTCAAATTCGCCGGCAATCGGGAGAAGGATGCCGCGCTCAGAAATAACCGGCTCGATGTCGAGGTTGTGGCGCTGTGCGATTTCAAAGTCGATGTTTGAGTGTGCGGGCGTGATGGTCATAACGCCACTGCCGATATCAATTTGTGCCGCCTCGTCTTTGATGACGGTCGCCGTAATGGGGCCGTTTATCCATTCAAGGTCGATTTTTTGGCCGTGCTCGTAGTTCTTGTATCGCTCATCCTCCGGGTGCATCACCACGTACTTATCGCCAAATTTCGTTTCTGGACGGACCGTTCCGATGACGAACGGGCCGTACTGGAAGTAATAGAACGGATCTTTCTTTTCAACGTATTCGATTTCGTCATCTGAAACGGTAGTTTGTAGATTTGGGTCCCAGTTGACGATGCGATTGCCACGATAAATCAAACCCGCCTCAAACATGCGCACAAACGCAGTCATGACCGCGTTGTAGCGGGGTTCATCCATGGTGTAAGCGTACCGAGTCCAATCCAAGGAGGCTCCCAGAGAGCGGACTTGATTAATAATCGTACTTTTACTTTCCTCGGTAAACGCAGCAATGCGTGTCATGAGCTCGTCGCGACCGAGGTCGTACCGTGTCTTTTTTTCTTTTTTATAAATCTCGCCTTCAACTTTTGATTGCGTTGCGATGGCGGCACTGTCGGTTCCGGGAATCCAGAGCGTGCGCTTGCCCTGCATGCGTGCGTAGCGCACCAAGATGTCTTCAATCGCGAGCATTGCCGCGTGACCCATATGTAAGGTGCCGGTCACATTTGGCGGGGGGAGAACAATGGTGTACGGCTCGGCGTCGGGCTTTGTAATCCCATCCGCGATGCACTTATCCGGATTCGTATAGCCCGAGGCATCCCACAGTTTAATTGCCGCAGCCTCTTCGGCTTCCGGATTAAACGGCTTCAAAAAGGCTGGCGAGACACCGGGGCGAGACTCCATTCCGTGCATCCTAGCAGTAAGTTATTGATTACAAAAGGCATGCAGTATAATCGTGGAATGAAAGATGAGTCGGATTTAAACGGTCCTGACAACATAAAAAGACTGCAGGCGCGCCTTGCGAATGCAAGAAAAATCGGCGGAAGACCGCTCGAGAGCTCGGACATCAAAAAATTATGCGAAGCAGGGCAGGAAGATTTTTCCGGAGTTCGGTTTTGGGGGAATCGCTCACTTCGCGATGTGAAAATCAGAAATTTATCCGGGGCTGTACTCAACGGCGCTCGATTTATAGCATGTGATTTACGAGATGCGAGTTTTGCGGGAGTTGATCTACAGCGAGCAAAATTTTTCGGCAGCGATGTTACTGGCGCGGATTTTTCATCGTCAAACATTGGGGGCGAAAGCATCGACTTCAATTCGAATAAAAAATCGATTCCGGAGACAAGCCTGCTTCGACTCACAACTGAAATGTGGGAAAGCGTGACGGCCTGTGATGATGCAGAACCGCGCTTTGCGTCACTCTTTTTTGACGGAAAGTTTAATCACGAGGGGAATCACTTCGGGGAGGGTGTTGTATTAAAAAGTGGAGACGTCGTTTTAGGCGTTCTAAAGCAGTATCAAGAAGACTCCTTTCTCGCGACGCGTACCGTTACCGACATGCACGGAAAGGTTATTTTGTGGAAAGGTGGCATTTACCAAATTCACCACCCACAACTCAAGCAACTCGAAATCATGCTTGCGCAGAAGAATAAAGCTGCAAGCTCCACAACGGGGGGCGTGTGGCCCGTAGTCGATATCGACAATTTCTCTGAAGTCGCGTCACAGAAGCTTTCGCCGGATTCTCGAGATTTCGGTGCACCTCCCACATTTAAATTAAACTTCGTGCGTTTTCTCAACGACCCCAAACTCTATAGTCGTCTTGAAGAATGGACAAAAACGCTTGAAGCATCAACGAATGTCGTGGTGTTTCCTTGACATTATCGCTCGAGACGAAGATTTCCTTGCGCAGTAAGAGAGTCGAGTGCCGCATACTCTCTTTTTGCCGCGTGAAAATACCCAGCGAGTGCAATCATGAGCGCGTTGTCGGTCGCGAGTTCAGAAGGGGGGATTAAGAGTCGGCATGCGGTTGTTGCGAGTTTGGCGCTCAGCGTGCGACGGATGTGAGTATTTGCAGAAACGCCACCGCCGACGAGCACGGTTTCCACATTATATTCGTCGATTGCGCGCATGAGTTTGGCGACCAACACGTCGGCCGCGGCGTTCTCAAATTCGAGCGCGAGCGCGGTTCGAAAGTCGTCGGAGAGCGGCTGATGAGCTTCAACCTCGCGCCTCACAGCCGTCTTTAATCCGGAAAAAGAAAAATCATAGTTATCGGAATCAATCATGGGTCGCGGCAACGTTACGGATGCCCGAACTCCGCTTACTCGCGCTTGTTCGGCGAGACGTGAAATTTCGGGACCGCCGGGATAGCGAAGACCTAAAAGGCGTGCGACTTTATCGAACGCTTCGCCGACGGCGTCATCGCGCGTTTGTCCGAGAAGACGATACTCCATCCAATTTTCTGAAAGAACAATTTCGGTGTGTCCGCCCGAGATTAAGAGTGAAATAAGGGGGAAGCGAGAAGGAGAGGACGGATGCGCGCCGTCGGATGATTGACCCAGGAGCATCGACAAAACGATGTGCCCCTCCATGTGATTCACGGGAACAACGGGAATATTCCACACAGACGCAAGCGCGCGTGCAAAATTTATGCCTACCCAAAGCGCAGGTTCTAGTCCAGGGCCGACGGTGACGGCGATTGCATCAATGTCTGGCTTTCCGACGCTGCGGAGAAATGACGAGAGGTATGTATACAAATCAGGCTCGCGTTCGAGATGCCCCTTTAGTTCGCCAATTATTTTTTCTGGGACATTTGATGGCGTGTCCAACAGTCCCGCTTGCCGAAATACCTCGGCTAAGACCGGCGTCAAATTCCGACCATGTTCGCGCTTTGCAACGTTGGGGAACACGCCTCCGTATTTCTCATGTTCTGCCACTTGTGAAAGTACTGAATTGCCGAGTATTGAGAAAGAAAAATCCTTTCCAAATTCGCCAGTGGCTTCAATGAACGCAATGGCAGTCTCATCACAACTCGTCTCAATAGCCAAAATTCTCATACACAGAGTTATAGCACAATTGGATGCTGGCCGAAGCGTATACTGAAGAAATGGATGTGCGATGGAGAGAGGATGTCCCGCTGGACACAAACCCGTTTCGGTTTTTTCTTTTTATTTCGCGCGCGCACTGGAAAGTTGCGTCGATTGCTACGGTTGCCGTAATTGGCGCCGGTGTTTGTTCGGCATATGTTGCGTATACCTTTAAGCTCATTACGAACGCGGCAATTCGCTTGCCGGACCCTGGTGCATACGACGAGCTTGTGTGGGCAAGTATTCTCTGTGTAGGGACGCTTTTTGCGGCGAAAATGTTCTGGCGGTTTAGCGGCTTTGTTGGAGCATTCTGGGCGACAGGCTCACGCGCAACGTCGCGCCATGCGCTTACTGCGTACGTCACGCTGCATAGCCGTACTTATTTTTCGAACAGATTTGCTGGCTCTATTGCAAACAAAATCGGGCATGCGGCGAATGGAATGGTCGACATGGTCGAGCTTCTTCTTTGGGAATTTCTTGAACTTATTATCGCGGTTGGGGCGAGTTTTGTTATCGCATTCATTGCGTCTCCCCCTGTCGCGGGCATCTTCCTAGGGTGGATTATCGTCGCGACTGTTTTGAATTCCTATTTCGCGTACAAACGAAAGCCGCTCTCGGCAAAAGCGCAGCAGCTCGAAACAAAATTGAGCGGGGCGACCGTTGACCTGTTGTCGAATATTACGGCGATGCAGGAATATGCGCGTCGGCCGTTCGAAATAAAGCGAATACGAGAAACGATCGACGAGCGCCGAAAAGCCGGACTCAAAAACTGGTGGTATGGAGAGCGCACGCAACTCATGAACAACTTTTTGCAAGCTTTTTTTGGCATCGTCATGTTATTCACCGCCATAAAACTTGCCGCTGAGGGCGTCATTTCTCCCGGCGACGTCGTCCTCATTACCACCATTATTTTTCGTATTGAAGGTCTCATCCAGACACTTGGTTCAAATCTGAACAAATTCTCAAACGTATGGGGGGAAATCGAAGAAAGTCTTAATGAGATTGTCGAACCGCATGAAATTCCTGATCGTGAGGATGCGGTCCCATTACAAGTCACGGAGGGGGGCATCGATTTTGATGCCGTGACATTCTCGTATCCCGAAATGCCCGTGTTTGAAAAACTAAGCATTCATATTAAGGCGGGAGAACGGGTGGGATTGGTGGGGAAGAGCGGAGCAGGAAAAACAACGTTAATGCGACTCCTCCTTCACCACCACGACATCGTGTCGGGCAAAATTTTAATTGACGGCGTTGATATTGCGGGCGTGACACAAGAAAGTCTGCGCAAAGCAATTTCGATTGTTCCTCAAGAGCCGCTTCTTTTCCATCGCACTATTGGAGAAAACATTGCCTATGGACGACCGTCGGCGTCGCGTGCGGAAGTGGCGGAGGCGGCGAAATTGGCGCACGCAGACGGATTCATACAAAATATGCCTGAAAAATATGGCGCTATCGTAGGAGAGCGTGGCATTAAGCTCTCCGGTGGCGAACGTCAGCGCGTTGTGATTGCGAGAGCAATTTTAAAGAACGCGCCCATACTGTTGCTCGACGAAGCAACGTCGGCACTCGATAGCGAAAGTGAGGTCGCGATTCAAAAAGCACTCCACGAACTGATGCAGGGGAAGACAGTAATCGCAATTGCCCACCGTCTCTCGACTCTGCGCGAGATGGATAGGATTCTCGTTCTCGACCAAGGAAAAATCGTCGAAGACGGAACGCACGATGCATTGGTCGCTCAGGGCGGCGTCTATGCTGACCTCTGGGCACACCAAGCGGGAGGGTTTATTCAGGATGAGGGCTGATTCATTTGCGTGGCCTGAGCAAATTTCCATCCTGGTCTGGAAGTTCAATAACGTGATACGTGCCGTCAAAGGTTGAAGCACCTCCGAGTATGTAGTTTTGAAGATCTTCGACAGTACGAGTGTAGGGATTATTCAAATCATCGCGCCTCTTCCCGACAGGAGCGTGCCAATTAGCTTTTGCATCACGAATTGCGATTGACGAGAAATGTTCGTTCATGGCAAGAAGTGTCATGGCAGCAAAAGGAGGTGCTGTTGAAATACTAAAACACGCACGCGCGTGTTTTTCCGCGGGACTATAATCAGCATTGCGCCAAGGACCTTGAATTTGATCGACGAAAAGTATTCTTTTTTTAGCATCTATTGACGCAGCTACGGTCGCAATTTCTCGATGTTGAGAGTCGTCGGGAGTCTTGAGTATAAGTCGGAAAACAAAGGGAGCGTCTATTGGGTCACTGCCAATCCCGGGGATGACCGGCGTCATTCCCTCACTCAGCGCCGCCAGTCGAGCTCCTTGTCGGTTCTCGTAGGGCAACTGAGAGGAGAAGATGCGCGAATGCTTGGCTATTCCGGGTAAAATGAACATGTGAGGAATTAGTTTCGGGAAATGAACATCGTGAGTGCGCAATAATTTACTTGGCGTGTCTCGAGCCACAATAAAAGACTCCGCAATTGTGCACATTGTTTGAACCACGTGTTCTGCCATGTCCGCCTCTTGAGGAGACATAGTATTCGTTTCAAGCCAGATTTTCTTATGTTCGGCCATCTCCTCAGCAAGAAATTTTTTATATCGTGCGTAAAGTTGGGTAGAGAAAAAAGGGTGCTGCTCCGGCACCGACTCAACTGTTTTTCCCA
>CAYIDY010000015.1:0-18164 GCA_964362305.1 uncultured Candidatus Saccharibacteria bacterium | reverse complement strand
TGTCACGCACTTTTTCTGTTTCCAATATGTTGTAGCGCCTCTCCATTTCTTTTCCGAGCCACTTAATTGCCATGATTGCTTTCTTCGGGTCGGTGATGACCGGCGTCATGAGGTGGGGGATAGAGTTGTACGTTGTAAGCTCCACGCGCTTCGGGTCCACCATAATGAAGCGAAGGCGCTCAGGTCCACAGCGGTATATAAGAGAAAGAATGAAATCGTGGATGGTGACCGATTTTCCCGCACCGGTCGTGCCCGCCACGAGCATGTGTGGCATGCGCGCAAGGTCGGCAAACATCGCCGCCCCCGCAATATTTCTCCCGAGACCAATCAAGAGCGGTTTGTCAGATTGTGTGTACTGTGGGTCGGAAAGAAGCGGAGCCAGGCCGAGCGTGGTGCGCGACACATTCGGCACTTCAATACCGACGAGCGATTTTCCTGGAATTGGTGCCTCGATGCGCACCGGGGAAGCAGCGAGTGCGAGCTCAAGGTTACTTTGCAGCGCAACAATTTTAGCAAGACGAACACCTTCCGCGGGCTTCATGGCATAGCGCGTAACTGTTGGTCCGATAGACACCTCATCCATTTCAACTTGAATGCCAAAATTCTGAAGCGTGCGCTTAATGAGGTTCATATTAGCCTTCACGTCGCCGACCTCAGGCTTGCCTTTGTTTTTGCCGAGAAGTGAGAGTGGGGGAGGAACATAGGTTGAAGCCCGCGCAGCCATAATCGGGAATCCTGCCTCCGCTTCGCCGTCAGAAACGCCATTTGAAATTTTTGGTTGACGCTGTGGGGCGGGTCGCTCCTCCTCAGCCGGAACTTCAGGCGGAACCTCGCCATCCTCCTCTTCATCATGCTCCATGTGCGCAATCGTGACCTCCTCTTCAGCATCATTACTCTCGAGCAACCTATCTTTCTGGGCAAGAGCTTCATCGCGGACTCGAGCGAAGAATGCGCCGATATGAATATTAAACGCGATGATAAGAGCGATTACTATAAAAGCGACGAGGAAGATTGCTGTAGCCACCGGGTCAATAAGGCTAATGAGGGGGCGCGCGATAAGCGACCCAACCACGCCACTTTTGCCAGGAAGAACAAGGTCAATAAAAGCTAAGCTCGAAAGAAGGAAGATGACGACACTAACCACTTGTAGCGCGCCAAAATATTGCTCGTACGAGCGTATGAGACCGATGGCAAGGATAAGGAAAGAGAGAGGGAGTAGTAGATACCCAATACCGAGCAGTGACGAAAGAAACGAGAAAAGGTACTCGCCAACTGTGCCTCCAATACCAAATCCCGCCAAGGTCAAGAAAAGACTGACTGCAACCGCAAAGACCGCCGCAACGCCGCGCATAACCTCAGGACTGACCATAGGAAGAAAATCGTCTCCTTCTTCAGTATTTCGTCGTGCTTTTTTACCTCTTTTTGCAGTGCCATTTCTCGCCATAGTATTTGAAAATAATACCATGCGCTAATGGGGGCATTCTTCGATGGAAAACAGAGGCCCAGTAACAATGCTTTTTTGACGGAGGAATGGCTCATACCGTCAAAAAAACATTGTTACTGGACCGCCATCCAACCCTTTTTTGTGCATGGATAAACTTTCCGCATAACACAGCGACACGGAATTGGTACGAAACAAGTTGCGGAAACAATTGTCCTATAGGTATACTTCATTCATGCCAAAGTCGGACAGAGAAAGCGACCAGAGCCCAGAAAGGACGTCTCATATGTCCGACAACAAGTCCATCAAAGAGACGCAAAAGAACAGGATAGAAGAAATATTTGACGATAAGCTGTTAAGGACAAACCCATTTGGAGACAATATTTCCGCTGAACACGGCTATCGACGAGCGGAACGCATTATGGCGGCTGTCCATTTGATGACGTCTCATATCGAACAAGGTGAACCTCTAAGGAACAGTCTTCGTTCGGAAAGTATATTACTTATTGACCACGCCTTGCTTTTGCAGGGCGAGTTGCGTGCAGTAGGGTCTGAACACGTGCGCAGAATGCAAGGCTCGATACGTAAACTTATTTCGCTGATTCGCCTTGCTAGTATATCAGGACGGGTTTCAGAGCAGAATGCCAACATACTTGTTGATGCACTTGACGATCTCGGAAGTTTTCTCTCTACAGCACAACGCTCGACACTCGCTGAATCGGTACCACTCTCTCGCGACGACCTCATCCCTCGCACAACTACCACAAGAATCGAAGCGCGATCAAGGTCAGCTAAGATTACATTCCAAACGCCCCAGGCCGTAAAGGACAAATCTATAAAGGACATTGTCCGTAAAGAGACATCTCCGAGCACGAGAGCTTCGCAGATACTCGATATTCTAAAGAAAGGAGGTCTTCTAGGTATAAAAGACATCGTCGCCATGCTGCCCGAATACAGCGAGAAAATGGTGCAGCGTGATTTGGCATCAATGGCAGATGCTGGACAGGTTCGAAAAGTAGGTGAAAAGCGCTGGAGTCGGTACGAAATCGTCCGTTAGAGCCTATCGTTTTAGCGTATGCTGCGTTCGGGGAGGTTTATTAGTGGTTGACAACGTGCCCAGGTCCTTCCATTACATAGAATGAGTGGTTGACTTAGAGGGGGGAGGGGGATAAAGTCTCGCACGTAACTAGTTGTATTGGGCGCATGCCTTTATCCTCTGGTTATCCACAAAGGGCTCAGTTGCGTGAAAGGATTCATGCACTCGAGCGTTATATAATTGTACTGATGTAGTTTGCGAAAGCGGGCTGCGTCTAAAAGCTCAGGGTGCTTTTTGCTACCCTGTGCGATGCTCTTTGAAATACGAATAGTGTTGAAAGACGACAACGACAAAACGTTGGCGCATTCTGAAATTCTGTAACGACTGAAAATCCTTCCTTCTTTGTTGCTACACCTATGCTCCATAATTTAATAAAAAGGAGTGTGGGCTGGCAAAATTATTTAGTACTCCCGATTAACGGGAGATAGTGCTCATTGCGTCGTCGAAATGCGATGAGTGCGTTCGATACCAACTCCGTGCGGAGATATCGAAAAAGGTCAAAAATAAAACTATGAGTTTAACAACAAAAAACATTGCGACAGCGGTGTTGGGTGTTGCTATGGTTGTCTCGACTTTTGCGTTTGCTGCTCCGGCACAAGCACAATCGATCACAGACCTCCAGGCGATGATCAACCAGCTTCTCGCACAGATTGCTGCTCTTCAGGGCGGAAACGCTCCGGTAGTAGGTGGCAGTTGCGTCACATTCTCTCAGAATCACCAGATGGGTGACACAGGAGGACAGGTGATGGACATTCAAAAATTCCTTAACAGTCACGGTGCACAGGTCTCCGCAACAGGAGCAGGTTCTCCGGGTAACGAGTCAACGTACTTCGGTGCAAAGACTCGCGCTGCAATCGCAGCATGGCAGGCAGCAAACGGCATTACGCCGGCAGCTGGCTACTGGGGCCCGATAACTCGCGCTAAGGCGAACTCGATGTGTGTTCCAGGATCAGGCGGCACAGGCGGCGTTCCAGTAACAGGCAACGGCCTCAAGGTCATGCTTGCAGCTGGTTCTCCAAACAACGTTGCTCTCGTTCAGGGACAAGGCATCGCAGAGCTTGCTCGCTACACCTTCTCGAACCCAACAGGTTCTGAAGTGACAGTAACAAGCCTCGGCTTCAACCGAATCGGTGCTTCAACCGACTCTGCAATCGACAACGTCTATCTCTTCAGAGACGTAACACGCTTGACTGACCCAGCCGGAATTTCCGTCTCGGCATTCAACTTCAACGACTCTTCTGGTCTCTTCAAGGTTCCAGCGGGTGGTAGCGTAACAATCTCTGTCCGAGCAGACATTGACTCGGCTGCAAATGGTCAGCAAGTTGGTGCATCTCTCGTATCAGTTGGTACGACAGCAACACTTGACTCATCAGTTGTCTTCCCAGTTGCAGGTGGCATTCAAACCATCTCAGCTGCGACGATTGCATCTGTCACATGGGGATCGGTCACACCAAACGGTGCGGCATTCTCTCCATCAACAGACACAACAGTGTTCTTGAGCACACTTACGGTCAACAACCGTGCAGTATGGCTCAAGTCTGTTCAGTTCGAGAACCGCGGTTCTACGGACATTGCAGACTTCCAGAACTTCAAGTTGTACATCAAAGGAACACAGGTTGGCGGTACACCAATGATTTCGGGTGACAAGGTCATCTTCGACGTCTCTGGTACTCCAGTTCGCCTCGAAACAGGCGGTAACGAGGTTAAACTCGTTGCAGACATCGTTGGTGGTTCTGGTGAGGACTTCGACTTCCAGATTCGCCGCGGTATCGACATCAACTTGGTTGACTCTGAGTTGAATCAGAACCTTGCTCCATCAGCTCCTGGATCTGTGACGGTTAACACCATCGACGGTGTTAGTCTCTCAGTTGTAAAGGCAGCTTCTTCGCTTACATCTAACGTTGCAGTTGCAGCGACAGGTGCAGCGTGGGGTAAGTTTGAATTCCGTGCATCGGGCGACGACCTCAAGGTTGAGGAAGTCACTATCGACATCGACAACGATGCAGGAGCAAACGACAGCATGGACAACGTTCGCGTCATGCTCGACGGGGTTCAGGTTGGCTCAACGGTTGACGTTGGTTCAACATCAAGCGACACAACCACGACTATCTCTCTCGGCTCATCAATGGTTCTCAAGGCGGGCAAAACCCACATTGTGGAAATCTACGGTGACGCTAAGGATGCTGGAGGTACAAACTTCACAGCAGGAAGTCAGGTTGACGTCGGTGTATCTATCGACAACGCTGACACTGAAGGCATGAGTTCGGGCGACCGTCTCTTGTCTGACATCAGCGAAGTTGAGGCAAACACTCGTACGGTCTCATCTTCGAGCCTCACCGGCACGAAGTTCTCAGGGTATGGAAACCAGACAATGGTTCCAGGCACGAACAACGCACGTATCGGTTCATTCACAATTTCTTCGGGTTCAACTGAAGGGGTTAACGTGAACACGATTGTCGTTTCTCTTGCAGGAAACAACTCTGCTTCAATTACCGACTTGCGCCTTGTTGACAACAGCAACGCTGCACAGATCGGCTCAACGAAGACATCGCCTTCGAGTGACAACACCTTCTCTGCAAACCTTGCACTTGCAATGTCTCAGACGAAGACAATCGACGTGTACGCAAACATTAAGTCAGGTATTCCGAGTGGCACTATCGTCGCAACTCTTGGCGCTTCAACAGGCGGCACGGGCGCATCGACAGGTCAGTCGGTCACCATCAGCGGAGCTGTATCACTTCAGACAATCACTGTTGGCTCAGGCGCACTTACGGTCACTCGTGACCCAGGTACACCAGTCAACGCTAACGTAATCGCGGGTTCAAACATGGTTCACGTTGGTAAGTTTGACTTCGACGGGCAGAACTCTTCGTTCACCGTTGAGGAACTTATGGTTAAGGTTCCAGCGGATGCAGCTACATCAGTTGCAAACGTGACCTTGAAGTACAAGAACTCAGCTGGTGTTGAACAAACTGTTTCGCAGGCTCTCGCGCTCTCATCGGGCTCACAGACGCACGCAACAGCAACATTCACTGGTCTTACCTTCTACGTACCTTTGAACGACTCGGCTGACGTTGACGTATACGTTGACGTTCCAACGACGATTTCAGGTGCAAAATCAGGTGCAGCTGTTTCTGTAACACTTGATGCTGACAATGGCTTCAAAGCTGTTGATGGCGCAGGTACACAGGACACATCACTTGCTTCAGCTGATGTAAGCTCGAACTCTTCTACCGGTTACGGTACGAAGTACGTGAAGAAGTCAGTTCCAGTATTGGCACGTCTCTCGACGGGCTACACAGCAAACACTGTGGCAACTGGAATCGGCCTCTACCGCTTCACAGTGACAGCTGACGCTGCCGGTTCAATCGACTGGCGCGAAATCTCACTCACCGTTACTACGAACAGTGTTCTCTTGACGGACCTTCAGCTTTACGACGTGACCGGTACTGCAACCCAAATCGGGGCAACAGTAGCGTCACTCGCAGCTTCAACCCTCTCCTTCTGCCCAGGCACATCATGTGTCATTGGCGAAGCAGAACAGATTGGTGCTGGTAGCTCGAAGACGTACGAGATTCGCTCAACAGTAACTGGTTGGGGTACTGCAGGTGACTCCGTTGCGATTAGCTTCGCAGAGGACACCTCAGCTGCTGTAAACGCAGGTGCTGCATCGCTCCACTCTGGCCAGAACTTCGTATGGTCTGACCGCTCGGCTGCAAGCCACACAACGGCTACAACCGACTGGACGAACGGTTACCTCGTTAAGGATGTAGACAACGACACGCGCTCGTGCCAATTCGGCTCAGCGACAACGTGTACTCCGTAGTCTTCAACTCCTAAGTTGACTCTGTCTCACGGAGAACGAGTGAGAAAAGAAAACCGCCTCGCAAGAGGCGGTTTTCTGTTTGGGAGAGCAGTGCTACAATCGACTTCTATGCGAAATATCATTCTTGGACTCGCCGCCGCACTCCTTATTGTTGGAGGCGTCTGGTATTACACACAAATCAAGCCGAAGTTTACACTTGAACTAGACTCGCGAGATACGATTGCTTCCTGGGATTTTCAAGGTTCCCACAATGATGGGGGCGAATTGGAGGCGCGCGTGACGACGGAAATGGAAAAGTTACAGGCAGCGCTTGAGGATGAGGCAACCGAACCTACTGATTATAGTATTTATGTAAGCATGGCGGGACAGTACACGCTCCTGGGTGACGGAAAAAATACTCTGAAGTACTTGGAGAAAGCACTTGCCATAGACTCGGTAAAAACTGGTCTTGCGTGGCACAATGTAGGGGTCTTAATGGAGCGCTTGGGAGCACTAAACACGGCGCGCACGGCCTATGCTCGTGCTGCCGAATCTCAATCGCAAATTGATGCCTATCACATTGCGCGCTTTAATTTCCTCGTCAAACACTTTTCTGAAGATAAGGAAGCGATAGATGCCGCGCTGAATGAGGCAGCGATAGAATTTGGCGAAGACGATCGCTTTGTGATGAATGCCCGCGCTGAGTGGCTTGAAATTCAGGAAGAATGGCAAGACGCAATTGGAGTGTGGGAGAAAATCCTCATCGTCTCACCAGAAGAATTGAAGAGCGGCATTCGGGCAAAAATAATTGAGTTGCAGACTTCGGCAAAGAACACAAAGAACGAAGCTACGCACGAAGGGCAGTAATACGGAAGGCGATTATCGCGGATATGAAGACAAATTCTATAGCTGGTATTGCAAACTGGATTTCGCGAATTCTGCCATACCTCCTCCTATTTCCCGCGCTGTTGCCACTTGTGTACATAGATGGTCTTTTGTACCCATACCTTGCGCCGAAAACTATTCTCTTCCGCGCTGACTGGCTTCTTGCGATGGCGGCGTTCGTCATTCTCGCACTTTCCGGTCAAAGCTTTTATTTTGACCGCCTCAAAAATTGGGTGACGTGGATTCCCGGAGGACTTCTCGCCATAGCATATATCTCATCGTTGTTCGGCATCGATTTTTATCACAGCTTTTGGTCTATTTTTGACCGAGGTGATGGACTTCTCACGCTCACCGCGATTGTCGGGTTTTTCTACCTCTGGCTTTTGAGTGCACATACAAAACTCGTTAACCAGCTTTTCAAGGTGACTGCATGGGTTGCAAGCGCCGTAGCTCTCATAGGAGCGCTGCAGTGGCTTCAACAAGCATCGGGCACGAATTTTCCCCTTATTCCCGATGTGGATGGCCGTATCGGAAGTACGATGGGGAACGCGGCTTTTCTCGCGAGTTACCTGGGCCTCGCGTTCTTTGTAACGATGCTGTATGCGAAAGACCTTCGCGGCAATTGGAGAATTGCTCTCTTTATTGGCGCGGCGCTCCAAATTCTCACAATAGTGCTTTCGGCAACGCGCGGAACGCTGCTCGCATTTATTATTGCAGGCGGTCTCGGGTGTCTGTATGTGGCGTGGCGAGGAGCGGGTACTCTCCGCACGTATGCGCGCGCCGCGACTGTCGCAGGACTCATTTTTCTTGGAGTTTTTGTTACATTCCGAGAGCAGCTCGCGCAGTCTTCGTTTGAACCGATTCGTCGTGTTGCCGGCATTTCACTTCAAGACGCCACCGTCGAAAGCCGTCTCTTTATTTGGCGCGAGGTCGGCGCTCGAGTCATGAGCCAACCGCTTCTCGGAGTCGGCGCGGAAAATATTGAAGTACTCTTTAACGAAGTTTACGACCCGACCGCGATTGTCGAACAATGGTTCGATCGTACACACAATGCGTTTTTGGATTACCTCGTTCAGTTTGGATTTGCGGGTCTTGCGCTCTACGTTCTTCTTATTGCTGCATTTATCCGAGAGGCGTGGCTCCGAACAAAAGAAGAGGGGATTGGACTTACCGTTGGGCCACTGTTCGTGCTTCTGACCGCTGTGTACATCGTTCAAAACTTTTTCGTCTTCGACACCGCGCTTACGCTGTGGCTCTTCCTGATTCTTTTTGCGGTACTTCTTGTTTTAAAAGATGCGAGCAAAGAAAGCCCTCTTGCGCTTCCGCGCCTGCCTTCGTTTGTTCCCCTTGCTGCGGGCGCTCTCATCGCCATTCTCATTGTGCCTGTTTCAATTCTTCCCCTGCGCGCGAACTGGCTCTTAGCGCAAGGGTATCTCTACCATGTCTTTGACGCACGAAAAGCAGTGGCTGTTATGGAAAAAGGATATGCTCTTGATACGTATGCGACGCTCGAATATGGGTATCAGAACTACGAAATGTACACCGAGCGTCAATCTGAAATGCTGAAAGGGGAGGCGCGCGTCACCGCCTATCGGTTTGTAGAAAAAGTGCTCGAAACGAACTTTGAGCTGTATCCCTATGATGCGCGCACCGCCACTTACTACGCTCACGTTTTGGATTCTGCGCCACCAGAAATCACACGCGATGAGGAGAAATTTGAAGCTGTGATAGCTCGCGCAATAGAGCTCTCACCACGTCGTATTCAGCCATGGTACCTCTTGGCAAACATATCAATTCGAGCAGGCGATACGCTCCCTCCGGAGCACAAAGACAGAAAAGTCCACTATCTGAAGGCGGTAGCAACTCTTACCGAGTATTCCGCGCTGGTCCCGAAGATGGCCGAGCCACGCTTTGTAATAGCGACGCTCTACTTGACGATGGGGGATAGGGCGATGGCAAAGCAGTGGGCGGACGAAGCGCTGCCGCTCTATAAGCCTGATCTTGCCACGGCGCGCCGCGCTGCTCGCTACTATGTTACGACGGAAGACTGGGAACATGCCCCGCGCTTTCTTGAGGACATATTTGCAATGAGCCCGACGGAATACAATATTAAATACGATCTCGTGAAAGCGGTGTTTTTGGGTGGCAATATTGAGCATGCGCGACAGTTATATGAGGAGCTGAAAGTAGAAGCTCCGGGCATGGTCGAGCGGGACCCCGCGTTCATGCAAGCGATGGAGGATGCTGAATAGTTGGCGCGCCTCTTTCTTCTCACGAATATACCCAACATCCACCGTGCGTGTTTCGAGAGGGGATTTATAATAGAAAAGACTATGCCAGCCCCCGTGAGCTCATTTCTACGTTTTGTCGTTGGTTTTTCCGTATTTTTGACGGTGAGTTTCGGCGTGACCTATACCGTTAACACGATTTCGGTGAAGCAGGAGCAAGAGCGACAAACAGCAGCAGCATTAAAAGCGATGCTTTCCACCGAATCCGTCCCATGAGGCTCGAGCGTTTTCGAAAAAAAGAGGCAGTTTCTTCGGAGCGCGACGCACGTATTCAAGAAGCTGCCAAAAAGATTTTTGATAGACTGAACGAAGAAGAAAAGCGAGGGCTTAGATATGCGGTGGTTGGTGGTGTGGGCCTCACTGCGTGGACAGGGGAGGAATATACGTCGATACGTCCGGACGGCTCGAAACGAGACCTGGACCTCCTATTTTTTTCTGATCCACATGGGATTGCAGCGGCGATTCAGACAGAGCTGCGAGATGGGGCCTTTGGACCTTCAGCGGATACGCCGCCAATCAGCATTGATACAGTGTGGGATTCGCAGGGTAATATTCTGAGAAGGTCATTTCTTCGGCGCCTACGAACGCTCGATGGCGGAGTGGCGCTTGAGTATCGTGACGTACAGCAAAAGATTCGACCGGAAACACTTGAGCCCATTCATACGACAATTCGCGGGAAGAGTGGCTCGATAGATATCTGTACGCTCAGGCCGATGACATTGACGTTCCTGTATCTCACGCGCGCTATTGGGGGATTAAAAAGCAAAGATAAAAAAAAGATTAGCGAGTACATGCAATTTTTACACAAAACGCTCGGTCCTGAGGAATTTAAGAGAGAGGCCTTACAGTATCAGGAATTTTACGATTTTTCGCGCCAAATTGCCGCGAAGTACCCACTTTTAACGAATATAGGACGCAGTCTTTCCTGGATTGATTTCAAATTACTCGGAGGGATTCTCAGTAACGGTACGCTTGTGCCGCCGTCGTGGTATACCGTCAAGCAATAACGAGTTTAGTGGCATCACTGCACGATAGGAGCGCTCCGACTCCTCGGTTGACTTTACCCCCCTCTCCGCGTATTATGCCCAGCACGCTCTTTGGGCGTTTTTTGTTGCAAACAGTCTATGGCTCGATCACTCAAAAAAGGTCCCTATGTGGACGTAAAATTGGCGAAGAAAGTCGCTGCTCGAAAGCCCACCGCGGGTGGTATTAAGACATGGGCGCGCGCTTCGCAGATTCCTCCAGAATTCGTCGGCTACACCTTCCAGGTCCACACAGGCAAGAGCTTTGATGATGTGTACGTAACCGAAGAAATGGTTGGGCACCGCCTCGGAGAGTTTGCTCCAACCACTAAATTCATCCGCCACGGAGGTAAGATGCAGAAGGAGATAGAAATGAAGGCAAAGGAGGCTGAAATTTCAGCAGCTACTGCAGCGAAGGCGACTGGCGACGCCAAGAAGAAATAATCTATGAAGGCAACACTTTCGCAATTCAAGCAGTCGCCACGCAAGGTTCGTCTTGTCGCTGACCTGATACGTGGAAAGACAGTGCGTCAAGCAAAAGAAGCACTTGCGTTTCTTCCAAAGAAGTCGGCCCCAATCATCGACAAGCTGATTGCATCTGCTGTTGCAAACGCGAAAGCAGGAGAGGCAGAGTTTGATTCTCTTATCGTGAAAACCATCACGGTCCAAAAGGGAATCGTACTTCGCCGCTTCAAGCCGATGGCTCGTGGCCGTGCTGCGCGGGTACACCGAACCAAGAGCATTATTTCCCTTGAGCTCGGGCAGGCGGTATCGAAAGAGAAGAAGGCAAAGAAGATTTCTAGCAAGAAAGAAACAAAATCTGAATAATTTATGACCCACATTGTCCATCCATACGCACACCGACTTGGCGTCATTCGTGACTGGAAGTCGCGCTGGTTTGCTGCAAAGCCTGCGCAATACCGTGAACACGTAATGGTGGACGCTGCTATACGCCGATTTTTGAAGAAGCGATTGCGTGGACACTATGTGACGTCCGTAGAAATCGAACGTAACCAGAAGATGGTTCGTGTCCTTATAAAAACATCTCGCCCGGGATTCATCATCGGTCGTGGTGGCGAGGGCTCGATGAAGCTCACTAAAGAGATTGAAAAAGTAATTCGCGATATCGAACCGCCGGCAGGTTCGGTGAAGCCAGAACGTCGCCCCGTCCGTCTCGACATCGAAGAGGTACGGTCCCCTGAATCACAAGCGCCAGTTGTCGCATACATGATTGCCGAGGGTCTCGAGAAGCGCCAGGCATTCCGCCGCGTATTGAAGCAAACGGTTGAGAAAGTAATGGCAAACCGCGACGTGCAGGGCGTTCGTATTGCAATTTCCGGCCGGTTGGGCGGCGCTGAAATGTCGCGCGCGGAAGAAATCAAGAAAGGACGCGTGCCGCTTCAGACGCTTCGTGCAGACATCGATTTCGCTCGTGAGCAGGCATATCTTCCATACGGCGTCATCGGCGTGAAGGTCTGGATTTACCGCGGCGAGATTTTTGAAGGTAAGAAATAATTATGTTGTCTCCTAAGAAAACTAAACACCGCAAGTGGCAGTCTGGACGCAAAAGTCCGGAGCAGCTCAAGAAGCCAGATACGCGTGGCGTCACGGTTGCTTTTGGGCAGTTCGGTCTCAAGGCAATGACGCCTGCGCGCGTAACTTCAAACCAACTCGAAGCGGCACGTCGTGCGCTCTCACACTCAGCAGGCAAGACGGCAAAGATTTGGATTCGCATTTTTCCAGACCGTCCGTGGACGCAGAAAGCGGCGGAAGTGGGCATGGGTTCGGGGAAGGGTGATGTACAAGGATATGTTGCCGACGTTCGCCCGGGTCGTGTTATTTTCGAAATCGATGGTGCACCTGAAGCGCAGGCACGAGAGGCTCTTCGCAAAGCAAGCACCAAGCTCCCCTTGAAAGCACGCGTTGTAGCACGCACATAATTTGAACTCACGTACTAAACTACTTATGTCTGACCTCAAAAAATACACAGTACAGGATTTGCACAAAGAAATCGCGGAAAAGCGCGAATTGGTTCGCTCGTTCCGTTTTGGTGAAGCGGGAAGTCGCAAGAGAAACGTTCGCGAGGGCCGAAATCTTCGCCGAGATATCGCGCGACTCCTTACGGAAATGAATTCTCGAAATGCAGCACCGGCAAAGCCAAAAGCGAAAAAGGTTGCTTCAAAGGCAAAAAACAAGTAATCTGCTACCTTTCGTATGAATGCTACTAAAACAACTCAGGGAAAAATGCTCACCGGCGTCGTCGTAAAGACGGCCATGAAAGACACCGTCACGGTATCTGTCGAACGCTACGTCAAGCACCCGAAGTACAAGAAATTCCAACGCTTGAGCAAAAAGTACCTAGTTCACAATCCAGGAAACACTGCGACCGTTGGCGACCGCGTAACCATTCGCGAGACAAAGCCAATGTCGAAGTTGAAGCGATTTGTTCTTGTTGACACTCTTTCGCAAGCCAAGAAAGACACTGAATAATTATGTTGCACGACCGATCTATCGTAAAAATTGCAGACAACTCCGGCGGTATCCTCGGACGTGTGTTCAAGGTGCCAGGAGGCTCAAAGCGTCGCTACGCGAGCCTAGGGGATGAGGTCATTATTTCTGTTCAGACAGCACAGCCTCGCAAAGCAGTAAAAAAGAAAGAAGTGCACCGTGCAGTTGTTGTTCGTTTGAAGAAGGCGTGTCGCCGCAAAGACGGCTCGTACATTCGTTTTGATGAGAACGCCGTCGTTCTCATTACGGGCTCGGGGAAGGAACCAAAAGAGCCAAAAGCGAACCGTGTATTTGGCCCTATCCCGCGAGAAGTTGTCGAACGAGGTTACCAGAAAATCGGCTCACTCGCGCCAGAAGTTGTGTAAATAATATGAAAATTAAGAAAGGAGACAAAGTAATCGTGATTGCAGGGAAGGACCGCGGAACAGCGGGAACGATTACCCGCGCTATACCTGAAAAAAACATGGTGGTGGTAGAAGGAGTGAACATTGCAAAACGTCACCGAAAAGCAACGCAGCGAAGCCGCTCTGGTCAAATCATCGACAAGGCTATGCCAATTCACGCATCGAACGTACAGCTCGTGGACCCAAAGACAGGGACGCCAACGCGTATCATGATTGTCCGTGGGAAAGATGGGGCACGGGAGAGAAAGACGGTAAAAGGAAAAGCAACGGTATAGTTCGGGCTCGCAATAAATAAATCTATGACTACGACACTCGCAAAACAAAAGAAAACATTTGATACGTTGAAGGGAGATTTTGGCTACACGAGCATTATGCAGGCGCCACGCGTTACGAAAATCGTTGTCTCAACAGGCGTCAGCGCAAGTGTCGACAAAAAGCGTCGCGAACTGATTTTGGATCGTCTTACACGCTTTACTGGACAGGCTCCGGCTCCTCGCTCTGCCAAGAAATCAATCGCGACATTCAAGGTTCGCGCCGGTGATGTCGTTGGCTACCAAGTCACACTCCGCGGGGCACGCATGGATTCGTTTCTCGAAAAATTGATTCACATCGTTTTTCCCCGTGTCCGCGACTTCCGCGGTATCAAGGCAACGAACATCGACGAAATGGGTAACATCTCCATAGGTATCAAAGAGCACACCGTGTTCCCGGAAACCGCAGACGAAGACATCAAGGACGTATTCGGTGTTGCAATCACAATCGTTACAACGGCAAAGAACAAGAAGGAGGCAGAGGCATTTCTCCGACACGTAGGCATCCCCCTCGCGAAGTAAAAGTTAAACTTACTCTCACCAAAGCAAAACCAGGAATCGAAAGGTGATTCCTGGCTTGCCCGGCTTGTCACCTCCTTTTCTCAAACTCTTTTGCGGACGCAACCATGAATGCGGTGGATATGGCCACCACAATTAGCAGCGCTGGCACAGACAGCCACAGACTTGTGCCTCTCGGGATCTGGACAAGCAGCCAGATTCCCAAAAAGAGAGAGATCGGCGAACTCAGACCGAGCAACGTGGAGAGTTTCATAAAAGTCTCCTTTCTTCTCCGAGGTTGCACAATACATTCGAAGAATCGAATCCATTGCACAACCACGGAGTCTGGATCAATTGTACTTCATCGAACGAGCCGTTATGACGCATGTGCCAATTGACACCGACTCGTATCTAGCCTATTATGCCCGAGCCTCGTAAGGGGGCTCTTGTTTTAGAAAGTCTCGCCGTTGGCTAGATACTTCTAAACCGGGGCCACGCGGAAGTTTCCCTAACCTTGAGTCGCGAGACCTCGGTGCAAGGACTTCACAAACTCCTCGGGTGCACAAATCCATATATATGGCAAAACGATCAATGGTTGTTAAGGCGCAGAAGAAGCCGAAGTTCTCTTCGAGAACTGTTCGACGATGCTTTAAGTGTGGCCGACCACGCGCATTCATGCGCGACTTCAACTTGTGCCGTATCTGTTTCCGCGAAGAAGCATTAGAGGGGCACATCCCGGGCATTAAGAAATCATCATGGTAACAGACCCACTCGGAGACTTCATAGTGCGTTTGGTAAACGGCGGGGCGGTCAAGAAGACTGTCGTCTCGATTCCATTCTCAAATCTCAAAATGGCAGTCGCTGAAAAGTTGAAAGACGCGGGCTTCATAAAAGCAGTCGAGAAAAAAGGGAAGAAGGTCAAAAAGACGCTTGATGTCACACTCAATTACAACGAAGAAGGAGTGCACGTGATTCGTGGCGTAAAGCGTGTTTCAAAGCCGGGTCGTCGTATGTACGTTTCTGCGCGTGAAGCAAACCCCGTTCGTTATGGATTCGGTGCGCTCGTCATTTCAACATCGAAGGGAATCATGACGGACAAAGAAGCTCGTAAAGCAAAAATGGGTGGTGAAGCACTCTTCCAAATTTGGTAACTATATGTCACGTATCGGCAAAAGAGCTATAACAATTCCTGCAGGCACCGACGTGTCGGTTGTCGACAGTGAGATTGTCGTGAAAGGAAAAGGCGGGACTCTCAAGCGCCCTCTTCACCCTACCATCGAGCTCAAAATTGAGAACGGCACGGTGACGGTTGCGCCAAAGACAGAAAACCGTCTGGCGCGCGCTCTTTGGGGAACATACGCGGCTCATGTGAAGAATATGGTTTCGGGCGTAAATACTCCTTTTGTAAAGAAACTTCAAATTGAAGGAATTGGCTACAAGGCAGAACTTCAGGGTAAGAACTTGAAACTTATGCTTGGTTTCTCTCACCCCGTCATGGTCGCAATTCCCGATGGTGTGACAGCGACAGTCGAGAAAAACATCGTGTCGGTTTCTGGGGCAGACAAAGATGCGGTTGGACAGTTTGCGGCTTCGGTCCGTTCACTCAAGAAGCCAGAACCGTACAAGGGTAAAGGAATTCGTTATGAAGGTGAGGTCGTTCGTGAGAAGCAGGGTAAGAAGGCAGCCGGCGCAGCCGCATAATCTATATGAGCATACTTTCTAAAACACAAAAACGAGAACGACGACACACGCGAGTTCGTGCGAAGGTGGTAGGTACGGCGGAGCGCCCTCGTCTTTCTGTCTACAAGTCGAACACACGCGTCATCGCTCAGATTATTGATGACGAACGCGGCGTGACGATTGCAGCGGTGAGTTCATCAGAAGAAAAAGGAAAGACGCCGCGCGAACGCGCAGAAATGGCAGCGAAGACACTTGCTAAGATGGCGGGCGAAAAGAAAGTCACGAAAGTTGTTTTCGATCGTGGTGGATTCCAATACCTTGGCACATTAAAAGCATTTGCTGACGCCGCGCGCGCTGCAGGACTAATTTTCTAAGATATGACTGACACACCAACACAAGACACAGGAGCAGAGGTTGTCGAGGCAGGAGTTGCTGCGCCCGTTGCACCACAGAGTGATACGCGTGGTGGTCCACGAGGACGCGGAGGCGGTGATCGCCGAGGGGGCCCTGGTGGTCAGCGTGGCCGAGGCGGAGACCGAGGCCCGCGCCGAGGAGGCGACGAGCGTCGTTCAGAATTTGCACAAAAAATTATCGGTATTCGCCGCGTTGCGCGTGTGATGGCCGGAGGTCGTCGATTCAATTTCAGTGTCTGTATGGTTATTGGCGACAAGAAGGGTCGCGTGGGCGTTGGCCTTGGAAAAGCTGCAGATACCGCACTTGCAATTGATAAGGCGACTCGCGCCGCAAAACGTCGCATGCTCACCTTGAATCTCACGAAGACAAAAAGCATTCCGCACGATGTTGAAGCAAAGTACTGTGCGTCTGAGATAGGCATCCGCCCAGCACCAGGCCGTGGTCTCGTTGCCGGTTCATCGGTGCGAACAGTTCTTGACCTTGGTGGCGTTACTGACGTGACGGCAAAGATTCTTTCTCGCAGTCACAACCCAATCAACAACGCACGTGCTGCAATCAAGGCACTTGAGAAATTGGCAGTAAAGAAAAACTAGTATGTCACTTCACACACTCATTCGAACAGGGAAGCGTGGTAAGCAGCGCGTTGGTCGCGGCCAATCAAGTGGTCGCGGCAAGACCTCGGGTCGCGGCACCAAAGGTCAGAATGCACGCGCCGGAAGAAAAAAGCGCCCAGAACTTCGCGACATCATCAAGAAGATTCCTAAGCGCCGTGGATACGGCAAGAACCGTGGTCGCACAGTGTTTACCAAGCGTCCTCGCCCCTCGGCTGTCTCACTCACACAACTCGAATTGCACTTTGCTGCAGGCAACACCGTGAACGCAGAAGCACTTGCAACTCACGGCCTCATCAAGGTAAATGGCAAGAAGTCGCCCGCGGTCAAAATCATCGGCACGCACGGCCTTACGAAGAAACTTTCAGTACAGGGGGTTTCAGTAACGACAGGGGCGCGTGCAGTCATCGAAAAAGTGGGTGGTTCAGTAAACTAAATATATGTTTGATGCATTTGTGCGAAAAATTAAACTCGTCGCGACAGACGCGACTTTACGAAATCGAGTTCTCTTTGTACTCGGAGCGCTTGTCGTATTTCGTTTCCTTGCCACTATCCCAACCCCAGGGGTAAACACGGGAGCGCTCGAACAATTTCTGAGCAACAACCAGTTCTTCGGCCTCTTGAACATTTTCTCAGGTGGCGGTTTCTCAAACCTCTCTATCGTGATGCTGGGTGTAGGCCCGTACATCACGGCGTCAATCATCATGCAGCTTATGACGATTCTTTCACCTAAATTGAAGCAACTCTATCAAGAAGAAGGCGATGCTGGACGCGCACGATTCATGCAGTACGCGCGCTACCTTGCAGTTCCAATGGCTTTTTTCCAAGCGTTCGCGTTCCTTCTTCTCTTGCAACAGCAGGGCATTATTGCAGGTTTGGACCTCGTTCACACCGCAGCATCTATCTGTGTTATTGCAGCGGGTGCCATGTTATTGATGTGGATTGGCGAACTTATCAGTGAGTTCGGTGTTGGTAACGGAGTGTCCTTGATAATCTTTGCAGGTATCGTTGCGGCAATTCCGAGCGCGCTCGCGCAGGCTATTTTTGGATTCGACCTTACGCAACTCCCCGCGTACGTGGCATTCGCTGCTGCAGCGGTCGCAATTGTTGCAGGCGTCGTCTTCATTTCAGAGGCAGAGCGCCCGATTCCTGTCACCTACGCACGCCGCGTTCGTGGCTCGAAAGTAATGGGAGGCGTATC
>CAYIDY010000014.1:0-21437 GCA_964362305.1 uncultured Candidatus Saccharibacteria bacterium | reverse complement strand
CTCGCGGGTCTGGGGCATTGCGCCGTCGGTCGCGGCAACCACGAGTACTGCGCCGTCCATCTGAGCGGCACCAGTAATCATGTTCTTGATGTAGTCGGCGTGACCAGGAGCGTCGACGTGTGCGTAGTGACGCGTTGGCGATTCGTACTCAGAGTGTGAGAGCGAAATCGTAATACCACGAGCTTTCTCTTCTGGCGCCTTGTCGATGTCGTTGACACCTTTGACCTGCGCGCTGTATCCGTTCCCTGCCTTTGAGAGAACGTTCAAGATTGCAGCCGTAAGCGTCGTCTTTCCGTGGTCAACGTGACCAATCGTTCCGACGTTTACGTGCGGCTTTGTTCGCTTAAATTCATCTGCCATATATTTGCAATTAATTAATAATTAATAATCGCGGATATATCCGCATTGTGCCAACGCTTTTAGAGTGCCCTGCTATGTTTGCTGCTTCTCCCCTTCTCGCTTCGCCCTTCGGCGGACAGTTCGCTACGCTGCACGAGAAAATTCAGACACACAAACACGCTAAACAGGCGTGCGTGGAGGCATAGTAACAAAATAGTAATGAAGTGCAATAGAACACTGCAAAACTCAGGTGGTCATTGGTACTACAGTGGCAGACCAGCGGTAGGGTTTTGCTCTGCCCACGCCTGTTCTATTTTTTCGAGGTTCTTAGCCACCGCTTCCTTAAATGCACGTAGGCCATCGCCTGCGGATCCAGGGTCATTACCAGGATACGCCACCGCCCAATCCTCTTCTGAAACATCCTGGACCAGCGTACTCGCGCGGCGAGCATCGCCGATAGCCTCATCTAATCGTTCGAGTTCGTAGAGCGCCGTTGCTCTATTATTGAATAACCAAGGATTGATTGGCCAGTACGGAAGCACCTCGTCTATCGCATGTAGCGCTTCGAGCGGCCTATTGTCCTTCAGCAATATCCATGCGAGATCGTTTGTTGCGGCCCAGTTTTTCGGGTCTTTTTTCAAGAACGTGCGATAGTCTGCCTCTGCCGCGACGTAGTCCTCGCGGAATCCGTGGATAAGTCCGCGAACGTAGTAGGTGTTTGGTTCAACCTCACCTTGATTCTTAATCTCCATCTCTATTTGGGCGAGCGCTGCGTCAAAAAGCCCTTTCAAGAAAAGTATGCGCGCTATCTGATGATGCGCATGCGGATACTGTGGGTCTAGTTCAATTGCCTGACGAAAATAATATTCTGCACGACTGAGGTCGTACGCATACGGGTCCGTAACGTCAAAATGGCGCTCACCACGCTCAAACGCCTTCTCTGCACTCGGCGCCACGAGGAATGTCGCGTACTCGAGGCCGTCGACGAGTGTCGCTCGCGCCGACGGAACTAAAAGTAATCCTACAAGTACTGCGATGAGCAACACCAGAACTCGCCACACTGCAGTGCCTGAAAGATATTTCATCCAATCAGTCGTACTCGGGTAATGGGGCGAGTATATCGCTTCCTTCAAGCGGCAATCCTTCGAGTGCCCATTTTTGCATACCGCCTTCAATTCTGAGGAGATTCAGGTGCCCCCAGTTTTGGAGAAAGCCATATGCGACGCCGGCGAGCCGGCCACTGGTACAGATGATTACGATTTCTTTATCGGTTTTTGGAAGTGTGTGGCGCAAGTCGTACAACGAGCCTATCGGCTGGCTTATGGCGCCTTTTGCATGTGCGCGGTCATAGACGCTTTTCTCCCGCACGTCGATGAATAAAAACTTATCTGGATTCTTTTCAAACTCTTGCGCAAATTCAGCAGGATCGATATCAACGGGATTAGGGTCGATGAGATTCAAGTGTTTAAGCGGCGTCAGGTAGATGACGAGAATTGTTACGACGCATACCGCGATTGCAATACCAATTTTTGAGTGAAAAATATCGGTATCAAATTTCATGCCGGAATTGTATCACGCGCGCAGGTCAGTTTTCAGCACCTGCACTGAGTAGGAGTGATACCGACGCTTCTAAAGGACCGTACCGGCTCGTCGGAACCACCACCGAGCGAGACGCGTCTCGCAGCATGATGATAGCTGTCGGCGATACTGCAATTTCAGCCACTGCCGCCTCTTGCACATCGCGCGCAATTCGCCGTGCTCGAGGTTTTTCGTCGAGACATGAGGAAAATTCTGGCAAGGACAGACCTGCAATGGAGGCAAAATCGTACAGCTTCTCTGGAGGAAGTTGGTCGTCCGACGGTGTTGCGCGAAAAAGAGCATCGAGGTACCGCCAGAATCCATCATTCCCACCTACGATGTCCGCACATTCCATAGCATTCGCCTCTCGCTCCGAGCGCTCGTACCGCGACACCAGTCGATGGCGATATGCAATTGCTATATCATCTCCGAATTTCGACATAAGACGCGGCAACACGTCTTCGTGCCAGTCCTTGCAGTACGGGCATTCAGGATCCGAAAACAATATAATGTGAACGGGCGCATCGAGTGAGCCCTTAATGTGGTCTTCAGCATTCATAGGCCGCACTACCAAGCTTTCTGCTTGTTCGATATCAGGACTGTCGAAAATAACTAGTAAAAAAATTCCGCCGACGAGGAGGACTAGCAGCGGTATCGCGAACGGTACAGAGCTGAATGTCCTTGGAGTGGAAGCCATGGCTTCAGCCTTAGAAATTATCGTCGCTCCACCCAATCGATTTCAGGGTGTTTTTAAAATTTGAATCAATAGCAGCGAGTCCTCGCAGGCGAGCGTTAGTTCCATTATTCTTCGCTGCGCTACTGGTAAACAAGCCGAACACGGACGTATTCTTATATGCATCGGCGCTCTCATTAAAATCAGCAAGTATCTTCTTGATATCTTCATTCACTTCATCACCATAGTACTCCTCAAGAAACGCAGCGTAGTTGTATCGTGCGTATCCGCCAGTTCCTGGCCCTCCTAAAATACCAAAGTCATACGATTCTTTGTATTTGGCCGCCGCTTCTTCCAAGGTAGCCTGTCCAAATTTCGAAAGCGATGCAATTGCGCGTCCTTGGGTAAATAAAATCTCCGGCAAAACGCTGCGCTCGTTCTCGTCTGCGGCGATACGCTCCAAGTCTGCGTCAGCTATTGCCAAATTCTCTCGCGCAAACGCAACATTTTCCATGACCGCCAAGATATCGGCGTCGGCCTCATGTAAACGGAGTGCTTCCGTTGCATACCAGTTCGCTACTCGTGCTGCCGAGCCGGCATTTCCTCTGTATGAGAGCGCATATTCGTAGAGTCGGCGGTACGCGAGTGCAGTATCTGCGTTTACGGCAAAGCTTGCATAGGGGTCCCCAGTAAATGTCTCTCGTTTTATCTCATCGGCGGCGTACCCATATTGCGAATACATGCGCCCCAGATTCTCAATCGCGTAGGCACGCATAATCGACATGTATGCATTATTTGCGGCAATTTGCTTGTAGGTTGCAATAGCCTCAGAAAATTTGCGGGCATCCCTCTGTGAATGCGCAATCTTCATCATAATCTGCGCCTCTTGTGTCGAATCCTCCGCATTTGCAAGCGCTTTTGTATATTCGACGGTCGCTTCCGCAAACTTTCCACCTCGAGATAACGCCTCTCCTGACGCAAATGCAGCATTTGTTTTTATCAAGGTGTCATGAGGGGTATTTACTTCTGAATATAAAATCTCATTTTTCGTTGTTGAGGTTGTACCAAGAAGAAAAAAAGCCGCGGCCGCAGCTATCACAATCACGACTCCCGCGAGCAAGAGCACCTTTGTGTATGTGGTTTTTTCTGGTTCCATGATTCCGGTTAACTCCCATCGCAACCTCCTCCCGCATCGCAAGCACATCCCGCATCGCCAGAACATGAGGCGTCTCCACACGATGAGCACGCCAATCCTGTTGGCGCATCTGCATGCGCGACATTAGTGAGAGTCGATGCAAAATACTTCGGCGCGGCAACAAAGAAGAGTGTCGCAAGTCCAAAAACAAGGATGGCTATTGTATACATCTTGGAAATCGAACTTTTCCACGCATTTTTTGATACCTCGAGAACTACCATTCATTTAGTATACGCCCACTTTCCACATGAAGCGGGGGGCCATGGGGATATCAATGTAATCAGACCATACACTGCGCGCGCCCTGTTTTCTCGCTCCTGGTATCATGAGTCCATGCTCAAATCAGTCGTACGGTATGACGATGTTCCGCGTTCAGGACTCTCTGGCGCCGCTTGGAAAGCACTTTCAATCATTGTTCAGTTTCTCGAAAAAAAAACGGGTGCTCACATGCTGATTGACGAAGAAGTAGTTCCGTTTGGAAAAACCGGGCTTGCCGATGTATTCGAAATTGCAGAGAAGTTGCGCCATGCGGGCGTCATACAGGCCCTAACACTAGGCAAGACATTGTCCGACGAGCCAAAGCTCTTGTCGTGGCGCGCCACATTTCGTGACGGCGATGAGAATTCGGCAGGCGCAGGTGCTGTGTCAGATGAACGTCACTCATTGATTGCAACTCTCGCGGAAGCGCTTGAGCGACATATCTGGTTTGAGCGGGATGATTATTTTGAGTCTCCTATCGTATCTACTCCGGCTACCCTCAAAAAAACGCATCTCTCGCCCACACAGTTTGCAGGACTCGACATTGTAAAGAGGCGCGACGCTCTCGAAAAGAAAGAGTTTCTCTGGATACGAGGCACCTCCCTTATATCGAACTCATACGTCTGGGTTCCAGCGCAAACAATTAGCGCGCATCCAAGACTTCGCGCACGCCGACAATCAGAACCCCTTCTCCGCTCTGCGGTTACTACAGGACTTGCCACGCATGAAGACCAGGCACGTGCTCGATTAGGCGGATTACTCGAAATTATCGAGCGAGATGCATATATCATCATGTGGCTCAACCAGCTTTCACTTCCTCGTATAGACCCTGAAACACTCGCAGCGAAGCGCCACACCTTGCGAACACTCCTCTCTCGATGCGACCGATATCGTCTCACAGTTTCATTTGTTCGCATGATTACCGATGCCCCGACCTATACGATATGCGCGGTCGTACACGATGGGTCACACATGCCTCCGTATACCGTGGGACTCAAAGCTGGCCAAGATGCCGCAGCCGCTGCAGAAGGCGCTCTTCTTGAGGCGCTACGTGCACGCCTCAATGCTCGTGCGCAAATCCTGGCCACATCCGAAATAGTTTCTAAACAAAAGATACGACATGAAAATCGACTCTCCTATTGGTCTCACCTCAAACAATCAGAAAAGCTTTCATTTTTAGTACGAGGCGCGATGGGGCCAGTAATGCCTGAAGTATGGGACACCGATTCCCCCACTCTTCATCTTGAAAGACTGATTTCCTGGTGCAAGCAAAAAAGTTACAACTGCGTCTCTGTCCCCTTCACCTCTTCGAACGCAAACGTGCCCTCGTGGCATATAGAAATGATCGTCGTACCTGAACTGCAGCCGCTCTATTTCGACGAGCGGCATCCACATATTTTTGGCGCGCGCATCTCAGAAATTCCACGCGCGCACGGCCACAATCCTCGCATAAAACCGTTTACCGAGGAACCACATCCATTTGTCTAAATATGTCACTCTTCATCAAGCGTATCCATGCGGCAGTACGCGAGGCGCAGCGAACACGTCATGGAACCTCGACAGCTCGCCACCCTCACGAGACGGGGCTCGCAAAAGAGTACCCGCGCATGCCACGCATCGCATTACCTCCACCACTCGCTCTCGATAACTCGCTCTCAAGAACGATAAGGGAGCGGCGTTCTTTTGATACCTATGTTCACAGAGGATTTTCGATTCAGGAACTTGGAACTTTGTTAGGGGTTGCGCTCGGAGCCACTGAGAAAACGTATCGTGCATACCCTTCAGCGGGTGCACTGTTCCCCATCGAGACATATTTGGTCGGAGACATATTCATGCCTCGGTCACTGGATGTGTACCATTACCATGCTCCATCGCACTCTCTCGAACATCTGTGGGAGGCTCCAGAAGATATGACGATCGCGAACATCGTCAACCAAAAAACAACGCCTTCGAGTCCGGCACTTCTTATATTTACTGCCGTATGGGATAGGTCGAGCGTAAAGTATGGCGACCTCAGTTACGCGCATGGTCTCATTGAGGCTGGGCATATGGCGCAAAACATCCTTTTAACTGCAACCGCAATGAAGATGCCCGTACGGCCTGTCGCGGGATTTAGAGACGAGGCGGTCACCAATCTTTTAGATCTCGGAGATGATGAGCAGCCCGTGTACGCCGTCGCCCTCTGTGGCACAGAAAAAATATAATCCAAGACGACTCAAAGAGTCATCTATACTATTCTTATGTACCGCGTATTTTCTCGAGCTTCGTACGTAGTTCTCGCAATCATGATAGCGCTCAGCACATATTGCGCACTTGTTTTCATTCAATACTCGGCGCTTATTCTGGCGATAGTGCGTAATGACACATCCATGCTTTCGGAAAAGTTCGCGCTTCTCTTATCCGTTTTTAGTTCTCCTGCCCGAAACTTCATCGAAGAGCCGACAACCACCCTCTTGCCACTTCTCTTTGGCATCAATATCACACTTCTCATTTTTTACCGTCAACTTTTCAAGTCGACGTCTGCAATATCGACTAGCGGCGGCGTCATCGGGTCCGTCATTGCGTTTTTTGGCATCGGATGCGCAGCGTGCGGGTCGCTCTTCTTGACGACCCTTTCTGCTTCAAGTGTCGGACTTGTGGCTTTGCTGCCGTTTCAGGGAGCAGAGCTTGGGTATCTTGGTCTAGCGCTTCTCACGCTTTCTTCTTTTCTCCTCGTGCGCGCAATCAATAAACCAGTGGTGTGTACCATCTAGACCTTGCGGCGAGTGCTGTAAACAATCGACTCTAATCACTCACCGTACTCCGGTGGTGGAGGTGGAGGAGGTGGTGGTGCAGACGGAGATATTCTGCCTCCGCCAGTTATTGACCCCGTGAGGGATTCTGCATAGAAAAGTATGCCCTCGTTTACAAGTCCGGTCGCGTAATACCCACCCCCGGTGCATGAACTTGATGTCTGAAGCCAATGATCAGGATACATGGTGGTGCTCGATTGGCCATCAAAGAGTGTCGCAACATTTCCACGACAGCGATACATTGGAACGCGCCCTGCGGCAGAGGCGCTCCAACCGTATCCTAATATCTCCACGTACTGCGTTCCTTCACACGCGGCGCTTGTGCTTACAAAGTAGTCCGGAACAGTAGGGGCCGCAATATTTTTACACAGATATAACGGTATCAACCCGGTTCCTGGAATCGGAGAAATACTTCCAAGTATTCCCATGATGCCGTACGAGGGCTCGCTCGCAGTAAGTGGACGAGCAACCTCCATAAGATCACCTTGTCCGTAGTAACTCGCATTCTCTTTCATAAATTGCATCAGAGTAACGTAGAGCTTTATTCCCGATAGACTTCCGGCCGCATTCTTAAACGCCTGAACTTCCGCAGGAGTATTGCCCGGCACGAAATACTGATTTGCGCTCGTGTTGTCGACGCACAGATGTACTGAGTGCTTGTCTATTCGCCGATTGAGCATCGTTAAGAGCTCGTATCCACTTGCCCCCTCTTTCGCCGGCTGGGCCCCTGTTGGGCACGTGCAGTCACCGGCAAAATGCGGATAGTATGGCGCCGATGAACATGATGCAGGCACGATATCGAGTCCTGCCTCTGAAAGCTCGGTGAATCTAATTTCACTCGATACAAAGGGAGCGCGTGAATCTGAATGAGCAACCGCAGAAAAGAATGCCAAAATCAATACAACCCCGATGATTGTTATTCGCTCAGTTGCAAGAAATTTTTGAATTCGTTCCATAGAATTATTAGTTTGTACCTTCCAATTTCTTAAGCCTCGTTTCTAATAAATCAATGTGGGCCTGCTGTTCTTGCATGGCCTTTATCAAAACCGGCACCAGACGAACGTAGTCGACGGATTTCACACCTTGTGCATTCGTCGAGACTATACCGGGAATAATTTCCTCTACTTCCTGCGCGATGAGACCAATGTCGTCGGTGCCGGCACGCGGGTCTTTCATTCCCTCCATCCCCGTTGCATCTTCTTTCCACGTAAATGATACAGGCTTGAGTTTCATTAGTGCTACGAGACCCGCGTCGAGGGCTTTAACGTTCTTTTTCAGACGTGCGTCGGAGATATAGAGGAAGCTCGTCGCTTGTACGGAACCGTTGTTGTAGAGGCTTCCTGAGCCAACGAAAGAGTATCCGTCTGAGCGACCGAGACCTGCCCAATAGATTCCAGAGGCACCGAGGACGCCATGCGTTGCGCTGTCGCTAATCCCCGTAACTCCGTAAATAGCATGTGAGCCGCTCACTGCGTTACCAAGGACACTGAGCTTGTGCGTTGCTGCCGTATTACCGATAGTGACCTTCCCCGCCCCATACGGCTGTAATTGCAAGACGCCCTTGGTATTGGCTTGATCTGCCGCCTCGATGAACATGCTGTTGGCTGCTGTTTGACCGAAAAGTAGTCGCGAAAAATTGGTACCGCCAGCGTTGTTGGCAATCGAAAAGCGCGCCACTTCTTTATATGCTGCTGAATTTGCTTTCTCAAAGACATCGAGCGTCCTCGCCGGGGCTGGAGCACCGATGCCGACATAGCCCGAATTGAGAATCGTCATGAATTCACTAAAAGTACTCTGTGCAGTCGCACTCCCCGCATAGGCTCCTAAGCGAAGTGCGACGGTCTCACCTGAGCGACCATACAGCGCGGTGGCCCAGCCACTGCTTTGTGCCCCCCCTTGGCCGTAATGAAGCTCCGAACCAAACGCATTATCAGCCCACAGCTGCAGGCCACTGTTGCGCACCGAGGCACCGGAGCCTGCCGTGGACGCTGCCATCGCATTGCCATATACATGCAGCTTCGCGCTCGCTACAGTTGTCCCGATGGCGACGTTGCCACCGCCGCCCTGCAGAGCGAGCGTTCGCGTCGTCCCACCCCACGCACCCCCTTGTATTGATACGAAATCCGATGTGTCGTTGTAGTCGAGAATACCGTATTTGTTGGTCTGGTCGTTACCGAAAATGATTGCCGCATTTCCCGTTCCATCGGCTCTTATGGCCGTCAACGTCGCACCCGGTGTTGCCGTGCCGATACCGACATTTCCAGAATTAGTGTTGTAGATATTGTTTCCCGAGGCAAGCCACGTGAGACTGCCACCCGATGCAAACGACGTCCACGACCCGCCATTGTTCTTGAATTCGAGCGTCCCCGCATTGTCGCGAATACCATATCCGCTCGTGCCTAGTGTCGTCCCCCAGTTGAGATAGCGACTTGCGCCACCAAGAATCGCATTTCCGTACACCGCGAGTGAGTCTGATTCAAGTAAATCACTGACATAAAATCCTCCAACTTTTTCTTGGAGAGTAGACCCAACGTTTACCGGGGCACTGGCGTTCGAATTCGGAGGAGACGCAGGCGGACCTGTCCATGCAAAGGCAACAGTTCCAAATAAGAGCACAGCGCTAGCCGCTGCAGCGAGCGCGACGCGGTTAAACCGTTTCCCTTTAGTTGTCATACCAGTACACATTGAATCATGAAGTACCACTTCTTTATTTGGTTTTCCACACTACTTACAATTCTTCGAACGCGGGCGCAATTGACACCGACTCGACGTCGATGATATGTGGCACGCCAAGAAGGTCAGTACACGTAAGTGTGTATGTTGTTGGTTCTGTAATTGGAATGGATGCACTCGGCGAAACAGAAGTGCTATCGCCATTATCTCCTACTGCCGTACACGACTGCGCATCTGCAACCGTCCACGAAATGGTTGTTGTGCTATTTGTTTTAACAATGGAAGGAGAGAGAACGAGGCCGCCCGCTGGTGTTGGAGGCAGAATACAAAGACCGGTTGTGGGCTCGCACTGCCACGGACAAGGGTCTGGCGGGTTGATTGTGATTGTGCAGTTTGCATCGCGGTGCTTACTGACTCCGCCAGGCCCACTCGGGTCGCAGAAGTTCGCGGGCATGCTCGCGCATGCACCATATGTCGTTGAGGCATAGCGAAAATCTATCCAGCCGACGTTTACATCTCCCCATGCGCAGCTGGTCGAACCGACCTGACAAGGGGCAAACGTTCCCGCGTTAAGAGTAATGCCATATCCGGTGCCGTTAAAAGAAATCCATCCGTCCCATCCGTCTGTGCGACTTGTCATTGAAGAGCAGTCAGTACTCTGCGTCCCTGCACAGGCTCGCGCCCAGCCAATGAGAGAATTCGCGACAATCTGTGCATTTTGCGCGGTGGTACCTCCTCCCGTCGGGAAACTACTGAGCCCACCAAACTTAATCCATCCAAGGTTGTCGCTCCATGCGTATCCGGTAACGTAACCGCTCGCGTCAACCGCAAGGCTATAGTTCCTCGTGGCACAAATATTATTCCCTGTGGGACCTCCGGTGAGACAGTTTGTTGAGACCCATCCAATCGCATCACTCCATAAATACCCCGTTATTGATGACCCTGATTGTGACAAGAGTACGGCAGGTTTCCCAAATATGACGTACACTGCAAGTGCGCAACACATTCCTCCGATGAGAATGAGGGCCGGAAGACGAAGGAGGGTTTTCATAGCGCTTGTCGAAACTGCGCGCGAATCTGATTTTTTGTTTCCTGATTAACATCGGAAGGGGTTCTTTGGCTCTCCTGTATAGCTTCCCTGACCGCTTCTGGCTCTGACAAGACTTCGGTCTGGGTACCTGCTTGCTCGACCTCTATGCTTTCGCGGATTTGTGCACGAACCTCTGCTCGCTCCTGTGCGTCTTCCGTTGTGAACGGAGCTTGTTCTGGGGTTGTACGCTGTGTGAGCGCCAAGAGCACAATGAGAATAACGGTGAGTAGCGCAGCGATATATACTGCGCCCTTCAGTGTGAGCGAAGAAGAGTCTTCGGGCCTCGAGGACATGCGTCCACTTTAGCATGCACAAATGTGTAGGTACTTTAATGCAGCATGCTCGTGTTGATAGACACAGCACTTCTCATACAACATAACGTACAATAGAAACGTCCCGCATCGCATGCAGCATTCAACGTATTCTTTCGACACGAAGAGTTTCATTTACTCATTAAAATTACTGAGTGGCATTTTTTGTGTCCTTGCAATTGTGCAGTACGGAGACGTATTCGCCTCACCTCGACCCACAGAAGATGAGACTGCTAACGAGAACAGCCCCGCAACAATCGAAACGCAGGTTGCAGCAGCGGCGTCCGATAAGATACTCGGGAAAATTGAAGAATACGAGGAGCAGCTGGCAACACGAACGATTGGTACTGCGTCCGTCGATTCACTAAGCCGCGCTCACACGCGCTTTATTGCAGCAAATTTGTCTGAGATGAGGTTGTACCTATTCGAGAACGGCGTAGCGACTGCGACATACCCTATTCTCTCGAAAGGAAAACGTGGCAGTCGCTGGGAGACACCGACAGGCCTCTATAAGATAGAAACTAAGGAGCAAGACCATTTCTCGAGTTTAGGGCAAGTGCACATGCCACAGTCCATGCAGTTTTTTGGAAACTTCTTCATTCATGGATGGCCCTATTATCCGGACGGTACTCCCGTACCAGAAGGATACTCAGGGGGATGCATACGACTTTCAACAGACGACGCAACGGCTGTTTTTGAATTTGCAGAACGTGGCACGCCACTATTTGTATGGGAAGAACACGAGACGACTCCCCCCATTCCTTTATCCGACGTCCGCATTCCGAAAGTGTCTGCGAAGGCGTTCTTAGTTGCCGATGTGAGGAGCGGCACGGTGTATGCCGAAAGAAATGCGGACACCGTGCTTCCTATCGCTTCGCTCACGAAACTCCTCACCGCACTGGTTGCTAACGAAACGATTCATTACGACCGAATTCTCTCCATCACTGGCGATGATCGCGAACAGACGGAAGGTACGCCAGGCTCGCTTGCCTCGGGAGCTTCTTTTAATGCGGAAGAGTTGATTTACCCGCTTCTTATGCAGTCGAACAACACCGTCTCCTATACGCTCGCGCGTTATTTTGGTTCAGAAAACTTTATGCGCTGGATGAACGACAAAGCAAAATCGATTGGCATGTGGCACACAGCGCTCGAGGATCCGTCAGGTATTTCTGAGAATAATGTTTCTACGGCAAGTGACTTGTTTTTGCTCATGCGATACATTCATGATAGCCAGTCGTTTATTCTGAACGTGAGTCGCGAACCGGAAAAAAAGATTCACTCTGTCGACGGTCGTCCGTACACGATTAAGAATTTTAATGTGTTTTTTGAGAACGAACAATTCCTCGGAGGAAAGACGGGATACACCGATGCCGCGCGTCAAACGATGACTTCACTTTTTGAAGTGCCAATTAATAACGCTACGAGCACTATCGCCATCATCGTGCTCGGTTCGACAGACCGGAAGGCTGATGTACTAACGCTACTCAATTGGTTTACGAAGGCTGCGCAGTGAGTCCGTATTACCAATTCCACTGATACTTCATGCAGTAGTTGATGCCGCCGAAGGTTGTCCAACCTAAGCCCACATCCTTGCCAATTTTCTGTCCGCGTACATAAGGAGCGGAATTTCCATCGGGCTCGCCATTCGCGCCCATACTTCCAGTTCCTATATTCGGACCACTGTTCATCCATCCGTTTACCGAGTCCCACCACGCCTCTTCCTGCACCATCGCAGGACGCGATGTCATCGCATCGTTTTGCCAACACGAATTCATACTCGATGCATCGTGTGTGATTGTATGTTGCCAGAAGAAGGTGCGTCCGATTTTTCCGTCGACGCCGTAGATGTTGCCCCACAGCCGCATCGTGTACGGCTCGGCGATGAGATCCGCTAAAGCATAGGGCTGTCCATTCGTACCGCAGGTGCCGCCCCCGGTGATATCGATCCACGAGCCACTACCGATTTTTATCTCCGCTTTTCGCGTCTCGATTGGATACCGCTGGTTGATATTCTCGTTCGTAAATGCGTTCAGGTACAGCATGCGCTTCCCGCCAGCACAGTTACTGCGTATCTCAAATTCTTCTGTCGACGAATCCGGTCCCGGCCAGTTCCCTGGAGTTCCCCAAGTGATATCAATTCTCGTTGGCGAGACGTTGCGGTTCGCCCACTGACTCGCGTTCTCATTGATATTCGATTGGCTCACGAGAAGAGCGCCGCGCTGCATATTGAACGGATAGTAGCGCTCGATGACTTCACCTGTCAGAGTACCCCAAGATATGACTGGTGGTGGTGGCGTCTTCACACAAGTGTTGCTACTGACAGACCACTCGCTCCACACCGGCGTTGTCGCTCCTGCCGCGCACATTGAAGTACGAGTCTCAGTGATGATGCCGGTTTGTCCTGCTGGGCATGCTTGTGTACGGGTCTCCGATGGAAGCGGTACGCACTTGGCGACAGTGGTGCTACATACTCGTGCAATCGCCGCGCGCGTAGCAGGTCCCACAGAGCCATAGCCGATTGTAGCAGCGGTGCCGTTGCAGATTATGCCTTCTTTGCATTGGAAGTCTTTGACTGCTTTCTCTGTGAGGAGACCAAAGTAGCCAGTGTCGTTTCCTGCAGCGAGGTAGCCTTCACCGATTAACCAACGCTGCAAATCTTTCACATCTGCACCGCGGGAACTTGAACGGGCTGCGTAGGAGAGCGTACGGTTCAGTACGGGACACGGGTTCGCTATTGCTAATGTGGATGAAGCAGCTGCTGCCGCTTGAGAGCGGAGCGCTCCGACACGGTTCATGAGTTCGGTGATTTGTGCCCACAAGTCGGCAACGCTCTGTGCGGAGACAAAGACGGGACTGACCAGAAACAGAAGTGCGATTCCTGATGCAATTGTGCGGGTCATGGGGAGCGTGATTAGGATATGCGCCCATCATGGCACGCGGCCGCCCTTTCGGGCGGCCGCGTTTGGGGATACGTGGCTTAAAGCACTATCGCTTCGATGCGTAATAGATATCCGCGTAGAAAACATCAGGCGATTGCGAAAGATAGAGAGGTTGACCTGGCGGACTCGCGAGGAAATAAAATCCGTCCGCGTTCCCCGTTGCCTCACCGAGGTGCACACCCGGCGCCGAACAGTCGAGAAGCTTTGTTGCATTCGACGCTGCCGGAGCATCAAGATTCATCTGCACAACTTCTCCGTCCCACGTTGCTGCAAGCATCATGCGCGACCCGTTGATTGGCTTGTATACAAGTGACAGCCGATTGGTACTGTCGTTCGTCGCGCTGTCTTTAACAAGACCTTTAGCGAGATCAAGTTGCCAACCCAGAGTCGCCCCCTGATAGCGATAAATATAGGTACCAGGCGCAGGAAGCTTTGTAATCGGGGCCCCGGGTGGGAGTGGGCACGCTTCAGATATAGTGTTCTGCCACAGGTTTACGAGCATCGACTGAGGGCGACCTTGCGCGTCGTAGTCAAAGAGCTTCGGGTTCATGTGAATACACGTGCGTCCTTCTACGCCACCGGAGACGGTTGACGGATGTAATGCGTTCATCACCGCTGTAATACCAAGAGGGCCCGTTCCGACGAGCGGATAGCTTCCTATCTGCGCGCCCGCACTCGTATTTGATACGCCCGGAACTAAGGTTTGCGAACCGGATACTGGCGAACTCGGCCCCCATCCTGGGAGAGAGTAATCATTCATAATGAACGACGTACCGCGTCCATCTTGGCTCGAGACTCCGCCCGCAGAGAGCGGGTTGTCCAAGACACTGTGAATGTTCCATTTATTTTCAGAAGGGCTATATGCGGCTTTCTTGAGACGGAACGTCGAGCCGTGGTCGTAACTCGATGAGGTGAAGTACAGAAGCGTGCCCGGTGTACTCGCCAGACTTGCATCAAGGAATAAGCTGTCTTTCTGATAGAGATTTCCATGCGTACCGTACGGGATAATGTTGACCTTTGTAATGTGATTGATGCCTGACGCTGAAGAACACTGCCATGTATTGAAGTAATTGACGCCGTCATCCTTTCCGGAAGAAACTGAGAAATTCGGCGCGAGATAATCACTGCCGAAAGATACACAGCGGCTACCACCATCGAGGCAGCTCGCGTCGGTCACTAACGAACGTGGCGCACGTCCTCCGGTATACAGAAGCGTCACCGATGATTGTGCGGCGCCCAGCATTGGCCCCGGGCGTCCTTGAGCGTCAATCGGCTCAACAGTGAACGTGTGTGAACGACTGTCAAAATATTGATTTGGGATTTGGAATGAGAACCCGTGATTCCCCGGTATTCCTGACTGCCATTCAGCGCCCTTGTGAATTGCATATGCGAGAGTCGATCCGACAAAGACACCTTTCGAATTCGCGTTTCCATCGGCGTAGATATTTACTGTAATCGGACTCTGACTATTTTTGTCAGCGGCCCAACCACGTATGACTCCATCTCCCGTCGATATTTTTTCAACCCAACCGGTGGTTGCGCTAGATTCGACTTCACTCGGCGGCACGATGCCGCAGGCGATGGCGATTGAACTCCGCGTCTGCGGACCGACGACACCATACCCATTACTGCTCGGAGAACCTGAACAGAGGCCCATCGCGGCGCATTGAAACTTCTGGACTGCGGCTTGTGTGAGAGCGCCAAAAAAACCGGTGTCGTTCCCCTTCGCGAGATGCCCTTTCCAAATGAGGAACTTCTGAAGTTCACCGACGTCGTTTCCGCTTACTCCATACGAGAGTGTACGACTCAAGTTTGGGCATATGGCCAGCGGGGCTGGCTCTGGGGGCGACGTGACAATTCCGGGCGCTGGAGGTGGCGGCGCCGGAGTTGGAGACGGCGATGGCATCGGTAATGGGACGTACGAAGCAAGGTCGGGCTCTGGCGTCATTGCAGAAGCAATCGCGCCGCCGGGCAGCGCTGAATTATAAATTCGAACGTCGTCCATCCGGCCCATGAATGCGGACGAACCTCCTTGCGAGCGATTTACAAAGTCCTGATTGTTGCCGATATAGAGATATGAAGAGTCAGGAGCAACATCCCCGGCAGGCGTTGATACCTCCGTCTGGGTCACGGCCGCGCCGTCTATATAAAAAACTGGATCCGCTCCCGTACCTCCGGGATACGAGACAGCAACGTGCGTCCAAGTATCGTGCGCCAAAGTCTGCGCGGTAGTCCATGCCCCCGTCTGTGCGGTGTACCCAACACGAAGGAATAATCGACCATCAAAGGTCAGTCCGAAATTGAATCGTCCGAGATCCTGATTTCCTTTACGCAAGATGATGCCACTGTTCGCGGACGGACGTATCCACGCCATGAGCGTGAAGGCCGTCATGTTGGATGCATTCGCTGAAACGGGCGAGATAATGACGCGGTCATCGACGCCATCAAGAATGAGCTTGTTGCCGCCCTGCGTACCCGCGATTCGCCCTGCTCCATTCTCGAGAAGCCCATTGTTCCCGTTGCCGGAAGAATCGAGCACGCTCGAGCCACTGTCTTCGAAGCGCCAGTTGGCAACCGGGGCACCGGACGTTCCTTGTGGCGGAGAGCCTCCAAGGCCTGCTGGGGGATTACCCACTCCATTATCATTACAGATTATCTGCGGCGGATACGTCTGGGTTTGATAGCATCCCGCATCAGTGACGCCGCCTGGCGCTGGTTCAGGTTCGTCGTTGCAGATTGTCTGCGGCGGATAGGTCTGAGTTTGGTAACACGCTGCACCCGTGATGAACGGTATTGCTATCGAAAAAATTGATAAAGCGCTAACAAGTGCGAGCGATTTGCATAACGTCATACACCCATCATCGCACACAGCCCACTGCGTGAGCGGGCTATGTGGGGATACCCTCCTCCTTTTCCGACGACTCAAATTATTCCTCGGTCACCGAATAGTTCTTTACCTCTGCCCACAAACGACTTGCGCCACTACTCTCGATGCCGATGTACACGCCATCGAGCGTCGCCGCGCTCCATGTGCTCGGTGGTGAGAACCACCCGGAATTTCTCACGAGTTGTGAAAGTGGGATGCGCACGGAGTACCAAGTGTCCGTCGTGATGTTTGAGAGCGCATTGTGTCCGGCAACGCTCGAGATGGGGATGTATTTCCCTTCCGCGTAGAGACCTGCGGCACTTGAGTCATAGAAACAGTAATCGTACGCGAGACCGTCCGACGGACAGGGATAGTTCGTCTGTGTCGCATGGAAGCCGGGCGACTTGAATAGATTGAATTCAAAGTAGTGGGCGGTGTTCGCCCTGCCGACTTCCGTCCACGTGACCTTAGTCCCCAGCACGAGCCGATGATTGCTTGCAGCTCCTTCATAGGGCACGAGGTCATTGCCTCGGATACGGAACGCGAAGCTCACATAAATGTCTTTCGAGAGAGACGGAGTGGGAATCGAAAGGTCGTTGAGTCCCATGAAGAGATAGCCGTCACGAAAATCTCGCCCCGTAACATTCGTCCCGGGAAAGTTGAGCGCGTCGAGCGCTATGCCGAGCACTGTACCGACTCCTCCTGTATTCGGCGTGAAGCCATGTCGGAATATCACGCCAAGGTCTGAGTCACGATAATCATGCATGTAGATGGCACTGTCTCCCACGAAATTCGCGTCGTATATTTTTGTTCCGTCCGCGTCGAGACGCCAGTGCGTATTCAGCGCCGATTCATGCGTCACCGAAAACAAGAACGGATTGTTTGGCGAGAAGCAGCCGGCGGGAACGGGACTGAGTACATTCATGCCATTCTGGTAATCAACGACACGTCGTTCGCAAATATTGGTGAAGTTCGTATATGAAGTGAGAGATTGAGCCGGTGGAGTTGTGGGCGGGATTACAACATTCTGCACACATCGGGGCGCGCTCCGACAGCCATTCGAGGCCAGCGTTCCCTGTTCTACATACTGACCGATAGGACAGAGCGGCTGTTGATATATCGGGCACTGGGTCGAGAGGCGTGATGGATTCGGAGCCAGGGTCGGATTGGGCGCTACTGTTACCGGTGGCAGCACAGTCCCCGGAGAGGTTGTCGGAGTTCTGCTCACTGCTTGCGTCGCGACTGCAATCGCCTGATTTGCGACAGTGACCGCGTACGCTTTGAGAGATTCTGGCACGTTTGGGTTTTGGGTGAGAGCAAGGAGAAGCAGTGCAGTCTGGAGGAGTTGAACGATTCCCTCAAGCGACATGCGCCCATCATGACACACAGCCACCCTCTCAGGCGGCGGTGTGTGGATACGGTAGAAAAACAGTCATGTGAGGCTCGGTGAGATTTGTGTTCTACTCTTCAGTACCTCGAACATTCGACGATACAGGTACTTATCTTTTGCGCGGGTCCGCGGTGACGTTGATGGTGTATTGCTTGATCCAGGAACGATTGTACGTCAAATCGCGCACGGTCACGCTTACCTGATACTCCCCCGTCGGCGTCTCCGGTGGTGACAGAAATTGGAAACTTAGATACTGCTCCTCCTCTGGCGCTAGCGTGAACGTATCCGTTGGATACACATATGAATTCCACTTCGCGTCTTTGAATACCGCCGAGATCTGCATCTGACTCGGCGTGCACATTACGGTATTGTTGTTCCGCAAGGTTCCCCCGACAATAGATGCGGCACCGGGCAGAATGCTGAGGTCTACATAATTTTCGGTTACGCTCGGTACCACGGACGAGCACGCCGGTCTCGTGATGCGTGTTGAAAAACGTTGACTGGTGGTAGCTATAGGATCCCCGATAATTCTCCCGCTCGTTACATTCGATGGGGATTGCGCGGTTATCGAGATGCCGCGCGACGGCCACGAGAATGTTCCGCCCGACGTTAATGCTACCGAAGAAGGAGCAGATGGAGGGCACCATGATAGGTACCTCTCGTCGGAGGAACACGGTAGAGATGTGTTCGCATGAATGAGTCTCGTGGTCGGAAAAAATGCCGGCACTACGTAGTTGAGGTGAAGACCGATTGCATCCGCAGGCAAGAGCCGGTCGAAGCCGAGCTGTTGTCGATTTTCGACATACAGTGGCTGGGCTTTCGGATTCACCGCCGTAACATACGGGTTCGTGATAATCGCGGCGCGTAAGCCCGAATTCGACGAGAGGGGTTGGAGTGTGTATGTCTTATTCGTCGTAATGCGCACCTTCGATGACTCGCTGAGCCAGCCGAGAACGTCTTTGTAGTATGCATTGAAATGGCCGCCGTAAAAGCCTGAACCCATGACATCGTACTGGTTGCCATATTCGACATGAACGCAATCACTGTCGAGTGTCTGACCTTGGCAACTCCACGAATTCGCGTGCATCACGCCGAGCTGATGCCCCATTTCATGTGCCAAAATATAGTCAAAACCAGTCATTTTACTTCCCTCTCTTCCGTAGTGTGCGTTGGGATACCCGACCCAACTCACCGATAGTCGATATGTCGTACCATTGAAAGGGATGTCCCATTTCCCGACCGAGGCACATCCGCTACTGTAACCGTTTTCAATGAACACGATGTGACCGAAATTCGAAAGACTAATCCCCTTCGCTTGCAGGTGTTGCTGAATCTCTGGCGCGTCCAAGAGATACGCTCCGCAGACCGTACGCGGCGTTGGAAGCAGAATCCAATCCGTGACGTCGCCTTTGAAACTCACCTTCCCATCAGATTGTTCGGTAAAATAGCTCGTGAATCCGGATGCGAATAATTTCTGGCGCATCTCTTCTTTCGTCGGCGTAGGTGCTTGGTTCGGACGATTGACCAGTATGGCGAGTACTTTCTGGACACCGACGCTTTCTAACGGTGGTGGCGGTGAAATGAATTCCGTATCTGCCGGACCGCCACCCGCAACGAGCTTGCTTTCAAGTTGGTACCCGTTGACGCGTACTGTTGCTCCCGAGCGCATTGCGGGTGCTGTGCCCGCAAAATGTACATCAAGGGTCGCTCCTCCGGCGCGAAGCGAATAGATAAATTTCGAATCGTGCCCGCCCGAAAAGTCATCGACATGGATAACGTGTATCGTACCGGTGAGTGATACTTTCTGTTCAACATGATTTTGCGCTTCCGTCGTGAGATTCGCGCGCACGTTCGGAGGAATGGTATTGCTCAAAAAAGCTGCAGGATCCTCATCAGCGAGTGTGAGCATCTCACTTTTGCGACTAGCAGCAACGGATAGTTGTGACTCGACCGATGCTGGTTGCATTTGCGGTTGTGACGCGCTCTGCACCAAGGTTTCAGTAAGGGTCTCCGCATTCACGCGTACCATCGCCACCTCTTGCTCCGACAGATGCTCGGAGTCGAGAGGTGTTGCTACGGAAGCCACATGACTTTCCCCGGCTACAATGACACCGCTCCATTCGAAAAAGGCGAGAATGCCGACGAGAAGAATTAGAAGCACGGCGTAACGCACAGTCTTGTTAACTTGCATGCGGTAATAATGCCATGCGGCCGCCCCTTCGGGCGGCCGCATGTGAATAGCATTTGAGAAGATTACTTTCTGCTCGCGATAACTTCGTCTGCGACGTTGCGCGGCACGATTGCGTAGTGAGAGAACTCAAGGTTTGGCACTGCGCGACCTTCCGTGAGAGAGCGCAATTGTGTCGTGTAGCCAAAGAGTTCTGAAAGTGGGACCTTCGCAACGACAACTTTTGCCTGACCGCGCTCGCCCATGCTTTCAACGAGTCCTCGCTTCGAGTTGATGGAACCCGTGACATCGCCCAAGAACTTGTCTGGCGTTACAACTTCGAGCTTCATGACCGGCTCGAGAAGAACAGGCTTTGCTTGCTTTGCCGCGTCTTGGAATGCGTTGATAGCAGCGAGTTTGAATGCGATTTCTGAAGAGTCCACATCGTGATACGAACCGTCGTACAGTTCGACTGAGATATCAACGACCGGGAATCCTGCGAGAACACCGCGATCCATTGCTTCTTTAAAGCCTTTCTTAATCGGCGTAATGAATTCAGCTGGAATAACACCACCTTTGATGTTGTTGATGAATTCAAAGTGGTCTTCACGCTCAACGTTGTTTTTGATTTTCTTACCCTCTTCCACCGGCTCCAAGGGCTTCATGCGAATCTTCACGTGACCGTACTGACCGCGACCACCAGTTTGCTTGATGTGTTTATATTCGACATCCGCCGTGCCTTGAATTGTTTCGCGGAACGCAACCTGCGGCTTGCCGGTCGTCGCCTCAACGCCGAATTCTCGCTTCATACGGTCAACAATAATTTCCAAGTGAAGCTCACCCATGCCGGAGATAATTGTTTCCAAAGTTTCCGGGTCAGATTTGATGCGGAATGTCGGGTCTTCGTCTGAAAGTCGGCCGAGTGCGATACCCATTTTCTCTTGGTCTGCTTTTGTTTTCGGCTCAATGCGCATCGAAACAACCGGCTCCGGGAAGACAATGCTCTCGAGTGCAATTGGGTGGTCCGCATCACACACCGTGTTACCAATCTTTACTTCCTTCATACCGACAAACGCGGCGATTTCTCCGGCGTAGACAATCTTCACATCTTCACGCTTGTCTGCCTGGAGGCGCACGATACGGCCGACACGCTCTTTCTTGTTGTT
>CAYIDY010000013.1:0-24933 GCA_964362305.1 uncultured Candidatus Saccharibacteria bacterium | reverse complement strand
AAACAAGCCGGAAATGAAGACGTTCGTGGTGGATGAAGTGTATGGCATTTTCCGCAAACTCTACGCCGACGTGCCGGAGGCCTTTGGACCGATGTTTGAACAGTACTATCGAAATGCGACACAGCTCGTGGTTGAAGACCCAGATTCAGGCTCAACGTTCCTTGAAATTCCGCGTGTGTTTGCGGACTCAGCATTTCGCCACCTGAAAATATCTCGCTGCCAAAATCCCGTCATCGTACAGTTCTGGAAGAAAATTGCGGAAGCGGCAGGCGGAGAGGCGTCACTCGAAAACGTCGTGCCATATATCACGTCAAAGTTCGACGTCTTTCTCACGAACGACATCATGCGTCCGATTGTCGCGCAAGAAAAATCATCATTCGATTTCCGTAAAATCATGGACGAGAAGAAGATATTTCTCGCAAACCTTTCGAAGGGACGTCTCGGAGAGAGGAATGCATCGCTCTTGGGCCTCGTCCTCGTCTCGAAATTCTTGCAGGCGGCCTTTTCACGTGCCGATAGCGTCGGGAAAGATTTGCCCGTGTACTATCTTTACATCGACGAGTTTCAAAACTTTGCGACACCATCCATTACGACGATTCTCTCGGAAGCTCGTAAATACAAACTTTCGCTCACCATTGCGCACCAGTTCATTGCGCAGCTCGATGAGAAGATTCGCGATGCGGTGATTGGTAACGTGGGAACCAAGCTCGTGTTTCGCATTGGTACCACCGACGCGGAGTTCTTGGAAAAGCAATTTAACCCTGTTTTCACGCGCCACGACCTCGAAAACCAGCATAACTATCATGCAAGCGTCGCGCTTCTTGTGAACGGTGTCCCGGCGCGGCCGTTCACCATTCGGAGTGAAAAGCCGCCGGCTCTCGATTTCTCGCATGTTGACGCCTTGAAAGAACTTTCGTATCGTACCTACGGCCGTGATCGAGGGGAAATAGAAGCGGAAATACGGGCAAAATACGCCCAAAACCCTGCGCAAAATGACCCGTTTGACTCCATGATGCCACGCTATTAATTTAAGAATTTTGTCATGCAACACCCAAGTGATGAACGAACACTCGTTATTGTGAAGCCCGATGGAGTCCAAAGGGGGCTTGTTGGTGAAATTATTGGTCGTTTTGAGAAAGTCGGCCTCAAAATGGTTGGCGCAAAGATGATGGTGCCGACCGCCGAGAAAATCGAAGAGCACTACACGTTGGACCCTGAGTGGCGCCGCGTGACGGGAGAGAAGACGATTTCCAGCTATCAGGCAAAAGGACTCACGCCGCCGTCGATGGATCCGCTAGAAATCACGCAGAAAATTTTGAACAACCTCAAGAAGTACATGACATCAGGCCCTGTCCTCTTTATGGTTTGGGAGGGAGCTCACGCCGTAAAAATCGTGCGTAAGCTCGGCGGGGGAACAGAGCCGCTCTCTTCCGACGTAGGAACGATTCGTGGAGACTTCGTCCTGGATTCGTACCAAATGGCCGACACGGACAGCCGCGCCGTTCGAAACCTTTTGCACATGTCGGGTTCAGTGGATGAAGCAAACAATGAAATTAAGCACTGGTTCGAATCAGGGGAACTGACCGACTACCGCATCATTCACGAAGAAATTCTGTACGACGTGAACCTTGACGGAATCCTCGAGTAATCTGATATAGTGGAACGAGCGGTAGGTACTAAAACCTGCTTGGTACAAAATCGGGATTCTTACATTGCTTGAGCTCTTGGGTTCAATGCTGCGGAAACCCACCTGGTCTCTAAGCCCAGGCTTGCCGTACTTGCCGCAGAGCACAACGCCTCCTTACGAGGCGCTTTGCTTTTTAAGGATGAAGACCGAGTGATACACTGGCGACATGGATACGCGGCGCCTACTCTTTCTCCAGCTTTTCCTCATCGGTGTAGTTGCCGCACTCCACGTCGTCGGCACGGCGCTCTATCTCTACTGGATGTTTTGGTGGTACGACATGCTCGTACACTTTCTTGCAAGTATCTGGGTGGCGCTATCCGCGGTTTGGATTACATCTCACCTTGGATTGAAGAATGTAGGGGTGTGGGTGTTTCTGTGCGTCGTCATGGTGAGTGTTGGATGGGAGTTTTTTGAGTTTAAAATTGGCGCCACCGATATGGCGGATACCAAGGGGTTTGTGGTGGATACGATTCTTGATATGACGGTCAATATGATAGGAGGTTTTCTAGGACTGTATCTCGGTCGGGGAAAGTAACCTTGCGTTTTGAAACGCATGGTATTATGTGAGCACTGTGGGAAACCAGCGTTTTAAAACTATACACCCAAATCATACTGCGGTGCCAAAAAACTTTTGTCGGCTGCCGAGCGGTTATGGTGTTGTAAAGATTTGCGTTTCTGGAGCAGCTGAAACGGGGCATTGTGGCCTTGATGCATACGAAAAAGCAAAAGAAGTGGGGCGCGAAATCGCGAAACAGGGCGCCATTATTGTCACCGGCGCAACAACAGGATTCCCCATGTATGCAGCAATGGGGGCAAAAGATGAATGTGGCTTTTCAATAGGATTTTCCCCCGCTTCAACCGAACACGAACACGTTGAGACCTATAAGCTCCCCTTGGATTATATGGACGTTATCGTCTATACCGGCTTTGGGTATTCGGGTCGCGACCTGCTGCTCATTCGCTCGGCGGATGCTGTTGTGATTGGCTGTGGTCGTATTGGAACTATCAATGAATTCTCTGTCGCGTTTGAAGACAGGCGGCCCATCGGCATTTTAGAGGGGACATGGAAGACCGACGAAGAATTGCGTCACATCATTGAACAGGCGCACCGGCCCAACGACCGCATTTATTTTGATAGCGACCCAAAGGCGCTTGTAGAAAAATTGATTGAACGCGTTATGAAGGATAAGCAGACGCTCCCCGTGTATAACAATCATGATGGGTGGGGAGGGAAGAAGGGGGATGTAATCATGTAAAGAGAGCGCTCGGAATCACATGTTTGAGGCGGTCTGCGCAGGCCCGACGGGGCCGAGCCCGAGCGCTGGGCCAGCAGGCCCAGACAGCGACCGCCGAGAATATGTGATTCGGGGCGCGCCTGGTTATACACAGACCTGCACCCTAACCCGCAAAACTGTGAGAATATGAACCTATAGACGTAAAAGTATATTGCTATGCTCGGTGGCCACTAGAGAAACCCCTTCGGGGGTTTTCTCGTTTTGATATGGGACTCGTATACTGTCTCCAATGCCTGACCTAGCGGAACTGAAGGAGAGAAAAGGCGGATGCGTGTGGTGCGGCAACAGTCCCGTTGATCACCAGAGTACGTATATATTCCAAAGTATCAGTGCTGTGATAAGCACTGGCGACTATGCAATGCGCAATGTCGGCATCTATCGTTTTTTCATTCGAGCTCTTGAAGATTTCGCACAAATACTTGCACGCGCCTTCGTTACCGTGGGAGAGGTAATGGGTCTCGTGCACTACGGCGAAGAAGTGGAGAAAGCGCGTAGCTATCGTTCGCAGGTTGTATGGGAAGAAGCGCGCGAACGGGGCATACCAATGCAGCAGGTTATTGTAGGCACGTTTCGCATGGATGCATATCGAGCGTTTGTAAACGGCTCATGGCGCTATTTTATTAGCCTTCCGTTTCCGCCGCATCTTGCAACGACGCGTCTGTGGTTTGACGACAAACACTTATTGAAAGAGCATTTGCGAAAAGAGGGGATTCCGGTTCCGGGCTCCGGAGTTGCGCTCACCAAACGACGTGCTCGAGCGCTGTTTCGAGAGCTGAAAGCCCCCCTTGTCGTCAAGCCGCGCCTCGGTTCTCGCGGGAGGCACACGACAACGAATGTTACTGATGAAGAGGCGCTTATACAGGCATTTCGTTCGGCGCGGAAGTTGTGCGCACATGTCTCTATTGAAGAAGAATTGCAGGGAAGTGTTTGTCGCGGGACCGTTATAGGCGGGCATCTCTGCGGTTTTCTTGAAGCGACTCCGACTCACATCGTAGGTGATGGTGTGCGTACTATTCAAGAACACATCGTGGAGAAGAATCGAACGCGTCCTGATCGCATGGGTGAAATTGAAGTTTCCAAAGAAGTAGAGCAATTTCTTGAGCGGAACAGACTCTCACTTGCATCGGTCCCCGGCGAACGAGAGGTTGTGGTCTTGACGCATCGAACAGGGCGGCTTTTTGGCGGCGAAACGCGCGAACTTCTAGAAACAGTTCACCCAAAACTCAAACGGTATCTTGAAGATGCGGCTCGAGCACTCGATGTCCCGATTGTGGGATTTGACCTCATAATTGAAAACCCTGAAGTGGACCCCGACACTCAAAAGTGGGGGATTATAGAGGCAAACACCTTGCCATTCATTGACCTTCATTATTTACCGCTCAAAGGAACGCCATCAAAGACTGCGAAAGCAGTGTGGGATTTGTGGGAAAAAGCATAGCGCAAAAGCTAATGCAATTTTCACGGAGGAATGGCTCATACCGTGAAAATTGCATTAGCTTTTGCGCCCACAACTTATGTACCAGCTCTTTTACAGGTAGCATGAAGCGGCATCTCCGCATTTTTTTTCGGTGGTATGAGCCATTCCTCCGCCGAAAAAAGGTGCGGAGATGTTGCGCCAGGAAATCTAAATGACTAAGTCAGAGCGACTTAACCCTGTACTTTTGCGACAACGCGCTTGAAGGTTTCCGGGTGGTCTTTTGCGAGTGCCGCAAGAGACTTTCGGTCAAGTGTTGAGCCTGACTTTTTGAGGGCACCAATGAATTTGCTGTATGAACCAAAACCGTACTCGCGGAGCGCTGCGTTGATGCGAAGCGTCCAAAGGTTACGGAACTCGCGCTTCTTTGCACGGCGGTGACGAAATGCGTGGCTGCCCGCGTGGAAAATTGCTTCTCGTGCTACGCGCTCTTTGGTTGAGCGGCCAAAACGATAGCCCTTTACCTGCTTCAGGATATTCTTGCGGCGCTTATTCTTGATTGTTCCTCGTTTTACTCGTGCCATATAGGTGTACTAGTTCAAATAGCGGCTTTTTGCCGTTGCATCCATAGCTGCGTGGAAACCTACTTTGCGTGCACGACGCTGACGTTCTGAGCCCGAGCGTTTTGCGTTGAAGTGGTTGTGGCCCGGTGTACGTGCGACAATCTTGCCCTTCTTCGTTACGCGAAGGCGTTTTGAGTAGGCTTTATTGGATTTCATCCCGCTATTTCTACACTATTTGGCCTCTTCAGTCAATTCAGAGCCGTTCCCCTCATCTGCTCCGTCTTTAGGCTTCTCGAGGACGGGGCGTGGCGCGCCTTTCTTGGACGCATCACGCTCCAGGGACACCGAGAGGCCTTTTGGGCTTTTCTGAACCGGTTCGGCTATTTTGAAGCCTTCAGGGATGACGGCAAGGAAGCGCTCAAGACGTTCTTTCAAGAAATTGAACTCCATGTATTTATAGCGACCCCAAAGGAAGAGGTCGACTTTGACGCGGTGGCCCTCGCGGAGCCACGAGGCTATTTTGTTCGCCTTTATCATCATGTCATTGGTGCTCGTACCAATTTTTACCTGAGCTTCTTTTGTTTCGGTAACTTTCGCACGTGACTTCACTTCCTTGTCTTTCTTTTTCTGTTCGTACTTAAATTTACCGTAGTCGGTTATTTTGCAGACTGGTGGCTGCGCGTTGGGAGAGACCTCGATGAGGTCGAGTCCTGCTGCGCGCGCCTTCGAGAGCGCTTCTTCAATCGTAATAATTCCATAGTTTTCTCCTTCGGGCCCAAGGCACCGTACTTCACGCACGCGAATGCCCTCGTTCATGCGAACGACCACCTTCTCTTTTTGAGCCGTGTATTTAGTGAATCCCATTTGTGGAGAGAGTGTAGCACGCTACTACTAGTGCTGCTACTCGACGTGTTCTACGTGCGTGTCACCCTGCAGTGCATTTCTGATTCCCATTGGACGCAAGATTTCGAGCAACCGGAGGAGAAGTGTCTTCAGTGTTTCGAGAACGGCAAAGACGCCCGATGATGGCGGTGTATATGCCGGTTGTGCAGGCCGCGCATAACTCAAGTCTTGAGAAGTGAATGTTTGTGATGGTTGCAACGTTCCGACAGGTGCATTTTGTGCAACGTATGGAGTCGTTGAGCTTTCATTCTGAACTTGGACAGAGCCCACGTCATCGGGGCTCAAATATAACGGAACAGAAGTGCCGGTATTTTGTGGCGGGTTTTGCTTTGCAGTTCCATATGCCATTTGAAGCAGTTGTTCTGCGACGGAGGGTTGATACGCGGTCCCTGTATCGGTAACACCGAGATATTGCTGTGAAGACGTGCTTAATGCAGTGATAGGCGATGGAGAGCCGGTACTTGGTGTCCCGGTATTTGTCGTTGGTTGAGATGAGGGGAAGTATTGGGTTGCCTGTTGCGCCTGCTGCAATGGTTGTTGCTGTGCGGGGGGTGGCGGAGGAGGGGGTGGCGGTTGTTGATTGAGGCCCAGTGCTTGGCGGAACATGTCCGTTAGAGGGGAGGAGGGAGAGTAGTTGGTCGCATTTGCGAGCGCGTTGGGGTCAGGATTGATTACAACGCCGCCATTACAGGGACCTTTACATGAAGAACGGCCAGCGCCTGGATGTTCAGCGCACTGGAAGTGATACGGATCTCCCGGTATGGGATTCTGTATAAGCTGAAATTGTGGAGCAATTTGACGCAGTCTTTGGAGACATGATCCGCTGATATCAACTGCAAGACCATATTGGTGACACGAGTTCCCCGCAGCCGCGCATCCCGTACGACCGGAACCACACATGCTTTGTTGTTTTGCCGCGCTTCGGTATGCGCTGGTAATTTTCGCGCACGCCCCGGTAGACTGAAACATTTTTGCTAGTCGACAGGCAAGCGCCGGATCAATGCCTGCTTGCGGCTGGCCATTCACCCACTTTGGAGCAACTTCAGCTCCGCTACTGACAACCCCCAATTGCTGCAACTTCTCATAGGGGTTAAATTCACAGCCTCCCTTCATGAGCTCCGCGGTTTTTTCGCTCACATTCATTCCGTTTACCATCACGTTTTTCGACTCCTGAGAATGAGCCTCTGATGCAAGCGAAATCATTAGGAGCACTGCTAGAAAGATAGCGGATGGCGTACCGTACTGCATGTGTGTTCAGTATATCGTACCCGCAACCTGTGACTGTCATATATCCACTCACCTGAGTCCCTCACACACACGCCCATCACCATCGCTGTCGAGTTTGTGAATGTCGCTCGAAGAGCCACCGCAGGAGTCAAATGCCATTTTCGCTTCGACTTGCGTTTTAAAGCTTGAACAATTGTAGGTGTTTTTTGAGCATTCGTAGTTTCCTGGCATCGTAACAATGGCCGTGGGAGCCTGTGACACGGCTGTGCCCGTGCACGCTCCCGCGCTCCAAAGCCCGGCCCCCTGTTTTGCAATAGTTTGCGCCGCCCTAAAATCTTTCTGATAGGTATACGGCGTGTTGTACGTGTACTCATGTGCATACCCCTCTTCAATCATTACTCTCGCGAAGTTGCGTCCATCGGGGAGAATGATGTATGCAAGCGTGCGGCCGTATTTGTCGTACATCCCTTGCGAGGCATCCATTTCCAATGACACCGACGCTTCATCCAGCAATTCTTCTGCTCGTCGAGTCGCTTCTTTCCCAAAACATTCCACCACACCCTTCCTGAGTGTCGTCGTTTCCGGCGCGTCCATTCCGATGAGGCGCAATGTCTCGTTCTTTCCGTTTCGTTCAATAACGACGGTGTCGCCGTCGACCACTTTTACAACGGGGAAGCGAGGCGCGGCTTTCTTCTCTGGTAGCTGAATCTCGTCCTGGGAAGAAGTGGTCGCGACCTCAAGTGAGAGGACAGACTGAGGCTTCACGTCCGTGTCTCTATTCGCCCCGAAGGCAAGAAGTGTAAGTCCGGCAAGCATACTCATCCAAATCATTACCAATTCGCGCATGTTGATATTGTAGCCCTCCGGTTACCCCCGTTTCTTGATTTATGGGGTGTACGCAGGTAGTATCGGACACATGAAAATCGGTCCATTAAAGAAGGTAACCGCAGAGGCGCTTTCTGACATCAATCGGTTGATGGGGCAGTTGCGCGGGAAAGGGGCGACGCTCGGGACACGTGCTGAACTCCGGGAAATTGTCGAAAACAAAGATAGTGTGATGGTCGTCGCAGAAGACGGAAAAAAGGTTGTGGGTGTCGCGACCTTGTATGTGTTCCAGAAAATGGGAAAACGCACGGGGCATATCGAAGACGTTGTTGTTGATGGTGAGTACCGAGGCCAGGGAATTGGCAAGAAGCTCGTGCTCGCTCTGATTGCAGCAGGAAAAAAAAACAAGCTCGCTGTTATTCACCTTACGAGTCGCCCGGAGCGCGAAGCTGCAAACGCCCTCTACAAGAAACTCGGATTCAAGCTTAAGAAGACTAATCCTTATTCCTTTCATTTCTAAACCATGCCGCACATTTCTAAGTCACAGCTTATATATGCCCTCGGCGCGACTGTAGTTGTACTCGTTGCACTAGCGGCGTATTTCCTGTCGCCACAGCTTCCGTTTGGCACGAATGAACCAGAACAAGCGGCAAAGCCATCAGTTCCCGTTCGTACAGAAACGCTCACCGAAGAGACCGACGCGTATTCTATCGAGATGAAGTATCCGCAGTTCGATATTCCGCTCATTGACGCGAAAATCAAAGCGGGCGTTGACGCGTTCGTGGAGGATTTCAAAAAGGAGGCTTCCGCGAAAAAGGAAAGTGAAGCTCTCTATGAACTCACGAGCGACTTCGCGGGAACGTATATGGACGCAGACATAGTGAGCACACGCCTCAGTGTGTCTCGATTTACAGGAGGCGCACATCCAGGAACAATGATTTACGGCCTCAACTATGCACGTGCGACAGGGAAAGAAATCGGCCTCAAGTCTGTTCTCACGCTCATTGGTGCGACACTGCAGCAAGTGTCCGACTACTCTACGCAGACGTTAAAAGAAAAACTTGGCGACGCATTTATCGCAAAAGGAGCACTTCCTACAGAAGAGAATTATTGGATGTACTCCATCAACGACAAGGGCGTGACGTTCATTTTTAATGAATATCAAGTCGCGCCGTATTCTGAAGGTCCCCAGCGCGTTTCATTTGCGCGAGCAGTGAGTGAGGAGACGAGTGAGTAGTGTTTGCCGGCCCTCAGCCTCTGAGCTACTATGCATTTTATGAGTGATTTTCTATCTGAGCTACGTGAGCGCGCAACAGAAGGGGGACAAGAGCGCATACTCTTTGTCGAGTCAGCTCCAGAAGTTATTGAAGCCGCGCGGCGACTGAAAGAAGCGGGACTTGCTCAGCCAATCATGGTGCATGCCAAGGATGCCGATACGTCATCAATGAATGCACTTGGTCTCACCCTCGTCTCTATTGATGATGCCCGTGCGGATGAACTTAAGGCGATGCTCGTACGAAACCACGCAGGGAAAATATCGGAAGCTGAAGCGACAGTACTTTGCCACGATCCATTAGTGTATGGAATGTATCTGTTGAAAATAGGCGAGGCCGATGGGCTCGTTGCCGGTAAAGAGCGTACAACGTCGGATGTCATACGTTCAGGTTTACGTGTAGTCGGAAAGGACGAAGGAATCAATACTGTCTCGAGCGCGTTTTACATGGTCGTTCCGCCATTTCGCGGTGGAAAAACGGAGGAGGTGCTTACGTTTGCCGATTGCGGAATCGTTGTACATCCTACCGCTCCGCAGCTTGCGGATATCGCAATAGCGGCAGCGGATGCAAGGATATTTATCGTCGGAGACGAGCCGCGCGTTGCACTTTTATCGTACAGTACCAAAGGTTCGGGTGGCGATAGTGCATCGATTCAGTCTGTTCGCGAAGCGCTCGCGATTGTTAAAACACGACGACCTGACATAAGGATTGAGGGCGAGATGCAAGCAGATGCTGCACTGATTGCCACAATCTCTGAGCGGAAGATAAAAGGCGAGAGTGGGATTGGCCACGGCTCAGCGAATGTATTAGTGTTTCCAAATCTTGACGCGGGGAATATTGCATACAAATTAGTCGAAAGACTCGTCCCGGGAGCGAAGGCAATCGGCCCCATTGGGCAGGGATTCTCGCAGCCTATAAATGATTTGTCTCGGGGCGCGAGCGTGGAGGATATTGTTGATAGCGCACTCGTTGCAGCACTGCATGCAAAGAGGAAACGAGTGTAGAAGATTTATATTTATGGACAAACAAAAATATCTTCCCGACGATGTGGTTTCAAAAATTGACGCCTACTGGCGCGCTGCGAACTATCTTTCGGTCGGGCAAATCTATCTTCACGAAAACCCCTTGATGCGTCGTCCTTTAACACAAGACGACATTAAGCCGCTCCTCATGGGCCATTGGGGAACATCGCCGGGACAAAACTTTGTGTACGTTCATTTGAATCGTGCGATAAAAAAGTACGATTTGGATATGCTTTATATTTCCGGCCCCGGGCATGGCGGGCCATCGCTTCTTGCGAACACGTATCTTGAAGGGACGTATTCAGAAGTGTATCCGAAAATTTCCGAAGACGAGCAAGGGATGCAGAGATTGTTCAAGCAGTTTTCGTTTCCCGGAGGAGTCGGAAGTCACGTAACGCCTGAGTGTCCGGGCTCGATTCACGAAGGAGGAGAGCTCGGCTACTCGCTTTCACATGCCTTTGGCGCCGTTTTTGACAATCCGGAACTAATAACTGCGTGTGTGGTTGGCGACGGCGAAGCGGAGACAGGGCCCCTTGCTACCGCATGGCACTCAAATAAATTTTTGAATCCGAAAAATGATGGCGCGGTATTACCAATTCTTCACTTAAATGGACACAAAATTGCGAACCCAACAATTTTTGCAGGCATTGAACGAGATGAGCTTGAGGCATTTTTCCGCGGGCACGGATGGATACCGTATATCGTAGAGGGCGAAGAACCGTATGCTATGCACCAGGCATTCTCGGAAGCGCTTGATACCTGTGTTGAAGAGATACGACTTATCCAGAAGGCTGCGCGAGAAGATGGTGCAAACGAGAGGCCGCGTTGGCCGATGATAGTTTTGAAGACCCCAAAAGGGTGGACCGGCCCGAAAGAAATTGATGGAAAGAAAAACACTGGCACGTACCGCTCTCACCAGGTAATTTTTGCAGACCTCAAGAAAAACAAAGAACACTTCGACGAATTTGTCGCGTGGCTAAAGAGCTATAGGCCCGAAGAGTTGTTTGACGAAAGGGGGAGACTCATGCCGGAGCTTCGAGAACTTGCGCCAAGGGGAGAGCGGCGCATGGGCGCTAATCCGCACGCAAACGGTGGTCTTCTCACGAAAAAGATTGCGCTTCCAGACATTAAAAAATATGCCGCGGCTGTTGAGAAAAAAGGAGCAATGGGCGAAGGTGCTACGCGTGTGTTTGCGCGATATCTTCGTGATTTGATTGCACGTAACCAAACAAACTTTCGTTTGTTCGGGCCGGATGAAGTTGCGTCAAATGGACTCGGCGCCGTTTTTGAAGTCACGAATCGCCAATGGCTCGGCTCGTACACAAGCGACGATGATGGGATAGCCTCAGAAGGTCGCGTGATGGAAGTTTTGAGCGAGCACCAATGTGAAGGGTGGCTCGAAGGGTACCTTCTTACTGGGCGACACGGACTTTTTACATGCTACGAGGCGTTCATTCATATCGTGAATTCGATGTTTAACCAGCATGCGAAATGGCTCGATATCACACTCGATCTAAAGTGGCGCAAACCAATTCCTTCTCTTAACTACCTCATTACATCCCATGTGTGGCGTCAGGGGCACAATGGATTTACCCACCAGGACCCGGGTTTTCTCGACCATGTGTATGTAAAAAAAGCCGATATCGTCCGCGCCTACTTACCGCCGGACGGAAACACACTTCTCGCGGTTATGGACGCGTGTTTCAAGACAATGAATAAAATAAACATAGTTGTTGCGGGAAAACACCCGATGCCCGAGTGGTTTTCGATGGACGAAGCTATTCGTATCTGCAAGAAAGGAATTGGAATTTTGGAGTGGGCAAGTATCGGAAAGGGGAAGAATCCGGACGCCGTTCTTGCATGTGCAGGAGACGTTCCGACACACGAAACGATTGCAGCCATGTCGATTCTGAGAGAATATCTGCCGCACGTAAAAGTGCGTGTCGTCAATGTTATTGACCTCATGACACTGCGCCCGCACACGAATCACCCGCACGGTCTTACCGACAAGGAATTTTCTGCATTCTTCACGAAAGACAAACCAATCACGTTTGTCTTTCACGGGTACTCATCGCTCGTACATCGTCTCACCTATAGCCGACCGAATCATGAGAATCTCCACGTCTATGGGTATCAGGAAGAGGGAACGACGACGACGCCGTTCGACATGACCGTATTGAACGCGATTGACCGGTTCCACATTGTTCAATATGTAGTGCGCTCATTGCCGAAACAGGGAAAGAAAGAAAAGGAGCTTGTGCGACTCATGGACAAAAAACTGAGCGCGCACCGCCGTCATGTTGTGACGCATGGCGAAGATATGCCGGAAATACGCAATTGGAAGTGGTGAAATTCGCGCATTAGCGCGTGCACACGTATACAAATGCTGGCGGAACATTCAGTGCGACGAAAAGCGTTTTCACCTCGCCAAATTCATTTTCAATTCGCTTCTTTAGAAATGGTCCGTACTGAATTTGTGTATAGAGACCACTGGGCTTAAGAATTTCTTTTATTGCATGAAAGACGCTCTCTACCACATCGTCTTTGAGGACGGCGAGGGGAAGTGTCGAGACAACGTAGTCCGCTTTTTCCATGCCAAGTTCTCGCAACTTCGCTGCAGCATCGGCGGCAGATGCATGGAGTATGGTGAGTCGCGCGTCATCAATTTTCTTGAGTGTGTCGACAAACGCATCATTTATTTCAAACACAACGACGCGCGCATCGGGATGCGCCCGCTTTAGAATTTCTTTTGTTACAGGCCCTGTGCCGCCGCCGAATTCAACGATGGTGCGTGCTTTCGTAAAATCGATTGATTCCACCATTTTCTCTGCCGCCTGGGGCGAGCAGGGAGCAAGCGCCCCGATTGTTCGGAAGTTTTTGATGGATTCAGAGAAAAAGCCTGGCTTCTTCATACGCGTCAAGGATAGTAGTGAGTCTAGCATAGTGACAACTTTGCTGAGCCGTTTGGGCACTTGACCTTAGAACGCACGTTCTATATCATAGCGCGATGGATACGCACGTCGAGCCCCTGCAAAAATTCTTTCGCTCAAAGCGGCGCATGCCGTCGTTTTCTGAGCTCATGAAGCTCTGGGGCTATAAAACCAAAAGCGCGGTGAATTACCGCGTGAATGCTCTTATCGAGGCGGGAGTTATTGCGAAGGATTCTTTGGGGAAGCTCATCCCGGTGCAGCTCGAACAGGGGACCCGTGTTTTAGGGCTTGTTGAAGCAGGGTTTCCGTCGGCAGCAGAAGAAGAGCTACTCGATGTTATGAATTTTGATGAATACCTGACGCCGAACAAAGAGTCGACATACATTTTGAAAGTAAAAGGCGATTCGATGAAGGATGCGGGGATTTGCGAAGGAGACATGGTAATTGTTGAAAGGCGTTCCACGGTAAAGCCGGGACAAATTGTCGTTGCGATGATTGACGGCGAATTTACGATGAAATATCTCCGGAAGCGCGGAGCGCTGTTCTACTTGGAGCCGGCGAACGATAGATACAAGCCAATGTTTCCTAAAAACTCTTTTCGTGTTGATGCGGTCGTCACCGCAGTCGTCAGAAAATATTGAGTGTATGACCTGGGGACATTCCGCATCATTTCCTCGCGCCATCCTTCATGTGGATGGCGATTGTTTTTTTGCATCGGTCGAGATTGCGACAAATCCGCATTTGCGTGGGAAGCCAGTGATTACCGGGAAAGAGCGCGGGATTGTTTCTGCGTGTACGTATGACTTGAAAGCGCGTGGCGTGAAGCGGGGGATGAAGCTGCACGAAGCGCGCGCCATCGCACCGGATGCCATCGTTGTTCCATCCGACTACGAAACATACTCTATTTTTTCGGAGCGCATGTACGAAATCGTGCGACGCTACACGTCCGCTGTCGAAGAGTATTCAATAGATGAATGCTTTGCGGACTTGACCGGATATCGGCGCGTAAACAAAATGAGTTACGAACAAATGGCGCAAGCAATCAAGCGAGAGCTCCAGACAGAATTAGGACTCACGTTTTCTCTCGGTCTTTCAGCGACAAAAGTTCTTGCCAAGATTGGCTCTAAATGGCAAAAGCCCGATGGACTCACGGTAATCAGGCTGGCGGACGCTCCGCACTTTCTTAAAAAGAAGTTGGTAGATGATGTGTGGGGGATTGGGCACAACACGGCCGCGTATCTCAATAGTTTTGACATACAGAGTGCACATGATTTTGCCGTGAAAAGTGAAGAGTGGGTACGCGGGAATACGGCAAAGCCATATCTCGAACTCTGGCACGAATTGAATGGCCGCGTTGTACTAGAACTTGCGACCAAGAAAAGAGAAGGTTACCAATCTATCTCAAAGACAAAAACATTTACGCCGCCGTCGCGCGATAGTAGCTTTGTGTTTAGTCAGTTGTCAAAAAATATTGAAAACGCATGCATCAAGGCGCGGCGATGGGAACTTGCCGCACCCGAAATTTTCTTCTTTCTCAAGACGCAGGATTTCAAATATCACGGCTTTGAAATTAAATTGCCACATCCTACGAACGTCCCGCACGATGTGCTGCGCGAAGTAACTCGATTTTTTTCGCAGGTTTTCAAGAAGGGGGTAGCGTATCGTGCAACCGGTATTACGCTTTTAAAATTGCAAAAAGCGGGCGACGTGCAGCTTGACCTCTTTGGAAAGGTGCAAGAATCGGAAGGACTGCGTCTTGTATTCAATAGCGTTGATGCGCTCTCTGAGCGATACGGCAAACATGTCGTGTTTCTCGGCTCCAGTTTTTCTGCAATGAAATTCGGTGCTCACTTAGGTGAGCGTGGAGATACTCCCGAGCGCACGCGAGAGTTATTCAAAGGGGAATCATTTCGTCGACGGTTATCGATTCCGATGCTTGGGGAGGTGTAGAAAGAGGCCGTTATCGGCACCACTATCTAATTTCCAGATGTGTGTCATAACACAATATCGCTTGCTTATTGTCAAGAAAGGCACATACTACACAAGTCGCAAGTATCTCATCAGAGCGTAAATTTAGATTTGGTTTTTTCCAAGAGTCGATTGCGGTGACACATGTCACCATAGTGGAAAAGTTTCTAGTTGGCGCGCTTAGGAAAACAGATTTGCTTCGGAGGATCGCTCGATCCAATGAGTATCAAAGCCCCAAGGGTCTCACTACCCGGCCAATTAGTACGCGGAGACGCTTGGTTGGTCGGACAGTATACAACGAAGGTTCAACTACTAATGTACCTGATTAAAATTTATGAAAATACAAACACATACCGCACTCACACAAACACACGGATTATTACTCGCACTTATGCTTGCTACTCTCCTTATCGCGAACACCGCGCAGGCTGAAATGCTCACGCGGCAGTTGGAGGAAGGGAATTCAGGCGCAGATGTCTCATCGCTCCAGACATTCCTTGCCAAGGATCCGACGATTTACCCACAAGGTCTTGTGACTGGGTATTTTGGCTCGCTGACGAAGTCAGCGGTTTCAAACTTCCAGTCAAGAAACGGGATTGCAACTGTCGGTCGCGTTGGACCGGTCACACTCATTGCGATTAATGCAAAGATGAACGGCTCGACTGGTTCAGATGTATATGCGCCGAGAATAATGGGCGTAACACAAGTGCCGGGGACAAATGCTGCATCTATTCAATGGAGTACCAATGAAGCGGCGGCGGGCATGGTCTACTACAGCACCACATGGCCCTCAATGACTGATACGCTTACTGAGGTAACTATCGGGGGCAGCGTTGCAACGACTGACACATTGCTCCGTATGTCACAAAGCGTGAGCCTCTCCGGGCTCCAGCCAAACACGACGTATTACTATGTCATTTATTCAAGGGACGGATCGGGCAACGTGCAAATCACGTGGCCTTCGACATTCCGAACGACGAACTAGTGCATCACTTGGGAAAAACAAAAACCGCCTAACGGCGGTTTTTGTTTTGACTGGTGGAGGTGTCGAGAATTGAACTCGAGTCCGAAAAATGGTGCACAGGCGATTCTACAAGACCTAGAACATCTTGAGGTTTGGCCGCAGTTCGTTAAAGATGAACGAAATCGAACCGTGGCGGACTCTCTTTCTTTAGGCGCTCAGACGGAGTGATCTGAGAACCGGACTCGATGGTTATGACGCTCGCGCTCCGGTATCGAGTACCCAAGAGACGAACGGTCGTCTAGGCGATTAAGCGAAAACGAGGCCGAGGTCTTTCACCTGAATAGGAGAAAGAACCCCCCGTGCAGTTTTGTTTGCACTTAGAGTTGAACGATTTTTAGGAAGGTCGTTCGCTTCCGACTTGCACACAAGCACACTGAATTTCCTGTCGAAACCAGTCACCCCCCATCTCGAATCGCGGAGCGATTCGAGATGGGGACTGGCTGTTACATTTTCAAAGAACATTATTCAGCGCCGAAGTGTGGCCGGTACGATAGACATTTCCCCGTTCCGGCCCCCCAATTACGACCAATCCAAGGTCGTCGATAGCACTGCAACTAGCACTGCCACGGCGACGAGGGTCGGCGCAATCCAGGGTGTGAGCTCTGCCACGGGAATCACCTTCCTTTCTGCAGCTGTCACACTTCGAATCTGAATCACTCCTTCAACTGCCTGCCTATCTTACGACTTTCTTCGCGTTTGCGAAGGGCCTCGCGCTTGTCATGCTGCTTCTTTCCGCGGGCAATACCAATACTGAGCTTTAACCGACGTCCGCGATTATACAACGAAATTGGCACCACTGTCAAACCTTTCTGTCCCTCGGCAGAGGCCACCTGTGCGATTTCTTTGGGATTTAGGAGCAATCGGCGTGGCCGCTCGGGATCGTAGGTTTTTGCGGCATTGGCTATTTGCCACGGAGGAATAGTAGCGCCAACGAGATACGCTTCGCCACCGCGCACGATAACCCGCGCGCCCTTTAAAGACCCTTGATTGTTTCGAAGAGCCTTCACTTCGGTACCAAAAAGCTCCAAACCCGCCTCGAGTTCTTCAAGGATGGTGTAGTCAAACAGTACTTTTTTGTTATCGATGAGGGACATCGATTGAACGATATCATGAGCACACATTTCTTTCATTCAGTCGTCAAATATGTATAATGCTCTCTCATGGCAGAATCCTCTGAGAAAGCGGATAAGAAAAAGAAAGGAGCGCCACCGGTGTTGCCGCAACCTCAGGGTGCCGGAATTTGGGTGCAGCTCGCGATTGCGTTTGCCGTATTCCTTTTGCTCTCGGCAGGGTACTCAACCGTGCGCGAATACTTTGCCGACCAGCCGGAAGAAATTCCACTTTCTCAACTCGCCATCGACATTCGTGATGACAAGGTGAGTGAAATTTCCGTGGAAGGTGACACCGTGAATGCGACCTATAAAGACGAGTCAAAAAAGACGACGAAAAAAGAGGGAGAAGCAGCGTTTACGGAAACACTCATACGCTATGGACTTTCTGCAGACAAACTCGCATCAGTAAAAATTGATATTGGCGACCAGGGCGGAGCGCGATTTTGGTTTTTGACACTCGCGCCACTTCTCATTCCCATCATTCTTCTCGTCGCCATTATTTGGTTTCTCTCGCGTCAGGTGCGTGGCACCGGCATGCAGGCGTTCACGTTTGGCCGTTCTCTCGCGCGAATGATTTCTCCGGAAGATTCCGTTCAGCGTGTCACCTTCGCCGATGTTGCAGGCGCAAAAGAAGCGAAACAAGAGCTTTTGGAAATCGTGGATTTTTTGAAGAGTCCAAAGAAATTTATACAGATTGGCGCGCGCATTCCGAAAGGCGTGCTCCTTATGGGCGCAGCCGGAACGGGAAAAACGCTGCTTGCTCGTGCCGTAGCAGGGGAAGCTGAAGTGCCATTCTTTTCAATCTCCGGTTCGGAGTTTGTCGAAATGTTTGTGGGTGTGGGAGCGTCCCGCGTCCGTGACCTTTTCCAACAGGCAAAGAAAGCGGCACCTGCAATTATTTTCGTTGACGAAATAGATGCGGTAGGGCGCGTGCGTGGCACGGGCGTTGGCGGCGGCAACGATGAACGAGAACAAACACTCAACCAAATTCTTGTCGAAATGGATGGCTTTGAACCGAACGAAGCAGTCATTGTGATGGCTGCGACAAATAGACCTGATGTTTTGGACCCTGCTTTGGTTCGACCGGGTCGTTTCGACAGACGCGTCACTATTGATTTGCCGGATAGAAAAGATCGCGAAGAAATTTTGAACGTGCACTCAAAGAAAAAGCCGCTCGGGCCCGATGTGAGCCTCACTGTTATCGCCGAGCGCACACCCGGGTTTTCGGGAGCGGATTTGGCAAACCTTATGAACGAAGCGGCGATTCTGGCAGCACGCGAAGACAGAAAAGAAATCACGCAGTACGACCTCATTCGCTCGATAGAAAAAGTGATGCTCGGTCCCGAACGTCGCTCGCACGTCCTCAATAAGAAGGAGAAAGAAATTACCGCGTATCACGAGGCGGGGCATGCACTTATCGCATCTGTCCTTCCATACGCCGACCCAGTTCACAAGATTTCCATTATTTCGCGTGGACGCGCAGCGGGATATACACTCAAACTTCCTCTCGACGAACACCGCATGCAATCACGCAAAGAGTTCATTGATGATATTGCAGTTTCGCTCGGTGGGTATGTTGCGGAGAAAATGGTGTATGACGACATTACGACCGGCGCATCGAATGACCTCCAGGTCTTGACGGCACTCGCTCGTGACATGGTCACACGGTACGGCATGTCTGACAAAATCGGTCCCATGGCAATTGATGCTGCGCGCGGTCGCACGCTGTTTGGTGGCGGCGTAGAGGGCGGAGAGCAGTCGGAAGAAGTTGCTGCCGCAGTGGACGCAGAAGTGAAAGTAATCATCACCGGCGCATACAAAACAGCAGAAGAGATTATGACGAAGTACCGCAAAGTACTTGACGCAATTGCGAAGTATCTTGTCGAAGTTGAAACAATTGAGCGCGAAGACTTTGAAAAGATTCTCATCGCACATGGGATAGTGCCGAAGAAAAAGGAGGACATTGAACACCAGCCCCTCGTGTAGCATTGGTGCCTTCCTTGTGTTAGCGTTTCTAACATGAAGCAGGCAGAGACGGGTCCATTAAGTGGGCGGGTGCGCCTCGTTCGCGAAATTACTCCCGGATTCTCTGCGACGCACCCTGATAGGTATTTTGATCAACAGCTAGACGGATTCTTTAATGATGGCGTGTTCCCCGAAATGAGCGCAGATGCGTTGAAAAAAAATGAATCGGAAGGGACTCCTCGCCGCATTGAGAATTTGCGACGACTTGAAGAAAATAATGAGGGCAGGCGCTTTTGCACCGAGCTTCGAGACGCAATACGAGCACACTTCTCCGTCGGCGGAGGACAGAGGATACTTCTTGAGGCGATGAAGTTTATGCTTCGCGTGCATATTGACGACAAAGACAGAATAGATTCAGGATTGCCCGGAGTCAGTCATCAATTGAAAGTGGCAAAGAACGTTCTTGATGTACTCGTTGCCCGCGGCTCTCTTGATCGTTATGACGCGACGATACTTGCCGCCGCACTGTTCCATGACGTTGTTGAGGATCATGAGCGACTGCTTTTGCTTGAACAGGACAAGTTGCTCGCACTTTATAAACAGAAGAACGGTCGTGGGGAACCGATTCTATCTGAGAGCGACTCGGCGCTAACGAAAGTAACCACGCTACTGGAAGTTGAGAGCGGGGTTGCTCGCGAGATAGATGGGCACAGTGTTGTCGCACCTAATCTTTTTTTGGGGCAAATCTTGCGCCTTGTGACACTGGACCGAGTAGAATTATTCAAAACGTGGGACGGCTTGTCTCATGGGGAAGCAGTAGAAGCTGCAGACCGACTGAAGGCAAAAAGAGACGAAGTTCCGCCCGAAGTCTACGCGGAAAATGAAGCAAAGAAACGCGAGTTTTATGCGCTCTATACACTCGATACCTTCACCGACCCGCGTCGTGCGGGGGAGGCAGCATCGCTCATAAAAATCATGGACCTCCGCGACAACGCGCTAACGATCGGCCGAATCCGGAAACGGTTCGAAGAGCTTGAGAGGCAACCCGACGACGAATCGAAAAAGAAAGGGGTAGAGATTCGCAAAAAGTATGAGGATCTGAAAGAGAAATACAAGACCGTTTTGGTGGACTTGCACAAGGCATTGCCTGGCTGGCCGAAGGATACGTGGGTGGGGCGCAGTGCGGAAAGTCTGCAGAAAGAGATAGGGGAAGTGCTCGAGAAGGAATACGGCATCGCTCTACCATAGCGCGAATCAATTGATTGTGACTTAATGCACGCATGAAAGACATTACAATCGTGAATAAGTATCTGAAATGTTATGTGTTGGAGTGGTGAAGCATCGGCAGTTCTTGCGGTCGTCGGCATCGCTTCGACGGCCTACGCCGCTCACAAAAAAGAACCGCCGGAATTGTGGATCCCGCTCGCGTTTTTTACTCTGATGGAGGTATTGCAGGCGTTTACCTATTCCGTAATCAATCAGTGCGGGTTGCCGAGCAATGAAGTCGCGACACTCCTTGGGTACCTGCACATAGCATTCCAGCCATTCTTTATAAACTACATGGGAATGTATTTTATTCCGCGTCACATTCGCGAGAAAATACAGGTCTATGTGTACACACTGTGCTTTGCGGCGGCGATACTCATGATTATACGCGTGTATCCTTTTTCATGGGCGCCCCTGTGTGAGCCGGGAACAATTCTGTGCGGCGCTAATCTTTGTTCCGTGTATGGCACATGGCACATCGCGTGGAACATTCCGTTGAACAATATTTTTGGCAACGCGCCAATCTATGCGCTTGTCGCGCTTGTGCTCCCGATTTTGTATGGCTCGTGGCGTGCGGGGCTCTACAATATGGCCGTCGGGCCGGTTGCCGCGTATCTCCTCACCAGTAATCCGAATGAACAACCTGCGATTTGGTGCCTTCTTTCAATCGGACTCTTGCTTCTCGTTATGAAGACAAGGATTCGTGACAAGCTTCACGTGCAGCGTTGGTTCTGGTGGCCGAAAAGTGCGACGTAACACTCATCCTGAGACGCGTTATGTAGTGGAAGCATCGCTCTCATGGCGATGTGCGTGCAAGAAGTAGCGCTTCTTGAGCGCAGCTTCATCGCCGTATTTCATAAAATGCAGCTCGTGCTCCGATGGTTTGTACCCGCGAACCTGGAGGTGTGCAATAGCGCAAAAATAACTCTCCGTTCTACCCGCGACAACTGATGCATAGTGCAACCAACCGTTTACGTATCCGCAATATGCACAGCCTATTTTTTCGGGAAGCGACAAATACGGGAGCTTTTCGCGGTCAAAGATTCGTATGTACTGACTTCGCTTTACTTTCGGGATTCCGTAGATTGGAAATGCAATCTGATGATAGAGCTCTAAAATGAGGTCTGCCATCAGTACAAACGGTAGCGGCAGCCAGATAAGAGGGGCTGCAATAAGATAGCGAAGAAGCGGATTTTTAGATCCTCTGTCCTCCATCAGGTGCATGTCGCGTAGTGTACCAGACTCGTGGTTTGTGTATATATTCTGTGCTTAAATAAGCTCATGAAAAATAACAAAACCTCAATGAAGGCATTAGCGCTCCATAAGAAGCTGCGTGGGAAGATTCGGATAGCACCCGCGGCGCCAGTAAGAAACAGGGCTGATTTGTCGCTCGTGTACACACCGGGAGTTGCTGCCGTATCAATGCATGTCGCACACAATCCAAAGGAAGCAGCTAAATATACGATACGCGGACGAATGGTCGCCGTTATTTCAGACGGCTCTGCGGTGTTGGGGCTTGGAAATATTGGGGCTCTTGGCGCCCTTCCGGTTATGGAAGGGAAAGCAGCGCTCTTTAAGACGTTTGCCGATGTAGACGCGTTTCCGATTGTACTTGATACGCAAGACACCGATGAAATTGTAGACACGATAATCCGCATTGCACCTGCTTTCGCGGGGATTAATCTCGAAGACTTTGCTGCGCCAAAATGTTTTGAAATTGAGCGCCGGGTTGTTGATGCCCTGGACATTCCCGTGATGCACGACGATCAACATGGAACCGCAATCGTGACACTCGCGGGACTCATAAACGCGATGAAGGTGGTAAAGAAAAATTTAAATTCATCCGTAGTCGTGGTCTCGGGTGTTGGCGCGGCTGGCGTTGCGACCATGAAGCTCATCAAACAATACGCGCCCAACGTTACCATTCTCGCCGTCGATAGTGTCGGGATTATCGGCAACGGGCGCACCGACTTGAATGAGACGAAAAAAGAACTCATCAATGACGGCGTTATTTTTGCCGAGAAGAGCGGGGATTTGAACAAGGCGCTCATCAACGCCGACGTGTTTTTAGGGCTTTCAAAGCCAGGTGTCTTGAATGCAACAATGGTTCGTACGATGGCGAAAAATCCGATTATATTTGCCATGGCAAATCCAACGCCGGAAATTATGCCGGACGAGGCGAAGAGAGGCGGAGCCGCAGTAATCGCAACAGGCCGCTCTGATTTTCCGAATCAAGTGAACAACTCACTCGCGTTCCCCGGCGTCTTCCGCGGAGCTATTGATAACGGCGTAAAGAAAATTACTTCTGATATTAAATTGAAAGCGGCAAAAGCACTTGCAAGTCTCGTTCCAAAGCCTACGGCGCAGAAGATTCTTCCCGACATGTTTGATAAACGAGTCGCGAAAGTGGTGGCGAAGGCGGTGAAGTAGCAAAGATTCCCAGAGTGACTATAATCCCAGGGACCGCCCGTAGCTCAGTTGGTTAGAGCATGGAGCTTATACCTCCAGGGTCCTTGGTTCGAGTCCAAGCGGGCGGACAAAAGACACAAACACCTGCCCTGCGGCAGGTTTTGTGCTTTTGTCCGAAGCGGAGCGTTGTCGCTCGTAGTAACGAGCGACCGCGAGCTGTGCCCAGGCCAAATTATTTTGTGACGACAAAATAATTATGGCTTGGGGACAAGGTCCGAAGCCGCAGCGCCTCAAAAACCAACTATGCTAAAGTAGCGTTCAATGGCCCACATCCACGAAAAAATTGATTTCACGGCAAGTGTTTTTATTGTTCAAGACGGAAAAGTGCTGCTTCACATGCATAAAAAATTAGGAAAGTGGCTGCAGCCGGGCGGGCACATCGAGCTCGATGAAGACCCGAATCAAGCGGCACTTCGAGAAGTGAAAGAAGAGACCGGTCTTGATGTTGCTCTCGTGGGCGCGCCTCGTCTTTCTGAACTTGCGGGAAATGCGCACGACATCATTCCGCCAAAATTTTTGAACCGCCACCCCTACAGCGCCAACCACGAGCATGTTGACTTAACGTATTTCGCCAGCGTGGTTGGCGGCGAACTGAAGCCGGAAGATGGGGTCGAGATGCGATGGTTTACAAAAGATGAATTGGAAAAACGGGTTGTGGAGATGGAAAACACGACTCGCGCATACGCGCTCGCGGCGCTCACTGAACTTTCATGAGTCCGGAAACGTACAAGGGAATCGTCATTCACGGCGACGGTTATGGGAGGCGTCTCGGGTATCCGACGGCGAATATTGAAATCGCTGAGCCGCTCACCGGCGTATTTGCTGGGTCTGTTGAAATTGAAGGAATCACGTATCATGCGGCGATTTTTGCGAGCGAGCGACGACCGATACTTGAAGCGCATCTTTTGGATTTCGATGGCGACTTATATGGAAAAGAAATTGAAGTGCATATCGAGAAGCGTCTTCGTGATGCACGTAATTTTGACGATGAAAGAGAACTGCGAGCCGCTATTTCTGCAGATATTGCAACAATTCGAGCGCATTTCTAAAAATAGAGAGCTGTGAATTGAAGATTGCGTCGGGGGTGTGCCATGTCACAATAGGAGTATTACTACACGAATCAGTACAAGCATATCTGCGCTAATCACCAATACCATGACTACACGTACTATTATTGGCGTCGCATTTATGCTCTGCGCGATGCCGTTTATTACCAACGCCGCCACGGCCCAAGAACTGCAGGCGCAAATTGTTGATTTGCTAGCGAGGGTTACGGCGCTTCAGCAACAGTTGGGTGTTTCAGGTGGTGCTGCGCCGGGTGCGGCCCCTTCGGGCGATGTGCAGTGTCCTCATGTGAGTCGTGTCTTGAAGCGCGGCACAACAGGCGCAGACGTAAGCCGGTTGCAACAATTTTTAGCGTTTGACCCCTCAGTCTATCCAGAAGCACAAGTGACCGGCTACTATGGCGCCCTCACCGAAGCTGCCGTCAAGCGCTTTCAATGTAAGAATAAATTGGTGTGCGAGGGAACACCTGAGTCAACTGGCTATGGCGTAACGGGCCCACGAACCGCAGCCCTTATGGCCCTTCAGTGCTCAGCTGGAGCGACAGGTACCTCGAATGTGGGTGGCTTCATACGCGTCACACCAATCTCTGGTAATGCACCATTGAATGTCGCAATCGAAGCGACGGTGAACACGACCAAATCTTGTTCAGGCGCTGTCTATGAAGTGGACTACGGAGACAATACGCCAAAGACGCTCATCAATGTTCCAGCAAATAACTGTAATGAAATACGACAGGTGCTTGCACATACCTACACAAACAACGGCGTGTACACCGTAATACTCCGCTCCGGAGCGCAGCAAACAAATGCAACGGTGACCGTAGGAGGCGGAGGCGGTGGAGGAGCACAAGTTCCACCGGGAACCGTTGATTCGCTCGCGGCAAATCCTGTTGCAGGCAACGCGCCACTTACGGTCGCGTTTCGC
>CAYIDY010000012.1:0-28490 GCA_964362305.1 uncultured Candidatus Saccharibacteria bacterium | reverse complement strand
TAGTGGGAGCGGGGCTCATAGGTTTTGCACTCGACAGAGCAACGCCATTTAATGACCGGATGCACGATGGCCGCGGGCGCTTGCCGCCACCTATGCGAATGATGTATGACCGCGTACACCGCGGCCCGCCACCGGGAAGTGGCGTCTGCCGCTGCACTATTCTTGCAATCGATGGCAACACGCTCACCGTAGAAGACACCCGCGCAGTAGCAGAAGGAAAAGCGACGACCACGCTCACGGTGGTCATTCCGCCGGACACTCGTCGCGCAACAACCACCGGCCTCTCTATCGGAGACATTGTGTTTATCGCGGGCGAAGAAAAAGACGGCATCATCCAGGCGTTCGGAGTGAAGAAAGAAGGCGAAGGAAAGCGCGGCCCGCGCTCTGTCGGTGAATGAAAGTCAATATTCGTGCTACCTTTAGCGGATGTTAGTCGATGATGTAAAAGTACGTTTCCAAGGAGGGAAAGGTGGGGCAGGAATTGTCGGCTTCAACCGCACCAAAGGAAACATAGGGCCAACGGGTGGTAATGGCGGGCCGGGAGGCGATGTCATTCTCGAAGGCGTTAATGACATATCAGCACTTCTCCAATTTCGTTACAAAAAAGATTTGAAGGCAGGGAATGGTGGCGCAGGCACAACAAAGTTGCGCGATGGCACCAGCGGCAAAGATTTAATTCTGAAAGTTCCAACAGGCACGGTTATTACCAATATCGAAACCGGCTGGACGCACGAACTCACGAAAGAAGGCGAACAAGTGACTGTCGCAAAAGGTGGCTATCGTGGCAGAGGGAATTTTCATTTCCGAGCCTCGACCAACACGAGCCCTCTCGAAGCAGAAGCCGGACGCGAAGGAGAAAATTTTGAGTTTAGACTGGAATTGAAAATGATTGCCGACGTGGGGCTCGTCGGTCTTCCGAATGCGGGCAAGTCGTCTCTTCTCAATATGCTGACCGGCGCGCACTCAAAAATTGGCAACTACGCGTTCACGACACTCGAGCCGCACCTCGGCGCATATTACGGGCTCATACTTGCTGATGTGCCGGGGCTTATCGAAGGTGCTTCGGAAGGCAAGGGGCTCGGCGATAAATTCTTGCGTCACATCGAGCGCACGCGCATGATTTTTCACCTCGTTTCCGCGGAATCCGATGATGTCGCACGCGACTACAAAATCATCAGGAACGAACTCACGGCGTACAGTCCTGTCCTTGGCGAGAAAGATGAATACGTACTTCTAACGAAAGTAGATATGGTGGACGACAAAGACGCACAAGCCAAACTCAAAGTTCTTAAGAAGTACAACAAAAACGCACTCGCACTCTCGGTAATAGACGACACCAAGCTCGATGGCGTGAAGAAAATACTCAACAAGATTGCGGGGGACAAGAAGGTTGCGTAACGCAAAGGGAGGTACAATGGGGTAGTATCAACTAACCCTCTTCTCGTATGCCTCTCGTTGAATTCTTTAAAAACTTTACGCCGACACCGGCGAACATTGTAAAAGCCATAGGGCTCGGCATTGGCGCGCTCTTTGTGCTTGCTATGGGATTTTCGGTATTGAGCTCGGTATTTGCAGGAATTCCTTCTCCGCTGAGTATCAGCACGGATGGCGTGTCTATTGCCGGTGCACCCGCATACTACAAGGAAGAAATGGCATACGACGCTTCGTACAATGGAGGATATGGCATGGGTGGCGGAGAAATGCAGCTCTCGGCACGAAATGTCGCGCCGACCATGTACCCGTATCCGCAGCCGGGTGGAACGACCGGAGACAATGCAGAGGAATTTGAAGTCACCGAATACAGCGCTTCAATTGAATCTCGCAACAAATCAAACGAATGCGGCGCGATTGCCGATTTGAAAGCAAAGACGTACGTCATTTTCGAGAGCGCGAACGAAAGTGATAAGAATTGTAATTTCACCTTCAAGGTCAAGCACGACAACGTTGAAGAAGTTCTCGCGTTTATAAAAGAAATGAACCCACGCGACCTTTCTGAAAACACGTACACCATCAAAAACCAAGTAGACGACTTCACGAGTGAGACAGATATTCTCACGAAGAAGCTCGCGTCCCTCGACGAGACGCTTGCGAGCGCGCTCAAGGCATACGACGACATTCAGCGCCTCGCGACTCAGAATCAGAATGCGGATGCGCTGGCGAAAATTATTGAATCAAAAATCCAGCTTATCGAGCGCCTTACACAAGAGCGCATCAATATCAACGAGCAGCTCGATAGATACGCACGCATGAAAGAAGAACAGCTCGACCGCTTGGATTACACGTACTTTTACGTGAATGTGTATGAGCAAGCATTTATCGATGGGGAACAAATTGCAGACTCGTGGAAAATGAGCATTCAGCAGTTCTTCATGAATCTCAATAAGTCTCTGCAAGACCTGACGGTGAATTTCATTCTTCTTCTTGTACTCGCTGTGCAATATGCCGTGTATATCTTGTTTGGGGTCCTCATCGGAAAATATGTATGGCGCGCCGTACTGTACATTTGGAACAAATAACATGGATACCTACGCGTGGTATGCAACGTTAGCGAAGCCTTCGTGGGCGCCGCCCGCATGGGTGTTTGGCCCGGTGTGGACGTTTCTGTATTCCATCATCGCGGTAACGTTCGGGTTTGTGTTCTATCGCGCGTTCATTGGGGCTCTGCCGTGGATGGTCGCATTGCCGTTCGTCTTGAACCTAGTCTTCAACTTCATCTTTACACCCATCCAATTTGGCCTTCAGAACAATCTTCTCGCTGCACTTGATATTCTCTTGGTTCTCGGAACCCTGGTCTGGGCGCTCTATGTGATTTATCCGCTGCATCCGTGGGTTGCATATGCAAACATTCCGTACCTTGTGTGGGTATGTATTGCGACGTGTCTTCAGATTTCTGTTACTTACTTGAACTGGTAGAAGATTAGTTGCACGAGCTAGCGCGCGCTCTTATATGTCGCACCTGTTTTTCCCTTGCTAAAAACCACGTGCCAGTCGTGGATGCGTTGCGCTTTTAGGGCACCTGCAAAACTGTTGAAATAGTAACGATACATTCGATATGTCTCGGCCGGGTAGCGGTCTTGTACCGCAGGCCAATTTCTCTGGAAGTTTTCATCCCATTTTCGCAACGTCTTGTAGTAGTCGATTCCTAAATTCTGCATATCTTCAAGAACCAAGAGTCCAGCGCTTGCGCCTGTAATTTGCTGTAGCGATGGCGCCATGCCATTTGGAAAGATGTATTTGTCAGACCATGGATTGCCTGCAGTACCAGAGAAATCCTGTCCCAACGTGTCGACAAAAAATAAACCATCGTCCTTCAACATCCGCTGCGCTGTCTCCATAAACTGTCGGTAATTTTTGTGACCAATATGCTCCATCACACCGACGGCTGAGATTTTATCGAATTTTCCCCCTTTCAAGTCACGATAGTCCTGTACGCGTATATCCACGGCCCCTCGCTCTAGGTTTTGAGTGAACGCGCGAGCGCTTTTCGCTTGTTCCTCTGATATCGTGATGCCAACAACTTTACAACCATATTTTTCTGCTGCGTACTTGGCAAACCCGCCCCACCCACAGCCAATATCGAGCACGGTATCTCCTTCCTTCAACTGAAGTTTTCGACAAATCAAGTCAAGCTTCTTCTCCTGTGCCTCATTAAGCTCGTCGGTCTCAGAGAAGTAAGCGCACGTGTATTGATTGTATGGGTCAAGAAACGTCTCGAAAAATTTGGTGTCAAGATTGTAATGTTGCTCGGCAACCTCTTTGGAGCGAGAGCGGGTCTGTCTATTGAAGACTTTTCCCTTAATGTTCAGAAGCTTCGATGGCCAGCTGTATGAGTTTGCATAGTGCCCGCCACGCAGAACCTTCTCGATAAATAAATCGGGACGCTCAGCATCCCACCAGCCCATCATGTACGCCTCTCCGAGCCCGAGCGATCCCTGTGAAAAGACGCGTGCGTAAAAACGCTGGTCGTTAATCTTGATATCCCAAGGATTCTTTCCATCTATTTCTATACCAACAGTTCGTAGTTTTTTCTCAATTGCCCTACGAGGTAGTGAGAACGAGTCCTTTCCGAATAATTCTTCGGCCATAATTACAGTAAGAATACCAGAGGAGCCGACACAGCCCTCTCATTGTTTAGACTGATTGTGAGTACTGTGGCAGGATTCTCAAATGCAGGTAATCGCCGAAACGAAAGACGTGTTAGTGCTCAACAAGCCTGCGGGGCTTATTGTTCACAGCGATGGGCGCACGGTGGAGCCTTCGGTGGCCGAATGGGTGGCGGAAAAGTATCCGGCGCTCGCGAATGTTGGCGAGCCGTGGATTTCTCCGCAGGGTGAAAGTATCCGGGTGTGCGGTATTGTGCACCGCCTTGATAGAACAACGAGCGGGGTTCTTCTCGTTGTAAAAACGCCCGAGATGTTTTCGTATCTGAAAGGGGAATTCAAAGCGCGGCGTGTTGAGAAGACGTATCACGCGCTCGTGTACGGACACGTAGAAGGCGATAGCGGGTGGATTGTGGCAGAAATCGCGCGCACGTCCGAATCGCCGCGACGTTGGTATGCAAAGCCGAGGGAAGAAAATCATCCGCGTGCCGCGATTACGGAATGGCGAGTGCTGAAGCGTTTTGAAACAAACGGCGAACCGCTAACGTATCTCGAACTCTCACCTAAAACTGGTCGCACGCACCAATTACGTGTGCATCTTGCTTCCATCGGACACCCGATTGTCGCTGATCATCTGTACGCCGAGAATTTCTTAGCGGGTACTCCCGCTTTAGAAAATCCAAGTGTGGTCGCGAAGCGAGCCACGGCGCCTGATAAACCAGCACTTTTAGGCTTCACGCGCCCCGCACTCCACGCGTACAGCATTACACTCACTCTCGATGGTGCGCGAGAGATGTTTACGGCTCCACTCCCGCACGATTTTGAGAGCGTCTTGTGAGAAGGTTTACAAAGTTGAAAGCACGAACGCAGCAGCGAGAAGACAGGCAAGCGAACCGCCAGCCATTATTGCAATCTTGGTGACAATCCATTCCGGCTTTGTGCCACCGAAAAGTACGGCACCGACTTGTGTCGGAACGACAAACCCGAGCCACAAGTGGAAGGCAAGCCCGTATACATTCCACCCCGCAGCGAGAGTTTCAATAAAAAGGGCGAACACAAACGTTGTAACGACGGTCACAACAAATTGCCATACCAGAAGCGGCATCATCTTTTTTTGCATCTCGGCTTGTACTTCCGGGTTCAATGTGTCGAACCCATGAATTTTCCCCCATAGTTTGCCAAAGAGGGGTGTATACCAAATAGCTCCGATAATGAACTGCACTACGGCGGCAACAAGGACCGCGATGAGATTGATAGTCATGCCAGCAGCTTAACATTACCCATGTCGTCGTGCTATCCTCGCTGCATGAATGAGCACATCATCATTCTTTTCTATAAATTCGTGACCGTCGCAGAGCCTGAGGCGTTGCGCGATGCGCAGCGGGCGCTCTGTACAGAGCTCGGCATAAAAGGGCGGCTTCTCATCGCAAAAGAAGGGGTGAACGGCACATTCGAAGGCACGCGCGAACAGATAGATGCATACAAGGCAGCGTGGCACGCGATTCCCGAATTTGCAGACCTCAAATTTAAAGAGAGCAAAGGAACAGGGCAGGCATTTAGCAAAATCGACATCAAGGTACGCGACGAAGTTGTCACCCTTGGTGCGGGCGAATTCGACATTCCAAAAGAAACAGCGCGCGAGATGACTGCAGAAGAATTAGAGGCGCTGTACGAATCGGGAGAAGAGTTCACCGTTCTCGACCTTCGCAACGACTACGAAATTCAGGTAGGGCAGTTCGAGAAAACGGAGCACCCAAACCTCCGCAACTTCCGCGACCTTCCCGAAAAGCTTGCCACGATTTCGCATCTCAAGAAAAAGAAAGTGGTGGCTGTGTGCACGGGAGGCATTCGCTGCGAAAAAGCGACATGCCTTCTCGAGCGAGAGGGGTTTGAAGATGTGTACCAGCTGAAAGACGGCATTCACACCTATATGCAAAAGTTCCCGGGCAAGCATTTCAAAGGCACGCTCTTTGTGTTCGACAACCGAATGGTGACGCCCGTCGTCGAAGCACCGACACGCGAAATTGTAGGTCGCTGTTTCGAATGCGACACGCCGTGCGAAGACGTATATTCCAACGACAATTTCCGCCCATCTCTCAAAGTCATCTGTTGCAAGAATTGCATCGCGAAACATTCGGAATTGCGCACCGCCTAATATGGCGAAATACAAAGTGACTTCAAAAGTCGTTCCATACCCGGGAATGGCCGCATGGTACTTTGCGTATCTCGACAAAAAGCAGGCAGAAACTATCAGGAAAAAGCACCAGACAAAAAAGCGTGGATTCGGCTCTATCCGAGTCAAAGTAACGCTCGGCAAAACCAAATGGAATACGTCCATTTTCCCCGACAAACACTCGGGTTCGTATGTGCTTCCGCTCAAATCCGCCGTTCGGCGGGCGGAAGGAGTTGATGCAGGGGACAGCATTTCCTTCACGCTCGAAATGTAAAAAACTCGAAAAGCGTATACTGGGGACATGAAGCGCCTCTTTCCTATTTCTGCATGGGCTGTCACGATAGTTCTCACGCTCACTCTTGTCGTTAACGCCACACTCTACGTAACGACAAAATCATATATATACGATGACGTGACAGGAGTTCCAAAAGCGGAAGCAGCGCTAATTCCTGGAGCAGCTATTTTCGAAAATGGCTCACTTTCTCCCATATTCTTAGACCGAGTAGATAAAGCAATCGAGTTGTACCGAGCGGGAACTGTGGCGAAAATACTAGTATCCGGCGACAACAGTACTGTGATTTACAACGAAGTGAACCCCGTTCGTTTGTACCTTATCAGCCAGAATATTCCAGACGAGGATATTTTCCTCGATCATGCGGGGTTTGACACATACAGCAGCATGTATCGCGCCCGCGATATTTTTGGCGTCACATCCCTTATTATTTCCACCCAATCATTTCATTTGCCACGCGCCGTCTTCATAGCACGTAGGCTTGGCATGGAGGCTCACGGCGTGAACGCAGATGTCGGCCACATTCTTTTCCGCAACTACATGCGCGAAGTGCTCGCCAATGAGAAAGCAGTACTGGACCTCATGTTCCACAGAAGGCCAAAATATTTAGGAGAAGCAATACCGATTATGGGCGACGGTAGGAATTATCCGTGATTGTTAAAGCGTCGGCAGAGTCGAGGAACCGCGCCGTTTTTCAAAACAGATTATGTGTGCGAGGATTCGAGGATGACGATAACGGTCTATAGCGCAAAGGAGTTCCGAGCGTGGCTCGCGAAGCATCACAAGAAGGAGAATAAGGTTGCGATGATTGTTCACAAAAAGCACACGGGCAAGTCTGCGCCCACGCATCGGGAAGTAATTGAAGAGGCAATTTGTTTCGGCTGGATAGACACGACCATAAAGCGTCTCGATGAAGACACTTTTTTGCGACACTTCTCAAAGCGGAATGAAAAGAGTAAATGGAGCGACAACACGCTCTCGTATGCAAAGAAATTAGAAAAAGAAGGACGCATGACATCGGAGGGCCTTAAGTTTTACAACTTGGGAAAGAAACGTCCGACGCACGATCATGGCATTCCGAAAAACCCGGATATGCCGGAAGAATTGAAAAAGGCGTTGGGAAAGAACTCGCGCGCTTCGAAGGGCTTCGAGAAATTTTCTCCTTCCGCGCGGCGCATGTACTATCGCTGGATTCTTCGCGGCAAGCAGCCGGCGACCCGCGAAAAGCGCGCTCGTGCCATTGTTGCATCAGCTCTCGGCAAAGGAAGCCCGTTTGGCGCGAATACCGCGGCACAGGGGTAGGCAATGTCATTCTTCATATTTTTCCCAAAAGGTGCTCTAATTGGAGAAATATGAACGAGTCTCCGCGCTTTGATCTTGGCTTGTCCGAGTTACAAGATGTAGACGGGGACCTTTCTGAAGAATTTCCTACCGCACTAAAGCATTTCCAGCAGACGGAAACAACGCATCTCTATGAAGGAGGCGGGTATATTTGGAGGAAATATCAAACGGACGATGCGCTGGATATTATTCCGATAAAAATGAGGTCGAAAGTATTTGTCCCGCCAGCAGAACCGAATTCACTTGAACGTACTCTTCAAAATATTACCAAATACATATATGAGCAGAAGCGACTCTTGAGGTCGCAGGGGATCGTTTTTGATGCTGAGTATCTCGTCCACGAAGTAAATGGGGATGTTCAACTGATAGCGGCGGTACCTAAAGTAGAGAAGCTCTATCCGGAATCAGGCGATCTTAAAAGTGACAAGGATTGGGAAGAGTATATTTCGAAATTTATACAACTACAGAAAAATTTACTTGCGTATTATGACGACCGTATATCTGTTCAGAAACCTCTACTGTGGGATGACACAAAGCTCGAGCAGTACGTATACGGACCTGTTGGAGTCGATGGAGAGCGCCAATTTGTGCTGGTTGATCCCGACTGTCGATGCGAGTGGGACCGCAACGGGCTAAATAGATTTATTTCTCGAGCTGAAGACGCTATTCGAACGGTACGTTCTCAGCTTGAGGTGTATGGTCCAGGATCAGCGGATAGGAGGGGTGAGGAGTTTGAGTCACTTCTGACTCAGTACCAAAAGCGCTACGACGAGTTGAGGTCAATGAATAACCTACCATAGCACTCCGCAATCGCGGATGAGGAAAATGATTCCAAAAAGCACGAGATGTGAGATACTTTCCGAATGACGAAACAGACAAACGGACACTATGCGGAATCGATGCTCAAGGGCCGAATGGCCGAGACGTTGGTGGAAGAAATGCTCAAGAAGTGTGGGAATCAGGTGTATCGGTTTGGATACGAATCCACGCTGCAAAACCTCACGCAGCTCGAAGCGCGGTTTGATAAACACACCGAAGTGAGCGAGCGCATGCGTGCCATTCCCGATTTCGTTGTTATTGATGGCGAGGGGAAGCCCGCGTTCGTCGAGGTGAAATTCCGCTGGGATCCGACGAAAGAGTTGCATGAGAACGACATAGACACGCTTGAGCGTGTCGAGAAGTACTGGAACGCTGAAATGATTTTTGTGAACTGTGTCGAGGCGCCTTTCTTTCGCATCTCCCGCCCACCGTATTTCAAGAATCCGAGCCAACCAAAACGCGGCCTTGTCTTGGAACCACTCACCTCAGTTGCCGCTTGGAACATCAATAAAGACGCGTATGCTGAATACGAAGCGCTTGTCGAAAAATACTTAACCCCAACTCTGAAACACGAATGAAAATCACCTTTGCCGAATTCGTAAAAGGGATTCGAGGAACAGACGAGATTACGGGAGACCCGCGGCCGCAGGTCGCGTTTGTGGGGCGCTCCAACGTGGGGAAATCGAGCCTCATCAACGCACTGACCGGCAAGAAAGGTCTCGCGCGCGCAAGCGACAAGCCGGGGAAAACGAGCGAAATTAACTACTTCGACATCAATCACAAATTCTATCTAGTGGATTTGCCGGGCTATGGATTTGCCTCCACCTCACTAGCGGATCGTGACAAGTTTCGAAAGCTCATCGTGTGGTATCTCTCAGAGTCCGGCGCAAAGCCAATCTGCATCGCGCTTATCATCGATGCTGTCGCCGGGCTCACAAAATTCGACGAAGACATGCTCACGGTCTTGAAAGGCGAGTCGCATCCGCACATCATCGTCATAAACAAAATAGACAAACTCACGCAACGAGATTTGCACGCACGGGTAAGTGGCGTGCGCGCAGCAGTGGGCGATGTGCCGGTACTTTTGTGTTCCACAAAAGAGGGGACAGGGATACAGGAATTAAATGAATATATTTTTACGGAATAAGAATCACGTGGTTCCCATATCTAGCGGTATGTGAGATGATTGAACAAGTCGGCGAGAGTCGGTGCATTCAAAAATGAAAAAACCACTGAAAGATACGAAGCTCGGGAAATTCAACTTCGAAACAATGAAGGCAGAAGCCGTGAGCACCGACCCCGCAATCAGGAAGCAAGCATTCATCGAATACTTTGAACGATTCAACGAATTTCCTTCGTTCCTCTTCAACAACGAATCCGAGATTGACCCGCGTCTTTTTGAAACGATGCAACACCTCATCAGCGACCTCGACACATCGCCCGAAATGCGCCGCGGCGTAGACGCCCTCCTCGGCCGCCTGCCTTCCAGGTCATCATCAGTGCTCGGTTAGCACCTTGTACGAATATTTCGACAATTTCATCAAGTTCCTGGCGAAGTTCGATCTATTTCCAAGAGTGACGGTCTGTGAGATATTGCTGTACATGGGAGATACAGAACTCGGAATCTTCATGTTTTTTGTTTTTCTTTTTCCTGGTTTTTTCTCCGTGGCGACTTTTCGTTGGACAGCGGGCCTTAGAAGGGAAATGAACTCTTTAGCATGGACATGTTGTTCAGTACTTTTCGGGATGATTGCTTTGGCAGTCTGGCAGTCAAGCATTAGTAACGACGCGACTCAGGTATCAGCAGTACTATCGGATCCTCTTCGTGCAGCCACTACACTGTCCATCACAGGTATAGTAGTAGCTTTTATGGGAGGCATGCTCGTAAGATGGGTGAGATCATTTCTTAGCCTGGGTCGTTGGTAAAGAGTCTGACCCCCCAAACATGCTTGAGTCTTCCTAAAAGGTTCTTTTGTGTTCTGGTGTCCTATCATCTTGCGACTTAAGATATTATGCAGTAGAGTGGTCTCATGCATATAAAAGATTTCGGACAGGTTATGGCGGGGTATGCTTTTCGAGGAGCCATAAAACCAGATATCAATGGGCATATTTTCGTATTTCAAGCCAAGGATCTTATACAGGGCGAACCCGTAGCAAATACGACGGCCCTCACCAAGATTTCCGATGAGGTGCCCAGCTACGGCGGTCACCTCAGGCGCAACGATGTCGTGCTGGTTGCACGTGGAATGAAAGCGGGAGCGTTCCGGTCTACGGTCTTCACTGCATCTGACGACAATGTCATCGCGTCATCGTCAGTTCACGTCATACGAATCATCGGACAGAATATTTTGCCCGAGTTCCTCTCACTCTATCTCAACTCGAAAGAAGGACAGGACGCGCTCACGAACATTGTCACTGGTTCGTACATCGGCGCGATACCACGTCGAGAGCTCGAGAAAATAAAAATTCCCATTCCGCCTCTACAAAAACAGGAGGCTCTCATACACCTCTTCCGGAATATGAGAGAGCAGAAGAAAATTCTCGACCGGAAAAGCGAAATCACCCAAAACATTATCAACGCCACTTTTAAAAGCCTCGTCACCACATAACACTTATGAGCACTCACAAAAAATACTCGCAGGAAGAACTCAACAAGACACTGTGGTCGGCGGCTGACTCCTCACGCAGTAGCGTGGACGCAGGTGTTTACAAAGACTATGCACTCACGATGCTCTTCGTGAAGTACCTCAGCGATTTGAATAAAAAGCGCCACGACGAATATAAAGTCCGTTTCGGCACCGACGAGAAGCGCATCGAAGAAAAAATGAAGCTCGACCGCTTCTACCTCCCTCCAAAGTCATCCTTCGACTATCTCTACAGCAAAATCGAAGAAGACAACATCGGTGAGGAAATCAACAAGGCACTCCATCGCATAGAGGATTCCAACAAGGAGAAGCTCGACGGCATATTCAGCGTGGACTTCAACTCGGAGTCGATTCTTGGAAAGCTCGAGCAGCGCAACAAAATGCTTCGCCATCTCATTCAAGACTTCGCAAAGATAGACCTGACTGACGCGGGCGACGATGTCATTGGCAACGCCTACATGTACATGATTGAACGATTCGGTGCGGACGCTGGCAAAAAAGCGGGAGAATTTTTCACCGTTCGTAATGTTGCGAAACTCGTGGCTATGCTGGCAGAACCAAAAGAAGGTGCTCGCATCTCAGACCCAGCGTGCGGTTCCGGTGGCCTCCTCCTGCTCGCAGGCGAAGAAGTCGAAAAACTCGGCTCAAAGAATTACGCGCTCTACGGACAAGAGTCTACTGGCTCCACATTTCAGCTCGCACGCATGAACATGTTCCTCCACGGCAAAGACTCCGCCCGTCTCGAGTGGGGAGATACGCTCAACAACCCTCTCTTGGTGGAGAACGACCAACTCATGCACTTCGATATAGTGGTCGCCAACCCGCCATTCTCTCTCAAGAAATGGGGTGCGGAGCATGCAGAGTCCGACAAATACAACCGCTTCTGGCGCGGTGTACCGCCTAAGGACAAAGGCGACTTTGCGTTCATCACTCACATGGTTGAGACAGCAAAGCCAAAGACAGGTCGCGTCGCGGTTATCGTTCCGCACGGCGTACTCTTTCGCAGTGGAGCCGAGGGTAAAATCCGCGAACAGATGCTCAAAGAAAATATCATCGATACCGTCATCGGTCTTCCGGCCGGACTCTTCCAGACAACGGGTATACCTGTCGCCATTCTTGTCATCGACCGCTCGCGCGAGAAAGGCGGTGCCAATGAGAAGAAAAAAGACGTGTTATTCATCGAAGCCTCGAAAGAGTTCAAACAGGCCAAGGCGCAGAACATCCTCACGGAAGAAAATATCGTCAAGATTTTGGACACATACAAGAAACGGAAGGACGTGGTGAAATTCTCCCGTAAGGTCGACTTCGCCGAGATACAAGAAAACGACTTCAATCTCAACATCACACGCTACGTAGACACCTTCGAGGAGGAAGCGCCTGTCGACATCAAAGCGAACCTCAAAGAACTTTCGGCACTTGAGCCGGAGCTTCAGAAGTTGGAGAAGCAGATGGTTGAGTATCTGAAGGAGTTGGGTATCAAATAAGCATTTATGACCAAGAAAGTTCACAGCAAACAAGCCCAGAAAAATCATTCCTTCGACAGGAGTGAGCTTCGCGCTGCTTTGGCCAAGGTAGCTGAACCCACTGAGTCCCTTTTGACTTTTGAACAGGTACTGGAACGTGCGCGTACAACAAAGACAAAGTTGCGTATATTGTTGGGAAACGGGTTCAGCATGGCGTACGATCCTGAGCGGTTTTCTTTTACTACTCTGTTAGAGTCTGCCATCGAATCGGGGGTCATTGAAAAAGATAGTGAAATACATCAGGTCTTCCAACAATTAGTGACGTCAGATTTTGAGAATGTTATGCGCGCTCTCAAAGACGCAGAGAAGATTGCCGAAGTATACGGAAGCGATAAAAGTGTTAGAGAAAAGATTCGAACCGACGCCGAGCACTTGAAAGGATATCTTGTGCAAATAATCACGAATAACCATCCAGAAAAATCAACAAGCCTTACTGATACAGAAAAAAGGAGCTGTCTTGCATTCATTGAAGATTTTGACGACATCTACACATTGAACTACGACCTTTTGTTGTATTGGGCAACTATGCTTGATCCGTCAATAACCACCGACGGTTTTGGTGATACCGAAGATAGTCTCGATGAGGGCTATGTCGTTTATAGAAACTCCGGCAGTTACCGTGTTCATTACTTGCACGGCGCACTTCACTACTACGACGACGGGGATGAAATAAAAAAAAGAACATACACACATACCGATATCCCGCTTGTTTCGCAAATTAGGTCAAGTTTGGATGAAGGCAAATATCCCATATTTGTCTCCGAAGGAACTAGTTCTCAAAAGATGGCAAAAATAATTCACAATGGGTATCTGAACTCCTGTTATAAGTCTCTTAAAAATATTGGTGGGGATCTAGTAATTTTTGGCACCACTCTCGAATCGAACGACGAGCACATTTTGAGCGCGATATTGAACAGTAATGTTAAGAATATCTATCTCGGTGTCTCGTCTTTAGGCAAAGGAGGTGACTTTGGATTGAAAATCGATGAGTACAATAAAACAGCTCCTGAGAAAAAGAGGAAGACTTTGCATTTCTATGACTACCTGACTGCTAACGTTTGGAGCAAAAAACATGAAAAGTAAATCGACACAAATGAATATTCCAGAAGGATGGAGCCTGCTTCCAGCCAGCGCTGTTTTTAAGTTCGTACGCACCTACTCGTTTTCTCGTGAGAACCTAGTAAATGGAACTAATAACAATGGCGGGATCGGAAACATTCACTATGGCGACATACATTCGACTTTTTTCGCACCTAGCATCGACCTAAAAAAGGTATCTGTACCTATGGTGAAAGATCCAGTTTTCGAACCTGAATCAGATGACTATTTGAAAGATGGAGACCTGATCATGGCAGATGCCTCAGAAGACTACGCCGGAGTAGGAACGACAGTATCGCTCCACGGACTAGGGGGCAAAAAAATTGTTGGAGGTCTTCACACTTTTGTTTTGCGAGACACGACTGGTAAAACAGATAAATACTTTAGGCAATACATTTTTCGTAATCCGAAGGTGCGGAATGCTCTTCAGAAAGTTGCGAGTGGCGTATCCGTATACAGTCTTTCAAAAACTGCTGTCTCGAAGCTCTTATTACCAATTCCTTCACTTAATGAACAAAAACGTATCGTGAGTGTATTGAAAATCTGGAGTCAGTCGGCAGAGGCACTATCAAAAAAGATAGAGACGAAGAAGCAAATTAAAAAGGCTCTCATACAAAACCTTCTAACTGGTGAAAAACGCTTGTCAGGATTCAAGGGTAAATGGCGGACGGTTTCTCTGAATGAGGTCTGCAAAATTTATGATGGCACTCACCAAACACCAAATTATGTCGAGAAAGGGATTCCATTCTATAGCGTTGAACATATCACTTCTAATGACTTCCAAAATACAAAATACATCTCCGAAGACGTGTACGAAAACGAAATAAAGAAAGTGCGAATAGAAAAAGGAGATATTCTGATGACTAGAATCGGCAGTATTGGAGCAGTTAAATACGTCGACTGGGATGTAAAAGCCTCGTTCTACGTGACCCTAGCTTTAATGAAGGTGAACAAGGGTTTTGATTCTCGTGCACTGTCTTTTTTTCTCACTACAAAAAACTTTCAAGACGAAGTATACGGGAAGACTTTACACGTAGCGTTTCCCAATAAGATTAACTTGGGCGACATTGGTAAGTGCAAAATATACTTGCCGAGAGATATCAGCGAACAAAAGGCAATCGCAGCGATTCTTTTAACTGCCGATAAAGAAATACTTGAGCTAAAGAAAAAACTTCACATGGTAAGGGCGCAAAGAAAGTACCTTTTCAGCAATCTCATTACGGGCGCGATCCGTACTCCGGAAACTTTATCAGTTGCTAAATAAATCACCATGCTAGAAAAAGTACACTTCGACGAAGCTCGACAATCCCAACTTCCAGCACTGGAACTCCTTTTGGCTATGGGGTACAAGTATATTTCTGCCGATGAGGCACTTCGCCAGCGTGGTGGTGACACGAGCAACTTCATTCTTGCAGATATTGCCGCCGAGAAGCTCACGGAAATCAACGGGTACGAGGTCGGTGGCACAGAGTACAAGTTCAGCGAGAAGGATGTGCGCGACGCCATTGACGAGCTTGAACATATTCAGTACGAAGGTCTTATCGATACCTCGCAAAAGATTTTCAACACAGTAATGCCAACAAGTGGCGGCAAGACCATCAAGGTGAGCGTCGGCGGAAAGACCGCATCAAAGAACTTCCGATTCATTGACTTTGAGCATCCTGAAAACAACGCCTTCCATGTTACGGCGGAATTTGTAGCATCCGGTAAGCAAAATATTCGTCCTGACATAGTGTGTTTCGTAAACGGTATTCCGGTTGCAGTCATCGAGAATAAGAAGTCGGGAGTGGCAGCGGTTGAAGCAATCAACCAGATGAACCGCAATCAGGGTCCGGAGTTTTGTCCAAAATTCTTTACCTATACACAGCTCCTCGTTGGCACGAATGGTAAGGAATTACTGTATGGCACAACAGGAACGCCAAATAAGTTCTATGCAGTATGGAAAGAGAAAGACGTGCCTGAGAAAGATGAGAACGCTAAGGCAAAAGCACTTATTGCCAAGAAGGTAGAGCCTGCCGTATACGCCCAGATTCTCACCGATCTCAACGGATACACCGAAGGTCATGTGCAAAAGACCAATCGACTTCCGACCGAGCAAGACCGAGGCATTGCGGCACTTTTTGAGCCAGCCCGACTTCTTGATCTCACCAAGAACTACATTTTGTTTGATGCGGGGGTAAAGAAACTCTCTCGCTACCAGCAGTACTTCGCTATTCATAAGATGCTTGAGCGAGTGATGGAGGTAGAGACAAATACCATGGGCATCACTCGCCGCCGAGGTGGACTGGTATGGCACACACAAGGATCCGGTAAATCACTCACTATGGTGATGTTCGTGAAGGCCCTCATCGAGAGTCCGCATATAAGCAACCCGCGCGTCATCATCGTGACCGACCGTAAGGACTTGGATAAGCAAATCAAAGACACGTTCAAGAACTGTAATCTAAAGAAAGAAGTGATACAGGCCACGAGTGGGCAAAATCTTCTTGACCTCATTAAAGATAAGAATCTTGCCGTCGTTACGACCTTGGTGCACAAGTTTGAGTCAGCGGCCAAGAACAAGACGGGATTTGTAGACGAAGACCAAAATATCTTCGTCCTTATCGACGAGGCACACCGAAGTCAGAGTGGTATCGCGAACGTCGAGATGAATCGCATCATTCCGAGTGCATGCTACATCGGCTTCACAGGCACCCCTCTTATGAAGGGAGAGCAAGAGAGTTGGAGGAAGTTCGGCGGCTATATCGATAAGTACACCATCGACGATGCTTTGGCTGACAAAATCATTCTCCCTCTCATCTACGAAGGCCGCTACGTCGACCTCGTTCAGAACGAAGAGCAGATAGACCGCCAAGTAGCGCGTATTACCGAAGATCTCAACGACAAGCAGAAGAAAGAGCTTCAGAAATATATCGGCTCAAAAATCATCAAAGATAATCCTCAGCGCATCGTTGAGATTGGCTACGACATCGAAAAGCACTTCATACACCACTTCCAGAACACAGGACTCAAGGCGCAGATTGTGGCTCCGTCCAAGTTTTCAGCCGTGCTTTTCCAGAAATTCTTCCAGACTCGCGGGAACATCCGCACGGCCGTTATTATTTCCGACGAACACGACGACGGAGATGAAGAGGATACACACAAAAAGGAGGTGGTGAAGTATCTCGACACTGTTCGCCAGAATCACAGTAATGTCGCAAAGTACGAGAAAGATGCCATTGATAGTTTCAAGTACAACGATGACGGTGTCGAAATCATTATCGTCGTCGACAAGCTTCTCACCGGATTCGATGCTCCGCGTAACACCGCTCTCTACCTCGCAAAAGACTTGAGAGACCATAACCTGCTTCAGGCAATTGCTCGCGTGAATCGTTTGCACGAAAACAAGAAGCTCCCGAAAACGGCGGGCTACATCATCGACTACTCCGAGAACGCCAAGAATATCGATACAGCCATGAAGCTCTTCGGTAACTACGACGAAACGGATGTTAAGGGCACTCTCATTGATGTTGCTGAGAAAGTGCAGGAGCTTGAGGAGAGTTACAGCTTGGTACACGACCTCTTCAAGGAAATTAAGGGTTCATCTGACGATGAGGCGTTTCTTCAACTTCTTGACGATGCTCCAAAGCGCGAGATGTTCTACAAGTCCCTTAACTCGTTCATCAAAAATCTGAACGAGTGCTTTGTCTTACAAGATTTCGTCCACGTGTTTCCGCATCTCGATATGTACACACGTGAGCTTAAGAAGTTCATGGAACTTCGCAAGACTGCAAGCTTGAAATACGCCGATCGCGTTGATCTCTCCGAATACAAGCAGTCGCTCGTAAACATTCTCGATAAATATGTTGATGCTCGTGGCGTTGAGCTTTTGACAACGCAAATCAATATCACCGACCGTAAGCAATTTGAGGAAGCCATCGAGAACCTCGGCTCAGATAAGTCCAAGGCGGAAGCAATTGCGGCGCAGACTCAGAAGACAATTACTGAAAGAATGGAGTCTGACCCCGAATTCTACGAACGGTTCTCTAGGAAAATATCTCAAATCTTGCAGGAGATGCGTGATGGCAAGATGGCGGATGTTGCCGCGTTCAAGCAATTGAAGTTGATTGAGGATGATGTCGTGAACAAGAAGGACGACAGTCTACCCAAGGCCATCGTCGCCGAGAAAGGTTCTGATGTTTTCTATCGCAACCTCAGAGACTGTCTCAAGAAATTCAGCGTACCAGAGGAGGTATTTGTCTTCATTGTCTTGGATATCTTCAGTATTGTGAAGCAAGAGGCTATCGTCGATTGGTACAAGAACATTGATGTAAAGCGTCGAATTATGAACACCGTAGACGACTACCTCTATGACGTTGTGAAAAAGGAGAAGAATATCGATTTGTCTGACGAGGATATGAAGCTTGTCATCTCTACCGTTCTTTCACTTGCTGAAAATAATTATGAAATCTTCCGCTAGAAAAGAATTCATATTTGGCTCATTCGTCTACCACTACGACTTAGTAATGCAAGATAGACTGACACTCAGTCTTACTGTTAAGCCAGACCTCGGCATAACCCTTAAGGCTCCACGAGGTGCGGAAAATGAGCGTGTAGAAACCTTCTTGAAAAAGAAATGGTTTTGGCTTGAGAAACAACTGCGTTTTTTTAAGAAATACCAGCGACGAACGTATGAGAAAGAATATGTCTCTGGCGAAGGGTTTCTCTACCTCGGGAAACAGTACAAGTTGATGGTAAAGCGGTCGAGCGAAGATAGGGTGTCTATGACCAAAGGATTGCTCATGGTTTACACAAGCACAGGGGTTCAAGATGGGAGGCACACCAAGAGGCTTTTGGATAAATGGTACGAAGAAAAAGTTGACCGAGTATTCCATGAGAGATACGAGTTGATGCAAGCGAAGTTCGATTACAAGAAGATGCCTCCACCCGTGATTCGTGAGATGAAGAGGCGTTGGGGCAGTTTCCTCGACAACAACACGGTCATTTTGAATCCAAAGCTCATTCATGCCTCACGAGAATGTATCGACTATGTCATCGTTCACGAGCTGTGCCATATGAAATATCGAAGCCACAATAAACTTTTCTATAAGTTCCTAAAAAAGAAGTTCCCGAAGTGGGAGAAAGTGAAAGATAGATTGGAGACCATCGGTGTTCAGACGAACTAATTGTCGATGTTTCCTCGTACTTGCTACAATATCCGCATGAGTGACGCAAGTGGAGGGGATGTTTCGGGCGCTGCGGATGCGGGTTCGACTACTCCGGCTGAGGTGACAGCGGCTCCTGTAGTTTCTGAAATTTCTGAGGCGGTGAGTGCGACTGAAGTGGTGCCTGAGGTCGCGGCTGAACCGGTGAGTGAGGTGGAGACTGAACCCGTACAAACGTCTGTGGCGGAGACTGTGGTGGCGGTGCCGATGCCGGCTCCTGCAGCAGCGGAGCCGGCGATTAAAAGCTTTCTTTCTCGCGCACTGGATGCTTTGCAGATTGGGAAGAGAGCAAAACTCGACAAGATTCTTGCCGAGGCGAAGAGAAAGCACTCGATTACCAACGACGGCGTCGAAAAACTCTTGCGCGTGTCGGATGCTACTGCGACTCGGTATCTTTCCCAGTTGGTGAAAGAGGGGAAGCTGAGGCGCGTTGGGGCGCAAAAACGGCCAACGTACGAACCTGCCTGAGCCACCGACTGGCTCAAACGGCGCCGTTTGAGCCAGTTGCTATCTAAGTACTTGGTATCGTGCTACTGTCCTCTATAAGGTCGTATCTCGTTTAATAGAACAACATATCTCCTATGACTGACGAAACAAAGCCGGTAGCACCGGCAGCTGTGCCTCAGGCACCAGCACCAGTAGCAACGCCTGTGGCTCCAACGACTCCTGCGACTCCCGCAAAGTCTGAGGCTGCCGCACCGAAAGTTGCGTAGAGAATATCGCCGGCCTTGTGCCGGCGTTTTCTTTTTAGGTGAAAGGCTGTTTTCTTTGAATTTGCTATGATGCCTCTATGTCTAGAACAACTGCCTTCGCAATCATTACAGTGATGCTCGGATTCGTTTTGATTTTACTGATGATTGGGAGAGCGGATGCCCCGGAGACGGCGCCGATTGTTGACCCAATATGTGCGCCGGGATACGAACTTGTCGGGGAAGGGTGCATTTCCACAAAAGAGGCGTGCGAAATACAGGGTGACAATTATTACTTCGATGAAGAACAGCACAAGTGCCTCGTAGCCCAAGAACAGGCGTGCACTATGGAAGCCAAGATTTGTCCGGACGGAAGCTCGGTGGGCCGCACGGGACCAAACTGCGAATTTTCCGCGTGCCCTTTGCCCGGCGCAACTTCAGCAACAGTCACAACATTTCTTGGTGGAAGCGCAACGGCGATGAACGTCACGTTGCAGCCGAAAGAAGTTGTTTCTGACAGTCGTTGTCCTGAAGGCGTGCAATGCATATGGGCCGGAACCGTGGAAGTCCGCACGGTCATGGCGACGCAAGTCTCGCACGGTGAACAGACCGTAACGCTGGGCGTGCCCGTGCCATTCGGCGACTTTTCTGTCACGCTTACCGACGTAACACCGTATCCGAAACAGGCGACCGGAATCCCAGAATCTTCGTATCGCTTCACGTATAAAATTGAGAAGGGTGATGCGGCATGTGCTCCTGGGACAGAGCGTGTGGGCGAGGGCTGCATGCCTCTGAAAGATGCGTGCGAAATACGGGGAGATGGCTTCTATTTCGACGCTGCGAAGCAAGAGTGTCTTGCTCGATAGACTTCCTCGTTACTTCAGCCGCACCAGTTTTCCCCGACGCTTCACGATGTTTTTGTAGTCCCACTGAATTGCCGCGCCTTTTTTGAGCCAGCGCTTTAAGTCTTTGGCGCTGATTTCTTTCTTGTTGGTGAAGTAGGCTTCGGACGCTTTGAAGGTGCCGGAAGAGGTGAGGCCGGGTTCGTCGAATGATTGGCCACTCCAGAAGAGAAGCTGCACGCCCTTTTTGCGGACGCTGTAGCCGACGATGGGGTTACCTTCGAGAAACCACACGGCAGTGCGGTGCCATATCTTGCTCTCGGCTTTGGGGAGGCCGCTATCGATTTGCTTCGCGAGTTCATTACAAATACCTTGCCACTCTTTTCCTTGCGCGCGGTTGTAAGCAGATATTTCTTTATTCATTCGACTAGTATACATGCGGGAGGGGAAAGGGGTACAAAGCAAAAGCGCCCGCCGGTAATCCGGCGGGCGCTTTCTTTGCGGTTAGGCGCGGCTTACTTTGACTGCGTTTGGTCCTTTCGGGCCTTGCGCAACTTCAAATGTGAGCGTGTCACCTTCGCGAAGTTCATCGAATCGTACGTTGACGAGTTCCGAAGAGTGGAAAAAGAGATCCTTTTCCTGTCCTTCGACTTTGATGAATCCGAAACCCTTGTCGGTGAGTCGGGCGATAGTTCCTGTTTGCATAGCAATGGAAATCATTGGTTAAAATCAAACAGAGTTGGAGTTGTAGGTCGATCCCAACTTCTCTGGATCAGCCCTGAATTGATACCGGAAGCGTACCATGCGCATTCCCGGGTGTCCACTGTTTTGAAGGACAACTGATAGTGCGCGCTCACGCATGCTATCTGGTACAATCCATTTCCTCACATGCAAAAACGAGTCATTCCCATAATCTTCGGCACGCTGCTTCTCGATATGGTGGGAACGGGCATGGTGTTTCCCATTATTCCGATCATTTTTACGGACCCTTCGTCACACTCGTTTCTCCTCCACGGCTATTCGCAGATGCAGCAGTATTTTATTGCCGGGCTCATCACGGCGCTCTTCGGACTGATGCAATTTATCGCCGCGCCAATTTTGGGAGAACTCTCGGACATGTATGGCAGAAAGAAACTTCTGCTTCTTGGTGTCGGGGTTCTTGCCGCGTCGCAGGCGCTGTTTGGTTTTGGAATTGAAACGGGCTCGATAGCAATACTTTTGGTGAGCCGCATGATAGCGGGCCTTGCCGGGGCGAACTTCTCAATCGCGCAGGCAGTCATTGCTGATGTGACCGAGCCGAAAGACCGCGCGAAAAACTTCGGGCTTATCGGTGCGGCATTTGGTGTGGGGTTCATTCTCGGACCGCTCCTCGGCGGCTGGATTGCCGCCGCGGCGGGAAGTGCCTCGGCTCCGTTTTGGTTTGCCGGAATCCTCGGCATTGTGAACCTCCTTTTTGTTTCGTTCTTTTTGCCGGAGACGCGCATCGTGCGTAGCGCGACGCGCCACTTCTCTCTATTGAAGGGCTTGCACAATATTCGCGCCGCATTCGAAGACAAAGATGCGCGGCCTGCGTACCTTGCGAGCTTTTTATATCAAGCCGGATTCACTTTCCTCACCGCGTTTATGGGCGTGCTTTTGGTTGTTCAGTTTGGATTTAATGAAGCGGGAATAGGCACGTATTTCGCGGTCGTCGGGCTTTGGGTTGTTGCGACGCAGGCGTTTCTCATGGGCATGCTGACGCGCTTGTATAACGAGCGCACAATTTTGCGTGTCTCACTGCTTGCGCTTGCGGCGGGAACAATTGTGTATCCGTACATGCCGAATACTGCGCTCATGTATGCACTCATTCCACTTATAGCAATTCCGCAGGGATTGAGCATGGCGAACATGCAGGCCTTAATAAGTAAAAGTGTCTCAAATGAAAAACAGGGTGCGGCGCTCGGCATCAATGGTTCTCTTATGGCACTTTCGCAAGGCGTGATTCCACTGATAGCGGGCGTGGGCTCGGGCATTATCGGCCTGCAGGCGCCGTTTATTGTTGGCGGTCTTTTGATTGCGGCTGCGTGGTATGTGTTGTTCGTGGGAATGGTGCGCCGATAAGAAGTGCTACAGAAGAGCGTGTTACCATTACGCCATTACACAGTAAGTCAAAACGCTATGGCAAAGGGAAATAATTCGCGACGAAAAGAAGCGAAGAAGCCGAAGAAGGCAAAGAAGTAGTTTGAAAACCGCCTGAGAATACAGGCGGTTTTTGTTTGGAATCGTTTCAGCGCTGGCCGGTATGCATTTTGGCCGGAGGAGTGGTGCATACCGTCCAAAATGCATACCGACCAACGCCTCCACCTGTTCCCAAGGGCTCACAAATGAGGTAGTGTATGCAGCGCGATGGGAAGAGAAGAAGCATTAGTCCGATTCGAAGACGTCTCTTTCGAATACGGACCCATAAAACCAATCCTCGCGGAGGCGAATTTTGCTATTCGCCGTGGCATGAAGCTGGCCATCATGGGACAAAATGGCGCGGGGAAGAGTACGATTCTTTCGCTCATCACGGGCGAGCATATTCCTGAAAGCGGCTCGATTCATACACAGGCACGCCTTACGATTGCGACGGCGAAGCAGGTAATCCCGCGCGACCAGCTCGACCTCACAGTCCGTGAATTTTTTGAACAGTGCTTTCCCGATAAGGTGTACGACATCGACCCGCGCATTGATAAAATTTTAGACGTTGTGCATTTGTCGGTGCCACATGAGCGCACGGTGCGATCGTTCTCAGGAGGGCAGCAAGCGCGGCTTCTACTTGCGTCCGCTCTTATTCAAGACCCGGACCTTCTTCTTCTGGATGAGCCGACCAACAACCTCGATTCAGAAGGCATCGAGCACCTGACGAAATTCCTCGTCGAGTACGACAAGACATGCGTCGTCATTTCGCACGATGCAGAATTTTTGAATGCATTTACGCAGGGCGTTTTGTATCTCGACATCAATACGAAAAAAGTAGAGCAGTATCCAGGGAACTACAACGCCGTCTTGCGCGACATTGCGCTCCGCATTGAAGCTGAAAATAGAAAGAACGCGCAGCTCGAGAAATCGATACAAGCCAACAAAGACAAGATGAACTTTTTCGCACAAAAGGGCGGCAAGATGCGTCTCGTTGCAAAGAAGATGCGTAACAAAGTAGAAGAGATGGAGGATGAGATAGTGGATGTGCGCAAAGAAGACAAGCCAATTCGTCCGTTTACGATTCCCGTACAGCCCGATTTGCCGGTTGAAATCATCAGCATCTCGTCGTTCAACGTAATACGAAATCACAAACCAAAGAAACAGAAAGTGGAATTGAGTCTCAAAAAGAAAAAACACCTGCTTCTCAAAGGCCCGAACGGCATCGGGAAATCGACGCTATTGCAGTCGATTGTTGATCGGACGGCCGAAGGGGTCACGGTGCCGAGCGAAGTACGAATCGGGTACTATCGCCAAGATTTCTCGGTTCTCAATTTCAACGTATCAGTGTTTGACTCCTTGATGTCGGTGATGAAAGTAAAAGACGAAGAGAGAATGCGAGGAGTGGCCGCCGGATTTCTCCTGACAAGCGACATCATGAAGACTATGGTGGGGAATTTGTCTGAAGGACAAAAGGGTCTTCTTTCATTCGCGCGCCTTGTAATCGAGCGCCCGGGCCTTCTCATACTCGACGAGCCAACGAACCACATCAATTTCCGCCACATTCCCATCATCGCAAAAGCACTCGACCAATACGAAGGCGCGATGATTTTGGTGTCGCACGTGCCAGAATTCGTACAGCAAATTCGTATTGATGAGACTCTCGATTTGGGAAAATAGGTCAATGGAGAGATGCCAGGGGCATAGTTGTTGCAGGGGAAAAGGGGTATAATCTTGCCATACCTGATGATGAATATGGCCAGGAAAAATCGTGGACCAGAAAGGCTTGTGTCTAAGAAAATCAGTGGGGCTCTTGAAGGGTCACCAATTAACAATGCCATTCTCAACAATGAGGAAGTGAAAACGAGCATAGGGCACTGGAAAGCAAAGCTTGTGGAATCTGGTCTTTTAGGTGAGCCAAAAGACGGAGATGATATGCGGGCTTTCTATGCCAGCCAATCGAAAAAAGCTGACGATTTCTTAAAATTGCTTGTGAAAGATATTCGTCAGTACGGAAGCGCGCAACCTCTTCTCGGCAACGGGGACCTTAATCTTGATTTTGAATTCAACGTTAACAGCATGGCCGGACATTTTGATTCAGTGATGACTTCGATGTTTGCTAGCGAATTGAGAACAAGTGCACTCAAACAGTTCAGTTTGGGGGATTTTGCGGCCAAGGTACGAGACGCTAGAAAGGATAAGACATTCCGAGAAGTTCGAAGAGTCCTGACTGAAATTGTTCCAAAGAAAGTTATGGATATGAAAGTCTACGGAAATGAGATTCTCGCTCAAGAACTTCTCGATAGCTTACTACCAGCATTATTCTTCGATGTGAATGTTCGAACGCAAGATGAATATTTTACAGGTGAAGAAGAGCGCGGTAATGAGCTCTTAGATACAGATGTTCCAGATGAACACTTGGCAAAGATTGATCAAGCTCTAAAGGATTTAATTGGTTCAAATTACGAATATGAAAAGAGTGCCAGAGAAAGGTCAGCGAAAATCCTCGACCTAATTTTTCCTGGTCGTGAAGAAAGAGCTAGGGTATTAGGTACGATTGGTATTAAAGAGTAAGGTTTCGCCCCCGTACAAGACTAGATAGCTAGTGTGCTAGGGAGTGGGCGATATATTAACTGCCGGCACCCTCTTTTGTACAACAGATTCTTTTGTGCCATGATGACCCTATGGACATACCAAAGATTCCAAAACAATTTTGCGAAAACATAACCGTCGCGTTTTCGGGCGAGTATTTCGTGATGGGGATGCTTACGGGCGAGAACGGCGTGATGTACGCGCTTACTCCACAACACATGAAGCGCTTGCAGCAATATCTCACGCACCAGGTTGCGGAGTACGAAAAAAAGTTTGACGAGATTAAAGCTGAATGGAAACCAGGCGTGATGAGTCCAATTCAAACCAAGGATTTGATGAAAGGGGACGAGGGAAAGTCAGCCTAAGTTGTCTGTGGAATACGCATTAAAGAGAAGCAAGCGAGCGAAATACATTCACTTGCGAGTGCATCCGGGTGGGGCAGTCGTGCTTACGGTGCCGTTTGGAACGGCGCTTGAAACAGCTGAGCGCTTTGTTCGTGAGCGAACGGAATGGCTCGCGCACGCTATTCAGCGCATGATGCAATTTAGATCACTTCCGGTATCTGGCAGACGAGATTACGTGAAGTACAAAGAAGATGCCCGCACTTTTTTGCAGGAGCGCACCGCCCACTGGAACCAGTTCTACCAATTTTCATACAATCGAATCGCAATTAAGAACACGCGCCGCACGTGGGGGAGTTGTTCGCGAAAAGGAAACATTAATTTCTCGTACAAACTGCTTTTTCTTCCACGCGAATTGGCAGATTACGTCGTCGTGCATGAGCTGTGTCACTTGAAGCATCACAATCACGGGCCTCGCTTTTGGGCTGAAGTGGCGCGGGCGCTTCCGGATTACAAAAGGCGTCGTGGAGAGTTACGCACCTATCTGCCTAGTCGCTAGGGTATACGGGTCTATACTTATTTTCATGACAGGGCGTGCCGCACCGCGGGTACTCCTCTTGGACGACGAGAAGCTTTTGTTGTTGCTCTACAAGACATCGTTTGAGAAATTTGGCTATGAAGTTTCTTTCTTTCACGATGTCGATACAGCCCTCTCAGCGCTCCGGGGAGGGTTTGATCCTGAAGTCATTTTGTTCGATATTACGATGCCGGAAAGTAGAAGTGGCTACGAATTTATTGAAGCCGTAAAAAAAGAACATTTGGCGCACCGCGCGCTGAAAATAGCGCTAACGAATGAGGGGCAACTGGGAGAAGTGTCGCGCATGCAAGAGCTCGGTGCCGATGCGCACATTCTGAAAGCGAAGTATATTCCTTCCGAGCTCGTGGCGTACGTGTCAGACCTCTTGGCACATCGCGCTTAAAGCGGACTCGAGGACTTGGCGCACCGATTCTTCCAGGTATACTGCTCGGAATGAAAAGTATAATTCTTGGGTTAGTAGCTATTGTAATTATTGGCGGGCTTGGGTATTTGGTGATGCCGCGTGGGGGTGGCACGGAAGTAAGTTCACAGGCCAAAGAACAAGCGCAGCGATTTACCAATGACTTGTATAGTGACGAACCGGGACAAGACGGTGCTCCCGCGCAGGTACCCAATAGCGCGCAGGAGGCTCCGCAGGGTACAATGCCTTCCACTACAAGTAATGAAAAATTTATGAAAGCAACTCTTAAGACAAATCAGGGAGACATTACGATTGACTTTATGGAGACCGACGCGCCGAACACCGTCGCAAACTTCGCTAAGCTCGCAAAGGAGGGGTTTTATAACGGGACAAAATTCCACCGCGTCATCGAAGGGTTTATGATTCAAGGTGGCGACCCACTCACGAAAGACGAAGCGCAGGCGTCGCGATGGGGCACCGGTGGTCCGGGCTATCAATTTGCCGACGAGATTCACGCGAATAATAAGAACGATATCGGAACTATTTCAATGGCAAACGCGGGGCCAAACACGAACGGCAGTCAGTTTTTCATCAACGTCGCGAACAATAACTTCCTCGACCCAAAACACACGGTGTTTGGTAAAGTAACCGCGGGCATGGATGTCGTAAAGAAGATTGAGATGACGCAAAAAGGGGCAGGAGACAGGCCAGTCTCGCCAATGGTCATCGAGTCGGTGGTCCTCGAGTAGTATGCGCACGCTTCTCTCGTGGTTTTTTTACATTCTTGGGGTCATATTTTTTGTACTGATTCTTGCAGGCGGGTACTTCTATGTAACTGACCCGTTTGGCCTGCGAGAGATTTTGCCGCTTCTTATGCAACAGCCAGCATCTGCGTCCGAACCGGAGGAATCCGCTGCAGTAAATGAAGTCCCTGCTAAGAGTGAGGATAAGAACCCGGCACTCTCAGCGTCTCAAGAAGCCGCACTGGAAAACGTCGGTATTAATCCCGCCGCGCTCCCAACGTCGGTTTCGGATGAGCAAAAAACGTGTCTCATTAATGCGGTGGGCGAAGCGCGAGCCAATGAAATAAAAGCAGGTGCAATGCCGACCCCGATGGAAATTCTGAAAGCAAAGAGTTGCTTCTAGCAAACATCGGCATATAGTGAGTGAGCGAAACCGCAGCGGTGCCCGATTGGTATACTTATCGTAATTTTAGTGCTGTCGCGTCGTCTTACATTACATGCAAAAACTTCTTTTACTCATCGCAGCGCTCGCCCTACTCGTAGGTGGTTTTTTCGGTCTTAATTCATACATCTATAGCGAGAAGCAGGGGGGCGAACAAGAGAAACAAGTAGAGGTTGCCGGCGATTACATGAATACTACGTACTACATTTCTGGAAAACCGGTGACATTGGTAAACGGTGTCTCGGAAGAGGCGGCAGCGCCTGGGTCTGCAGAGAAAGTAACGACACGTTATTTTGGGAATGCTGCAAAAGGCGATTTGGACGACGACAGCAATGCGGACCTCGCGTTTCTTATCACACAGGAAACCGGTGGCTCCGGCACATTCTTTTATCTCGTTGGTGCTTTGCAAAATGAAGACGGTTCGTACCGTGGCACAAACGCGGTTCTTATTGGCGACAGGATTGCCCCTCAAACAACAGAATTCAAAAATG
>CAYIDY010000011.1:0-29492 GCA_964362305.1 uncultured Candidatus Saccharibacteria bacterium | reverse complement strand
GCGAATCAACACTTCTTGATGTGTATCCGATAAATCGCGGGTATGAGAATTTACATGAACGGCTTGTTACTCTTGGCGCTTCTGTTGAGGCGACCGACGCTGCGGCATGAGCGAGAGTTTTTCAAGACGACCGGAAATCATCGCAGCGATGCCTGCGACGGAAGTGTTGAAACATACGGTGCTCGCGGTGAACGACTCATATCGCGACCAGCTGCTTTTGTCTGACGGAACTTGCCCGTACATACGTATGCTTTCGGTAAAAAAGCCCAACGAAGTGTCCATAGCAGGAATGAAGCCGAGTGAGTTTGTCGGTGTTGATGCGCGGCATAACCGACGAGCAATTCCCCTTACCGAATCCGGAGACGAAGTCACGGTGACGTCTCCAGAAGGCGTTCCGCTTGTCGTAATAACAAAAGGCTCCGGCCTTTTGAATAGCGACGAAGCGGATATCAACGCAGAGTCTTGGAGGCTCACGAAACATGCGCGAGGAACTACGTTGAGAGGCTTGCTTGAAAAGGAATGGATGGAGCATGCGTGGCAAATGGCGGCACTTTTGCAAAAGAAAGGAGTAGACACCTACACGCCGCTTTTAATTGCACAGCTGAAGGAGGTCGAAGTGAATGGACAGCGCGTCCCTCTTGATGGAACCGACGAGCGCGTAAAATTCATACGCAGAGAGCCAGTAATTCTGGGCATGTTTACGCATACTCTTCGTGAAGGCACGGAGATTGGAATAGAGCTTTCCGGTGTACTTACCAATAAGCGAATGGGCGAGGTAATGCGAGTCATTGAGAAGGGCGATTTTAAGGAAGCGCGAGAGGTCGTTGTACATGCCGTTACACTCATTAATAATTACTTACGGAAAGACGGTGAGCCGCTCCCCATTCCACAAGAAGGAGATGGGTCTATCCAGCACTACGTACAGTGGTTTGTGACGCGGTATGCGCAATCGATGGGAAGAATGCATCGCCCGGATAATATCGGCACCATCCTCCACCGCGGGATGCACACGGATCAAGTGAATACGCTGGCGCAGTTGTTTGACTTTGATACCGCATGGCCTGTTGACCAAGCCTTTAGAGAGCGAGAAATACAGCGCTTGGGCGAATCGGGAACGATATTGAGTAACGACGACCGATGGCGGGGGTACTGTGAGGAAGAAATGTGGGGAGAGACAAACCCAAAGCACCTTTTCGAATACGCGCTCCGTGTACACACGGCGTTTGGAGAGCGAGCGCCAAACAGGAATGAGCTGGAGCGGACATTTTTCGAAACATATGTACGGGCATATCACGATGTAGAGAAGGGCGATTTTGATTGGCAGGATGCATTACCGCGACACATACTCCGTGGCAGAGTGTCGGGCAAAGCGAAGTTACCACGCTAGACTTTAGACCGTTTCTTAATGCGCGGCATTGCGGTATTATTCGGCGCACATGATTGATATTCTGAAGGAAGTTTCGACAATAGCGGGAGTTTTGAAGGGCAGTACGGTTGTGGCCATCATCGCACTTACGGAAATAGTGTTGTGGTTTTTGCGCGCGCGTGCGCACCGAGCTTACGAAATTTCTAAGAAAGATGTATCCAATCTTGCCGATGTTGAAGCCGTCTCCATAACGTACTTTCGAAAGCGGCAGATACTTGGCATTGTACGGGCATGCCTCTGGCTTTTCGCCATTCTTCTTGCGGCGCTTTTGTACGATGTTCAAACATTTAGTGTGCTTGCGCTTGCCCTCGGCGCACTCGTCATTATCCAGAAAGAAAACATTAACTCGCTGTTCGCCTACTTTTTTGTGCTTTCAAACTTCAAAGTCGGCGACGATATTCGCGTGACCGACCTTCTCGGAGAAATTACACGCATCTCTCCGCTTCAGACGACGCTTAGCGGAAAGGAGGATAACGGCGAATATAACGGGCAGCGCGTTTCTATTCCCAACTACAAACTTCTTCTCGAGAATGTGCGTGTACAGGAATTGAAATCTGACACCTATCGGCGGATTGTTTTAAAGGCTATTTATACTCACGATGAGTATAAAGTGGACTTTGGCGAATTTATACAGAAGATACGAGCGTTCTTGGACGAATTTCTTCCCAAGCGCAATTTAAATCAAGTCGGCAATTTTCGCAGCTTTGCTGGCTCTCAATACAAAATTAATTTCGATTATGATGAGGATGGACGCATTGTAGTGCGCATCGCTTTCATTTCGCGTCCGCACGATATCGTCGACAGAAAAGAGCAGATAATTGAATTTTTAGAGGGGATGCGCGGCAGGAAAGCGGTCGCAGAAATGGAAAAGTAGAAAAGTAGTTGTGCACTGGATTAGTGTCCTGGCGTGAGCCGGACTGATACGATGGGGGTATGGATAGGCCTCGTATTGTGGTGTTCGCTTCGGGTACAAAGACGAACGGCGGTTCTGGGTTTGAGAATTTGGTCAATGCGAGTAACGGCGGTGCACTGGAGGCTGATATTGTTGGCGTAGTCTCAAATCACGCTGAGGGCGGGGTTCGCGAGCGGGCAAAGAGACTTGGAATTCCGTTCATCTTCTTTCCAGGGCCATACACCGCCGAAGAATACCAAGATGTCGTTTCGCGCGTCTTCCGCTCACCAGGGTTGTTGCGCACGGAAGGAGGTGAATCGGGCGGGGAATGGGTGGCGCTCTCTGGCTGGCTCAAACTGGTAAAGGGGCTTGACCCGCGACGAACATTTAATGTTCACCCGGCGTTGCTTTCGCAATTTAGTGGGAAGTTTGGCGGCGAAGGAATGTGGGGCAAGCGAGTGCATACAGCCATAAAAAATGCGCTGGAGATGGGCCTTATTACGGAGACCGGTATCTCGATGCATTTTGTGACCGACGAATACGATCGCGGCCCCGTCTTTTTTGAACAGCGTATTCCGCTTGAAAAAGGAATGACCGAAGAGCAAATTGCTGAAGCCGTGCATCAAGCGGAACTTGAATGGCAACCAAAAATTACTAATATGGTCGTACATGGCAAAATTTCATGGGATGGGAAGAATGCGTCTTCGCTCAAAACGGCGCTCACGTGATGTTTCGATATGAGAGATGAATTTACGCGAGAGCTCGATTACCATTCCAGCTTGCATCAGGAGCTCCATGCTGAGTGGAAAGGGCATGACGATGTTGCCAAAGAGTACGCTTCACTCAAAGAGGAGATAGATAGGTTGTTCAAGAAAAAAATACAAACCATCAAACAGACCATCTCGTCACTCGAGGCGGTTACTGCCCTCAAGCTCAAGAGTGTTCCAAGTGCTTCTGTACAGGAGTTGGAAAATAATCTCGCTAAAGAATGCGAAGTGCTGGAGAAACAGCACAGCGATTACCTGGCCGATAGAGAGCCATTCATCGACGCGTATGTGGCGCAGCATGTTCGTCCCGCAAAAGACGCCGAAGCAGAAGTATTCGAGCGTGTAGTCCCCCTGCGTACCGCCGCGGCAATCATTGAAAATATCTCGCGTCCTGAGTACGGACTGAGCAAAGCAGAGCAAAATAAATGCATCGCAGAGTGTTGGAATATTTATGTCAACAACGCCGATGACTTTAGCCCAGAGGTTCGAGAGTTACTTCTAAGAGCCGATGTGTCGACTGAGTATGTAAAGGGGCGTGTACAAGTATATCCTCACTCTCCTGGCCAGAAATCGTTCTTGGGCTATCTATAAGATCACTGCTTAAACATGGAGGGTGAATAGAGTATATTGAGCACTTCGGGCATGTGGCGGAACTGGTATACGCGTACGTCTCAGAAGCGTATGTCGCAAGACGTGGGAGTTCAAATCTCCCCATGCCCACCTTGGCTAATGAGTGACGAGTGATACGCTGATTGCATGGATATCAAAGAGCACACAACCCCAGAGAAGCTCGAATACTATAGTTTCTTGTGGTCTGAAGTGCGACTTGTGATTGCTGCAGTAGCACTTTTCATCGGTGGAACACCTCCGATTCTTCTTCTTGTCCCCGTTGCGAGTCTCTACAGTTTGATTTATTTGGGACTTAAACTCGCGTGGATTGTTTCTGGCGTGGCGGCCGCATACCTTGCGTACCGATGGTACGAGGGCGGGCAAAAATTGTTTGGTGGGAAAGATATGAAAGACACCGTCGCTTTTTTGGTAAGCGTGGTGTCTGGGATTAATCTAGGTCTTGTGGGCTTCCTTGGTCAAAACATCGGCATGTCTCTGGTCTCTGGCCAACTTGTTTTCCTCGTCACTGGCGCAGTGTACCTAGCTGCGGCGGGATATTTGTACATGCGCTGGAATGAGCACGGCAAGAAACTTTTTTAAAGTTTTCGCGCGCACGTGCGCGTGATACATTGGGGCGATGCATCAGCGCATAGAAAGTCCTGCTTTTTTCATTGGTCGCGGAGGAGATGGTGGGGATTTGATTTCTTTTGGTTCCGGGCAGCCGGATTTGCCACCACCACCCGCAGCGTTCAAAGTTCTTGAACACTTCAAATCATTTAAATATGGCCTTGTGCAAGGAGAACTTGCACTGCGCGAGGCGCTTGCAAAAGAATATCCGTACGCGGAACCAGAGGATTTTGTGATAACGAATGGCGCGTCGGAAGCAATTGACCTTGCACTGCGCGTCGTCGCAAAAGACGCTCCTGGATCAAAAGTGTTGTTGCCGCGCCCGTACTACTATTCGTATCCGCACAATGTGGCGCTCGCGTGGCTCATTCCTATCTATACGGACCTCAAGAAAGGAAAAATTGATATCGCAGATTTCAAGCAGAAAGCACTCGAGTGTCGCGCAGTTCTCATTAATTCGCCGTCAAATCCGACAGGTACGGTGCAGGAAGTTGAGACGCTTAAAGAGATAGAATCATTTTGCGAGCAGCACGGTATTTTTATTATTTCGGACGAGGTATACAAAGATTTAATCTATGTGCGCGGTAATTATCTTCTGCACGGGAAGAAAGTAATTACCGTCAACTCATTCTCAAAAACATATGCGATGTGCGGAATGCGCGTCGGATATATTTACTCAAAGAATCGTGACGTCATCGATACGGCAGTCGAAATGAAATCGCACACCTCAATGAATACATCACTGGTGGGGCAGGCGATGGCGCTCGCGGCTATGGGAGAGCGGGAGTCGTATGTTGTGGAACATCACGCAATTTGGAAAGAGCGACGTGAACTCATGTATCAAGGAATGAAAAATCTCGGACTCGACGTGTGGGAACCGGAAGGGGCGTTCTACATTCTCCCGAAATTCAAAAACCCTGACCGTGCAATGCATGATTTGTATTACAACCACAACATCATTACGTACAACGGCGAATGGTTTGGCGCGCCCGACAGATTGCGCTTCAGCTACGCCTTGGATACGAAGAAAATAGAAGAGGGGTTGAAACGGGTGAAGAAGTTCTTAGAGACGGAATATTTGACATACTAACGTATGAAATGGATGCATGCGCTTAGGCGAATGTACGGCTCGATGGTCCGTCATCATCCGCTCGTCGAAGTTCGCATATTTCGCGAGCACATTCTCCACAATCTTCACGAATATCAGATAGCTGCTCCACACAGCGCAATTGCGCCTGTTCTTAAATCAAATGCCTACGGACACGGGCTTTTTGAAGTTGCGCGCATTCTCGAAAAAGAAAACGTGCCTTTTATTGTCGTCGACGCGCTTTTTGAGGCGCGCATTATTCGTGGCGAGGGAATACGAATGCCGCTCCTCGTGATTGGGTATACGCCAGATGAGAATGTGACATCGCTCCCGCGCGATACCGCGATAGCAGTCGGGACGCTATCGCAGTTGAAAACTCTCGCTGCGAGTGGCCGTCGCGTTACGATTCATCTCAAAGTCGACACGGGCATGCATCGGCAGGGAATCATGCTCGCTGAAGTCGATGAGGCGATGGATGTACTTGCTCGTTCGCCGAACCTTTCTCTCCAGGGATTGTGTTCTCACTTTGCAGATGCCGACAGCGACGACTCTTCATTCACAGAAAAACAGATTGCTGCCTGGAATAATTGTGCGCGGCGCTTTAAAGATACATTTCCCACGCTCCAATACACACACATTGCGGCGACTGCTGGTATTCGCTACGGGACTGCCATCGATGCAAATGTAGGCCGCCTGGGAAAAGGATTGTACGGTGTAAATCCTTATCCAAAGTGGGATCGCGATTTGAAACCGGCGCTTGAGATGAAGGCGGTGATATCGGCGTTGCGTACGCTGCCAAAAGGTGAACGTATTGGATACAACGGTACCTATGCGACCGAGAAAGAATGCCGCATCGCAACAGTGCCAGTCGGCTATTACGAAGGCGTGGACCGACGGCTTTCGAGCAAGGGATTTTTTCTCGTACGCGGAATTCCGTGTCCTATTGTCGGACGTGTGAGTATGAATATTAGTTCTATCGATGTGAGCGCCGTTCCGGATGCGCGGGTAGGAGAAGAAGTGATTGTTGTCAGCGCGAATCGCAGTGCGCCGAATAGCGTCGAATCCATTGCGGAACTGTGCGACACAATTACCTACGACATTGTCGTGCGCATTCCTGCTCACTTATCACGCGTGGTTGTTTAGAAGAGGGTTCGCCCCTCCTTCCATTCATCAAGAAGTTGTATCTGGCGTGTGGCGTCGGCCTTAGCTCGTTCTTTTAGGCGAGCATTATCTTTGTCCGCTATCCACTCTGCGCCATTCCAAAAGGCGAGTGAGGGCAAGTTGGTTTTGTAGTTCATCGCTCCGTATACCGTGCCTGGGTAATAGTAGGTCGCTCCGCGCTCTTTCGCAGAGCGGCCGATGTCCATGAGTAGCCACATACCAAACGATTGTTTATCGAGCTCCGGTATCCACGCTTGGTACCAGTCGTGTGTCATCGTGCTGTCTTCAACCTCCAGCGTATAGGCAACCACTTTTTGCTGTTCGTCCTTATACTCACCAATATGTGAAATAATTCCGAAATCCAAAATACTCAAAAGACGCTCTTTTGGCATTACGACAGGCCCATGTGCGCGGCTAAAATATTCAAGCCAGAACGAAATGAACTCCTCGGTGATTGAGAAGTCTTTGAGGGGGATTGATGTTCGCGTGTAAACACCATCAAACTTCTTAGCGATGCGTCGGCATTCACTATCGAGCTCAAACGTTGGGAGATTAATTCTGCCACTGCGACACATATAGAACATGCCCTTGCTCTCTGGGGAACCAGAATAGGGTAGGTAGCCGCGCTCGTACATGTCGCACATCTTGTCTCCGGGCTCGAGAATGCCGTAATTACAATAGCCAAACGTGTATGTTTTGGCGTATTCGTGGCCAAGTTCGCTCGAAAAGAATTTCATGAGAATGTGCTATCAAGCCAGGCGGGGATACGTTCTATCAGTCCATCCATCGGGCCCGACGACGAAAGAAGAATAACATCTCCCGGCCGTATTTCGAGCCCCAAGATATCGAGCACGTCTTTGGGCGTCGTCGCAGACAAAACGGGAATATGCGCTGCAGAAAGTCGCGCCGCCATGTCTTCCTGCGACGACTGTTCATGCGTATCAGCACCTTGCTCGGCCGGTTTATAGAGGAGAACGATATTCGCGCCCATAAACGCCGTGTCGAACCAGTGCAGCATGTTTTTGTTACGCCACGAAAACGTGTGCGGTTCGAAGACGACGATAAGTCGCTCTTCAGGATACACCTGCTTCATCGCCTGAATGGCCGCTTGCAATTTCTCGCGCGATGAGCCGAATCCTTCATAGGCGGGGACGTGTGAGAGAAATGTTTTTTTATCAAGTCGCCGTGCGAGACCTTTAAATTCTTTGAGTGCCTTTGCGATTTGTTCGGGCGTCAGTAATTTCTTTTCAATCAATAGTGCAGCCGCTCCGACTATGTTTTGCACATTATGTTCGCCGATGAGGCTCGTTTCGAGTGTCGCAATTTTCTTTTGTTTGTGCACGAGGTCGAATGTGGTCGTTTCGCCGGCTCGAATACTTGTTGCATGCCAGTCGGTAAGAGGGTCGGCGATGCCATAGGTTACGACGCGCGCTTTAGAATGCTTCGCGAGTGTAGCCGCGTACGGCTCGTCGGTGCAAAGCATGAGAATTCCATTATCGGGCAGCGAGGAGACTAGCTCTTCAAACGGCTTCAGAAATTCTTCTTGTGTTTTGTAGATATTGACGTGGTCGTGGCTTGCGGCGGTAATCAACGCATCGTGCGCGCGGTAGTGTGCAAATTTTGCACGTGAATCGTCGTGCGACGTTGGATACTCATCACCTTCAAGAACAAACGCATTATGAGTTCCCAAATGTCCCGGCTCCATTGCGTGCGGTGCCGCGCCGATAAACCAGCCGGCATCAACGCCCGATTGCGACAGAAGCCACGCGATAAGCGAGGTAGTTGTCGATTTTCCGTACGAACCGGCGACGACGATAGGAGAGCGCTTTGCAACGAGTTCGCCTAAAATCTCAGGAAAACTCGCGATGCGAATACCAGAATCGTATGCTGCTGCGACTTCCGGATTTTCTCGCGTCACTTTTGCGTTTTTACCGATGATAACGACGTCTGCGTCCTTTGAAATATTGGCCGCGCTGTACGTTGTATTAAAAGGAATTTCATGCGCGGCAAGTTGCGTCGTTGCAGGTGGATAGGCCTCCGTATCGGAGCCGGTGACATGCCAGCCTTGCTCCTTCAAAAGAATTGCGACGGCACTCATGCCCATTCCCGCGATACCAATGAAATGTGCTTTCTGAGGAGTCATTGAACGACTATAGCATGTAGTGATTATCGGACTAAAAAGCCGCTCCGGGGTTTGAGGCCGGAGCGGGAAGACAGCGCGTTATTTTCCGCGCGTCTCAGTTTCGGCCTTGATTTTGCGATTCAAGGCCGCCTGCTCTCTGAGGGCGTTCACTTTCCTCCCTGAGCAGGTAACTTTTTTTACTCGGACACCTTTTTCGGGGTGTCCATTCCCCGGTTTCCTCTTCGCCATGGAGAATCACCTTCCTTTCCGGCGAAAAATCTACAGAAGGAACCTTAATTTCTTTTCACTTAAAGTCAACGATGTGATACACATACTGCATGGAGGGAAAGCTCTACGTCGTCGCCACGCCCATAGGGAATCTCGAAGACATAACACTTCGAGCACTCCGCACGCTCAAAGAGGTGGATGTTATGTACGCTGAGGATACGCGAGTGATTTCAAAGCTCTTGGCGAAGTACGAGATTAAAAAACCACTGCATCGGTTGGATGCATCGAAAGAGTTGGTGCGCGTCGACGAAATAGTCGAGCGACTGCAGGGCGGGGAAAACATTGCATTCGTGAGCGACGCGGGAACGCCAGGGATTTCTGACCCGGGCGCACGGTTGGTCGCTGGTGTCCGAGCCGCCGGGTGCACAATAGTCGCCATTCCAGGGGCCAGCTCGCTCACTGCCGCGCTTTCGATTTCAGGTGTCTCCGCCGACCAATTTCTTTTCTTAGGATTTCTCCCGCACAAAAAAGGTCGTCAGACGGCGCTCAAAAAAATTGCGCTTGAAGAGCAGCCGGTTGTTCTATTCGAATCGCCGCACCGCATTTTGAAGCTACTGCACGAAGTGGAAACATTTGCCGCAGGGAAGAAGGTGACCCTAGCCCGCGAGCTGACAAAAGTATTTGAGGAAGTGCTTACCGGAACTCCAATGGAATTGCGCGAGCAATTGGAGAAGAAAGGCACCGCGCGCGGGGAGTTTGTTGTAATTATTCACTGATTTGCCGTTTCTCGTTTTCCGCTTACAATTTGGTCATGTCACTCGATGCACTCATCATGTTCTCCGGCGCGCTGGTCGCGCTTTTGCCGTTTCTTGGATTTCCCAATAGCTGGGATGCGGTGCTGTTTCTCATACTTGGCCTGTTCATCGTTGTGCTCGGTATTGTTGTGAGAAGGAGGAGAAAGCGGGTGCCGCGGCCTGAACGCATCGAGCGAACAGAGTCCGCCAATATCGTACCGAACACGCCATTGCATGAATGAGCGTAACCCGCGACGGGTACAGAGAAGCAGACGCACTCTTTTTGCAGCGAGCGTTGGGGTCGCCCTCTTGGGGAGTGGTGTTGTGGTCTCCGGATGGGGGAGCACTGTCGCTGAAGCAATTTCAAATGTTTTTGCGGTTGCAACTCCTGGCGCAGTTTCGTTTTCTCGTGACGCAGAAGCAATTGCGACGACTTCTGCCCCGGTTGAAATAAAGCCAGAAATTGCACACGTGAAGACACCGGAGGCGGTAAAAGCAATATATATGTCGCAGTGTGCGGCGGGGACGCCTTCCTTTAGAGAGTCGCTTGTGGGACTTCTCGACACGACAGAACTAAATTCGATTATCATCGACATTCGTGACTATACGGGGAAAATCGCGTTTCCGACGGACAATCCTGTATTGAAAGACATGGTTTCAGACGAATGCGGCGCGCGCGACATGAAGAGTTTCTTGAAACTTTTGCATGATAAGAATATTTACGTCATTGGGCGCATCACCGTATTTCAAAATCCGTACTACACAAAATTGCACCCAGAGCAGGCGGTGCAGCACAAAAATGGCGGGGTGTGGAAAGATAGGAAGGGGCTCGCGTTTGTGGATGTGGGCGCAACGGAGTACTGGGACACTGTTGTTGAACTAGCGAAAGAGTCGTACGCGATAGGCTTCGATGAAATAAATTTTGACTATATTCGGTATCCGTCGGACGGTGACATGGCAGCCGCTGTGTACATCAAACGGGATGGGAAGACGAAACAAGAAATGCTCGAAGACTTTTTCAAGTATCTGCATGAGAAGGTCGAGCCGACAGGGATGGTGACCTCAGCGGACCTGTTCGGAATGACGACAACAAATACGGACGACTTGAATATTGGGCAAGTTTTGGAACGTGCGCTCCCATACTTTGATTACATCGCTCCGATGGTGTACCCGTCGCATTACCCGACGGGTTTCAACGGTTACAAAAACGTGAATGAACACGCGTACGACATCATCCATTTCTCCATGGGAGCGTCCGTTCGAAGAGCCGTTGCAACAACGACGTCGGTCGCGGGGTATGCGCATACTCGTATTGGCACGACTACGCCAGCACTGTATTCGAAGCCAGCGTATGCCGCGTCTAAAATGCGTCCGTGGCTCCAAGATTTTGATTATCCGGTCGAGTACACGCCGGCGATGGTGAGAGAGCAGATAAAGGCCAATGAAGATGTCGGTCTCAATTCGTACATGTTCTGGGATCCGTCGAACAAGTATTCCAGTTTGCGTCAGGTAGTTGCGCCGGAGTAGCACGTCTTGCACGCGACGGCAATTTGTTGCGCTATACTACTCACATGTCGCATGGGCACGTGCACTATGACAATCCCGAAGACGCAAAGGTGACGTACTTTGCTGCTACGAATAATCGCGGAAAAAAAGAATTGTTCGGCATTCGCTCTATTGATAGGGGGAAGCACATGTATGTCATTGGAAAGACGGGTATGGGTAAATCGACCATGCTCGAAAACATGGCGATTCAAGACATCCAAAATGGCGAGGGGATTTTCTTTATTGACCCGCACGGGTCGACAGCAGAAAAATTGTTGGATTTTATTCCGCACGACCGCCTAAAAGACGTCGTGTATTTTGCGCCATTTGATACGGATTTTCCAATGGGGTTCAACGTGATGGAAGATGTGGGTTACGACAAGCGGCACCTTGTTGTCTCGGGCCTTCTCGGTGCATTCAAACGTATTTGGGTTGATATGTGGAGCGCGCGTATGGAATACATACTGCAGAACACGCTCCTCGCGCTACTCGAATTCCCGGACGCCACGCTTCTCGATGTGAACCGTATGCTTTCGAATAAAATGTTCAGGAAAGCTGTTGTCGACCGTGTGACCGACCCCATCGTCAAAACATTTTGGGTTGAAGAGTTTGCCACGTACACGGACCGCTACACTCAGGAAGCAACGCCGGCAATTCAAAACAAAGTCGGACAATTTACGGCGAACCCCTTGGTTCGCAACATCATCGGCCAGCCAAAGTCGACGTTTGATTTGCGCGAGATGATGGATAACAAAAAGATTTTCATCGCAAATCTCTCAAAAGGGAGGATGGGCGAAACCAACGCCGCACTCTTGGGCTCGATGCTCACGGTAAAAGTGTATCTGTCAGCCATGTCACGTGCGGATGAGCCAGCGGTACGCATGGCAAAACTGCCGCGCTGTTATTTCTACGTCGACGAATTTCAGTCGATGATGAACGAGGCGTTCGCCGATATTCTTTCTGAATCGCGCAAATACAAACTCGCGCTCACGCTTGCGAACCAGTACATCGAGCAGATGGAAGAAAATGTACGCAATGCAGTGTTTGGGAACGTCGGTACGATGGTGGTGTTCCGCGTGGGGCCGTTTGATGCGGAAGTGCTGAAGACCGTCTTTGAGCCGACATTTCTTGCAGAAGACATGGTGTCACTTGGCGTGGGGGATATTTATCTCACACTTATGATAGACGGCGCGAGCTCGCATCCGTTTTCGGCGACGACAATTGCGCCAATTGAAAGCCCGCCCATTTCGTATCGGCACGATGTCGTCGAACATTCACGCAAAGCGTATTGTCGACCGCGCGCGGAAATGGAGGCGTTTATACAAAAGCGCCAAGATGATTTTGCTCCGCCGCAAAAGCAGCCGCAGCAACAGAAAAAACAGGAACACAGACAGGAACAGAGAAAACCAGATGGACACCGCGTGGAAGTGAAGCAAATAAAGCACGAGAGCCCGCTTCCGGAAGAGGCGCGTGGAGGATTACGAGCTGCACTTGAGACGGTTTTGGGAGCGGCTCCGGTATCTGCCGAGCGCGCAGTGCCAAGCGAACATGAGCTGGAAAAGTTATCGCCAATCGATATATTGCGCGCACGCAAGGCCGCAAAAGAGTCGCGCCAGAATATATCGCAAGAACCTCCACATTCAAAAGAAGATGAGTCGCCACCGACAGAAGTACGCACTGATGAAGTTTCGTCAGATACATTGCGGCGCATTCTCTATGGCTCACAAACTAAATAATCTTTTTGTCGCGAACTTTTTTCTACCACTCGGCGTCTTGGCGCTTTTCCCAAGCACGGTCGCGGGACAAGTCATAATTACAGAAATAATGTACGACCTCGCCGAAGGAGGCGATACGGGGCGCGAGTGGGTTGAAGTACAAAATACAGGAAGTGATTCCGTGAATGTAACGGAATGGAAATTATTTGAAAATGATACGAACCACGGACTGAAAGCCATGGGGGGCGAAACGCTTGCGCCGGGCGGATATGCAATTATCTCCGACAATCCTGCAAAGTTTGCGACCGATTGGCCATCGTATTCTGGCCTTGTCTTTGATAGCGCGTTTGCGCTTAATAACTCGGGCGAAGCACTGGTCTTGCGCTGCTGCGGGAAGGAGCCGACGGACCGCGATTCAGTGACCTACAACGCGACCGGTGGGGGAAGTGGGGATGGACTTTCGCTCCATCGCAGCGGCTCGAGTTTGGTTGCCGCACAACCCTCCCCGGGAAGCGGTGCTATTTCGGCGCCGCCACCTTCTGCACCCGAACCCGAACCAGAAGTACTAAAGCCTGCGCCAATAGTTCAGCCGAAAGCATCCGAGCCCGTAGTGCAAAAGAAAGAAGAGCCCGCGCCGGAGAAGGCTGCGCAATCCGAAAAGGCAGTCGAGACGAGTGAACTTCAACTCACACCGCCACCACCGACGATTGTTGTGCAAGAGGAAATACCTGTTGCCCCAAAGAAAACGAAGAAGAAGGTAGTCGAGGAAACCGAAGAGGTTGCCGAATCAGATGACGAAGAGACAGTCGTCGATAGTAAGCAACCACCACCTACTTCTCAAATCGCGGCGGCAGAAAGTTCGAGCCCATCATCGGACATGCTCTGGTGGCTCGGTGCAGCCGCTATTTCAATCTTTGGTGCTGGAGGCGCGTATGTCGCTGGTCGTTCGCAGAGGAAGAACCAATGGAAAATTGAAGAAGATGCATAAGGTAGAATGACGAGATGAAAGAAGGATTTACACACAAGAAAGAGGCGCCGAAACACGCACTCCGCTCGCCTTTACTTGCTGCGGCGGTACTTGCAGCGACTGCAACCGGCCCATTGAGTAGTGCGGCTGAGGCCACGTCTCCGCAAAATGCGAAACGCATCGAATATGCGAAGCACACGAAGCCCGAAAAATCACTCGCCCCTCAGCACGGGTTACGCGGGATATTGGCCAAGCTACTGATGGAAGGGAAGACATCGTTTCTTACTCCGGATTTTCTTCCTAAGGTAATGGCGAATGCTGAGCGTGAATTTAGTATTCCCCCGGGACGCCGAATTATCGAGAATTCCTTGGCTCGTATGGCACCCTATGAGGCGCAGCTCAAAGAGATATTCGCTGCACACGGCGTTCCCGAGTGGTGTCTGTACCTCGTTATTGTCGAAAGCGGATTCGACGTTGACAGAGAATCTACTGCAGGGGCGACCGGTGTGTTCCAATTCACCTTTGAAGCAGGGAAGACCGCGAAGCTCGTCCGCACCGAGTATGATGCGGTAACGAAAACGAAGAAAGTGGTCGACGAACGAAAAGATATTCTGAAAAGCGGCGAAGCGGCAGCGAAACTACTCTCGTACAATTACCGAATCCATGTGCCCAAGGCAGCGACAGACCAGGATGCGTGGCTTCTCGCCGTCGCGCAGTACAACGGAAGTTTTTCGTATCACTATGCGATGCAAGAACACTCACAAACTTCATATGCTGGATTTGCGCAATATATGGACGGGTACATGCACGCACGAGTAGTTATGTTTCGTCATGCCAAGCGCCCGAGCGACACGTGGGAGAGTTTGGCAAAGAAATACTTCGTGGGCGAGGCACGGCTAAGGGAAGTAAACAATGGCCAACTCGGTGGGGAAGTTCTCATTCCAGAAATCGACACGGCCGATCTCTGGTACGACGTGAAGAGTGGCGAATCGCCCTCCCGTATCGCGGAAACACTCGGCACATCGACTGCGCGCCTAATTGAATTGAATCCCGAGACACTCAAACCGAACACGCTTTTCCTTGCTGGCATACGGCTGAGAATTCCCCCGGAGGCGAGAAATGCGCAGGCTCTCGCAGCGAAGCTGAACATTCTCCGTATGGAAGGGCTTCCCGAGAACGCGGAATACGTACTGAAACTTCTTGGCGTTCTTTCAATTCTGAAGAAGCAGGGAGTGATTAAAGGACCCGTGCCACGATTGAACGGTGGGACTCCTGTGCAATAGCCCCGCACCAAGCAACCTTTTTCGGTCACGAACATTCTCGCGGAGTGATTGGCGTAGTTCTTCGAACAGTGTACTCTCCAGTAAATATGAAGGAACAGGACAAGTTTGTACTGGTTACGGGCGGAGCAGGCTTTATCGGCTCACATCTCTGTCGGCGCTTGCACGAAGCGGGACATCGGGTTATCTCGCTCGATAACTATTTTGCGGGTTCGAAACTGAATCATGTACCGGGGGTTGAATACCGAGAAGGGCATACGAAGGATATAGAGAAGCATGTGCCGGAAACTCCAGACCTCATCTATCACCTCGGTGAATATTCGCGGGTCGAGCAGAGTGTGCTCGAGAAAGACATCGTTTGGGATTTAAATACGCTCGGAACACACGGGGTAGTCGAATTTTGGAAGAAGAAAAAATGTAAACTCGTGTACGCGGGTTCGTCGACAAAGTTTGGTGATTTTGGTCTCACGAGGAACACATCGCCGTACGCGTCCACGAAAGCAGCGAATTCAGAGCTCGTGAAAGAAGTGGGAGAAAAAGAAAATCTGCAGTACGCGATTACGTATTTCTACAACGTCTATGGACCTGGCGAGCGCGCGGGGATTTACGGGACGGTTGTGGAGTCATTTAAACAGATGTATCTCTCGGGCGTGCCGTTCTCTATCGTGTCGCCGGGAACGCAGGAGAGAAACTTTACCCACATCGACGATATTGTTGACGCACTCATTCTCGTTGGAGAAAAGGGGCAGGGAGACGAATATGGTCTTGGGAATGAGCACGCGTACTCAATCCTTGAAGTCGCGAAGCTGTTTGGCGGAGAAACCATTATGCTTCCGCCACGCGCAAGTAATCGCATGACAGCGGGGCTTGATACCACCAAAACTTCCGCGCTTGGTTGGAAGCCGTCACGCTCGCTCGATGCGTATATTGCCGATTTTAAGTCGAAGCACTCTCGCGGTACTTCTCGCGAGAAACGCATCTTAGTATTTTCGACGACATTCTATCCGACGGTTGGTCCCGCAGAAGACGCGCTCATTGCACTCATGCGCCAGATGCCCGATGTGCAATTTGATGTGGTGACGACGCGTTTTTCAAAAGATGCACACACCGTAGCGCCCCCCGTCCCCAACGTGCACATTCATCGCGTGGGGTGGGGAATGCGTTTTGATAAATATGCGCTGCCGTTTTTAGGGCTACGCATCGCACGAGAACTGCATGCAAAACATAGGTATTTGTTTACGTGGTCGCTTATGGCAAGTTACGCTGCCTTACTTGGCGTCATGGTCAAGCGCACGGTACGACTGCCGCTCCTCATCACGCTCGCCGACCAGAATATTCACTCAGTTTCGGGAATCACTCGTTTCGTGCTCAAACAAATCCTCTCAGACGCCGACCAGGTGTACGGAGCGCCGACACAAGAAAATCATGCGTCCCTACTCAAAGGAGCCGCGCTTCGAGCATCGATGGGAGAAGGTGATGCTCTGGCCAATCAATTGCGTTTTGCCTACGCAGACATTCTTTCCCACGAGCAATCGCGCGCAGAAATACGACCGACGAAAAAGAAAGTTTTAATTTTCTCGCTGTCCTATTTCCCCAATCACGTGGGTGGTGCGGAAGTTGCGATACAAGAAATTACAAAGCGCATTCCTGACATTGAATTTCATCTTGTGACGCAGCGATTCGAGGCGTCGCTGAACAGAGAAGAAGTCATCGCGGGCGTACACGTGCATCGCGTAGGCTTCGGCAGTTCGTACATTTCTAAGATGCTTTTTATTCCGCGCGCTGCGTATCGAGCGCTTGCGCTGCATCGGAAACACCGCTTCGACGCTGCGTGGGCGATGATGAGCTACATGTCGTTCCCCGTGCTTCTCATGCGTTTGGGAGGAACAAATCTTCCGTACGCGCTTACCCTTCAAGAAGGCGACCCGTTTGAACATGTTTTTAAGCGCTGGCACATGCGCCTCTTGAGCCCGCTTATTCGCGCGGGATTTCAAAAGGCCTCGGTTGTGCAAGGCATCTCGACCTTTCTCACACCCTGGGCGACAGCAATGGGTTTTCGCGGGCCTCTCGAGGTGATTCCAAATGGAGTAGACACCGCCCGCTTCTCGCAGGAAGTCGCTCGTGCGTCACTTGACGCGCTCAAAGATTCGCTTGATAAGAAAATGGGCGACGTGTTTCTTGTTACCGCATCGCGTCTTGTGTACAAGAACGCAGTTGATGACATCATCAATGCACTCACGCATCTTCCGGAGAATGTAAAACTCATCGTGCTTGGCGCAGGAGCTTTGGAAAAAGAATTAACGCATCTTGCTACAACCCACAAGCTCCAAACTCGTGTCAGGTTTGTCGGGCACAAACATCACGACGAACTTCCTCAATACCTCGCCGCGTGCGACATTTTTATTCGCCCGTCGCGCTCTGAAGGAATGGGGAATGCATTTATTGAGGCGATGGCGGCAGGGATTCCTGTTGTTGCGACGCAAGAAGGCGGCATTGTGGACTTTTTATTCGACGAGAAAAGAAATCCCGATAAGCCCGTCACCGGTTGGGCCGTGGACAAAGATTCCCCGGAACAGATTGCTGCAGCCGTCAAAGACATTATGAGTCATCCGGAAAAAGTCCGCGCGGTCGTGCGCACAGCCCGCGAGATGGTGAGGGAGAAATATGACTGGAACTTGGTCGCGCGTGACATGAACGAGAAAGTGTTCTCAAAGCTATTCACTGGTTGACGGAAGCGCGGCGCGGGTGTTGTCTTCCTGTGGTCGAAGCGGAAGAGGAGTACCGCCAATGCCGTGGCTCCGGTTGATGCTGGCCTGGAGTGCGAATCCCATGTTGTTTCAGGCGTTAGTAGTCGACGCCTGGCTTCGTGAGCTTACCCACCAACGTCGCCAGTTGCGCGAATGGCCACGCGCGCGAGTCCTCAGAGACGAGGAAGTCGCGCGCCTCCTCGCCGACTAGCGTCGGCGAGCACAAGCTCCAAGCAGGCCCCAACAACATCGGGGCCTGCTCATTACGCAACTTTCTGCTACAGTTTCCCGCATGCACCTCCTCATCGCGACCGGTCTCTATCCGCCCGAAATTGGCGGCCCTGCGACGTACACAAAACTATTCGAAGACCGACTCCCCAAGCACGGCATTGAGGTGTCCGTGTTGCCGTTTAGTTCTGTTCGACATCGACCTCGCATCCTGCGCCACATTGTCTATACATGGAAACTAGGAACGATGGCACGCGCCGCAGACTGCATATTGGTCCAAGACACCGTCTCGACCGGAGTACCGGCGGCGATAGTGGCACGAGTGCTTCGAAAGAAGCTCATCGTCCGCGTCCCCGGAGACTATGCGTGGGAACAAGGAACACAGCGTTTCGGTGTGCGCGACCTTCTCGATGATTTTCAGAATAAAACGTACGGCTTACGCGTTGCGTTTTTTAGAGCGTTGCAGCGCTTTACCGTGAATAGCGCGACGCGCATCATCGCGCCAAGTAATTACTTGGGAAGCATTGTAAAGAAATGGCTCAAGTCTGAGCGGCCCATCGATGTCATTTACAATGGGGTCGACAGCATTCGCGACACGGGCGCACCACTCCGACGCACAAGCATCGATGATTTCAATTTGATAGTGACGGCGGGACGGCTCGTGCCGTGGAAGGGTTTTGATGAACTTATCGCCATTGTTGCAAAAAGTGAGTGGAAGCTGGTGATTTTGGGCGATGGTCCTCAGAAAGAGTATCTGACAGAGAAAATTCGAACACTGAAAGCGGAAGACAAAGTGCAATTGCTCGGACAGGTTTCTCATGCAGATGCACACACGTGGTTTACGCGCGCTGCCGTGTTTGTTCTCAACACGCGATACGAAGGTCTCTCGCATACACTCATAGAAGCGATGGCAGCCGGCGCGCCCGTTCTTGTCACGAGAGTCGGAGGCAATCCCGAGGTCGTTGAAGACTGCGTTAACGGGCTTTTATTTGAAGCGGGGAACACGGTGGCGCTTGAACGCTCGCTCGCGCTTCTCATGCAAGATACGGCGCTTCGCGAGCGACTCGCGGCAGCGGGTCAGGCACGCGCGCAAGATTTTTCTATTGAAAAATGCATAGAAAAAACGGTGGCGCTTTTTAAGTCACTATGAAGATACTTGTTCTCAGTACCGACAGAAAACTGCTTGAGAAAGAAAGTGATGTGTTCGCGCGCCACGTGGCATATTCGGATGAGTTTGATGCACTTAATGTTCTTGTTCTTGGTGGAGACGGAGAATCGAGCGAGGGAAAATTACAGGTGTGGGGAGTGGGCGCCGGTGCCGCGATGTTACGCGGAGCAGCCGCGTTTTTAAAAGCGCTACGATTAGAGCGACCGGATGTCATTACAGTACAAGACCCGTTTGAGAACGGGCTCTTAGGTTGTGTGATTGCATGGTGGAAGAAAGTGCCGCTCCACGCTCAGGTGCACACAGATTTTATGCGGAAGGAATTCGTGCGGCATTCGTTCTTAAATCGAATCCGCGGAATGATTGCCGGCTTTGTGTTGCAACGCGCTACCCGCATTCGCGTCGTTTCGGAAGGTATTAAAGAGTCACTCCAAGCTCCAAGCTCCCAACACCAAGCCATCTCTGTTCTCCCCATTTTCGTTGATATTGAGAAATATGCAGGGCTCGTGCGGACGAAGCACGACCGCTTTAAAATTGCACTCCTCTGGGTTGGTCGACTTGAGAAAGAGAAAGATCCGTTGTTTGCTATTCAGTTGCTCGAAATCGTGCGCAAAATGGGTCATGACGCGGGGCTCACCATTGTTGGTGCTGGGAGTGAAGAAGAAAAACTGCGAGGCTATGTTCGTGCGAGAGGAATGGAGCGTTTCGTTGACTTCAAAGGCTGGCAAGAGGACTTACGACCTCATTTCAGCTCAGCAGATATTCTTCTCGTCACGTCTCACTATGAGGGCTATGGCATGGGGATGATAGAGGCGCTCGCGGCAGGAGTGCCCGTGCTTTCTCTCGATGTTGGTGTTGCGCGTGAATCAGGGGCGATGGTTTTCCAAAGAAAGGAAATGGGTCGCGCACTCCTAGATTGGATTGCGCACGGGCCGCGAAAAGGGGAGTTGCTGTCGTATCCGTACACCTCCAAAGAAGAATACGTCCGCGCATGGTGCGAGGATGTGCGCGCTACAGCGTCGTAAGCGCGATTCCTGCGATAATCGCAGCACCCGCCAAGAGTTTTAGATAGAGATGCTTCTCGTGAAAGTAGACGCGTCCTGAAATTATGGAGGCCAAGACCCCGCACGAGCGTTCAATTGTGACAATGATGGACGCAGGTGCGAACACATAGGCAAAACTTAAAAGTGTACCCGCGGCACCCATCGCGAGTGACTGAACTAGGAACAGAGGGCGTTTGAAATTAGCCAAGACGTTTTCATGTTTCTGAATGCGTCCCGCTGCAGCGAGCACGACGAGATTGATAAAAATCATGAGCGACTGCTCCGCCTCCACAGAGTTGTAATGAGTGATGTTGTATTTGTAGAGCGATATCACCACGACCGCAAGCATTGCCGATGCGAGGCAGAGGAGCTTTCCTTTTTTACTGAGGTCATGGTGAAAAATGAGAAACAAGACCGTTGTTATGACTATAAAAATTCCGATTATTTGGGTTGTAGAAATAGCGTAGCCGAGAGAAAGGTCCACCAACAAAAGAAGGGGAATCGTAAGTACGCGTAAAAACGAATACGTGCTTCTGTCTGCCTCGAGTACGGCGTGCAGTGTGAGAAAGACGAGCCCGACTTCAAGCACTGCCCGAAGGCCGAATGTCGGAAGGCTGGCGAGCGAGAAAATGAATTCATCGCGAATGAAAAGCCCGGTTATCAAGAGAATGATAAGCGACCAGAAGCCACTCAGGAATCCGAATGCGTATAAACTCTCCTTCTTGTGTTTGACCTCGTATTTTCCCAGCGATGTGCTGAACTCGAGAAAGATGCTGCCGAGGAGAACGAGTACGAGCGCGGTCATGTGTCGCAATTATACCGTGCGCGCGTTACGCTTTGCCTTGTCGTAAAAAGCGCAAAGATTTGCAATAAGAACCGGGTCGCTCGTAATGATGCCCCATTCTTTCATACCGGCGAGAACAGTGCCTCGGTCGAGGTTGTGTGCTCCGAAATAGGCTTTCGCTCCTCCCTTCGCAACATCTTCTCGGTCAATGATGACAAGTTTTCCATGAACGAATTCGGGAACCTCGAGTACGGAGACGCCGCTTTGCGCGAGTTTTTGCTGACGCCGTTTTCGTACAATGTCGTACACGTGCCCCCATCCGAGAAATTTTTTAGTCAGCGTTTGAGCCGACATCAAGACCTCGGTCTGCACCGGTTTTTTTTGCGCCGTTCCGCGCGCTTGGGAGCGAAGCGCTTTTTGAAATACACCGTCGGGACCAAAGAGGGAAATGTTGACGATGCTTTTTTGCGCTCCTCGCACCATATCGACGACTTCGGGCACAATCACGGATTCGCCAGGTTTTCCTATATCAACCAACAGTTTCGTGTGTTCATCGAGTTGTCGTACGAGATTATCCGTAATGGTGCCGTTCTGTATGCCCTCAAGCGTTTTCGCCAGTTCATGTGCGACGTGACCTTCGTACTTCACCATGAAGTCGACGTATTCATCGTCTCGATTAAAATTCACACCCCCGAAATACATTTTCTTTCCTCCGTCTATGACGGCCGCCTTTATATGGTCCCTTCCTTTCCACGGCACAACGTGTCCGGTCCGGTTTGTGGGAGGGTTAATAATCTCTACGTCCACACCTTCTTTTTTGAATTCACGTATGAGAAATTCATATTTCTCTCTTTTCGCGCCGGATATTTTGTGGCCAAAGACGCTGTGTTTTTTTGAAAGTGCTTCGACACTGTCTTTTTGAACGAGGGAAACATACGCGTCGAGAATAAGTTTCTTTTTGACGTGTTTTGGGGCTTGCTTGAATACTTCTGCTATCGCACGCGCCGCTCCACTGTCGTCAAAGAGCATTGCCTTGAGTGTTATGGATTCTTTGGCTCGGCTTGCTTCAAGAGCTAAGTCGCGGAAGTATTCACGAGGAGAAAGTACGGCTTTTTCAGGCGCGACGCGCTCATTCTCTCGTGGACCCTCAGGGTGATTTCCCATCGGTAAATGCTACCACTTCTCAAAAAAGTAGGTATACTCGGACCCAATGAAGCAGCCGAAGATAGGGTTCATCGGACAGGGGTTTATAGGAAAGAATTATGCCGACGATTTTGAGCGGCGCGGGTTTTCGGTTATCCGCTACGCTCTCGAAGAGCCGTTCGTGCAAAATAAAGACCGCATTAAAGAGTGCGACATAGTGTTCGTCGCCGTCCCAACGCCGACGACGCCGGAAGGGTATGACGATTCTATTGTGCGAAGTGCAGTCGCGCTCGCACGCAATGGCGCGACCGTAGTCATAAAATCAACCCTGCTTCCTGGGACGACCGAGGCAATACAAAAAAGTTACCCAAAAAAGAAAGTGATGCACAGTCCGGAATTTTTGCGTGTGACGCAAGCGTCTCGCGATGCTGCGTTTCCCGACCGAAATATGATTGGTATAACGAGCAAGAAACATCGCGGCGCGGCAGAACAGGTCCTCGCTCTCTTGCCGGCAGCGCCGTACAATTTGATTTGCAGAGCGCGCGAAGCGGAATACATTAAGTACGCAGGGAACACGTTTCTCTACATGAAAGTCATGTTTGCAAATCTCTTTTACGACGCCGTGGAAACGGACGGTTGCGATTATGAAGTAGTAGCGCGAGCGGTTGCGGCAGACCCGCGCATTGGCCCGGGGCATTTGACGGTGAAGCACGAAAGCGGCCATCGCGGCGCCAAAGTGGGGCGAGGTGCCGGCGGCATGTGTTTTATCAAGGATGTTGCGGCGTTCCGCATACTCTATGAGAAGCTCTTACCGAAAGACAAGGCGGGCGCGCGTATATTGCGTGCAATGGAATGTAAAAATACTGAACTCTTACTTGCGAGCAAGAAAGATCTAGACCTCCTCAGTGGCGTATACGGCAAGGACCCGAAAAAAGCCACATGCGACTTTTAATAGTCACACAAGTTGTTGATACCGAAGACCCGATTCTGGGGTTTTTTGTTCGCTGGATAGAGGAATTTGCAAAGCACTGCGAGAAAATTACGGTAGTGTGTTTGCGCAAAGGCACGCATGCGCTCCCAAAACATGTTGAAGTAATTGCTCTTGGTGAGCATCATAGAATTCGTCGTACGTTTGAGCTGTGTTCAATCTCGTTTGGCCGAAGCGCTGATTACGATGTTGTATTTGCGCATATGAGTCCGGAATTCGTTGTTGCTGCTGGCTGGCTGTGGCGACTTATGGGGAAGCGGGTCGGCTTGTGGTACACGCATAAAAGTGTGACGGCATGGCTCCGAATTGCTGTCTTTTTTGCACACAAGGTTTTTTCCGCCTCTATAGAAAGTTTCCGCTATCCGACGTCAAAATTAACAGTCACCGGTCATGGTATTGATACCGAATTTTTCTCGCCGGATACAAAAGTGGCGAGAGGAGAGCGCCTACTTTCCGTAGGAAGGCTTATGCCGAGTAAGCGTCACGACCTTGCGATAGAAGCAGCGGCCAAAGCAGGGAAGACGTTGCGTATCGTTGGCAATGGACCTGAAGAACAAAACTTGAAAAAACGTGTCGTCTCTCTCGGTGCAAAAGTAGATTTTTTAGGTGGGCTTAATCAAACCCAGCTCCGCGATGAGTATAGAAAGGCAGCGTTCCTCATTCACACGAGTGAAACAGGCGGCCTCGACAAAGTAGTGCTCGAAGCTCTCGCGTGCGATATTGCCGTGATATCTACTGCCGAGCTATTTCGAGAATTTCCCGTGACGCTTGTTGAACCATCCACGGACGCCATTGTTCAAGCAATGGCGCGACATGAGAGCAAAGACCGCGTTTCCATCATTCGAGACAAGCATTCACTCACTGGAACAGTGGAGAGAATTGTTCGTGCGTATGGAGCATAATTCCAAAAGGGTACTTGTCGTGTCGCCGCCCACATTTGGAAATGCCGTTGGTGGCGCGGCGAAAGACACTTTTGAGATAGTGCGACTCCTCAAAGATATGGGGCACGACGTGAGTTTTTATGCGATTGGGTCCTTGGGGCAAGATGAAAAGGTAATCGAGTCTTTCAAGGAACACTATGGCGTCTCCGCTCGAACGTTCATGCCAAGCGCGCGCGACACGGCTCAGTGGGCGAGAGAAGTTCTGAACGACTGGGCATTGCTTGACGGGGCAGCATATGTATTTCGACAACTCGTACACGATAAAGACTTTCTGAGGCACGTCGAGGCATTTAAGCCGGAAATAATTGTGCATTTTTGCTCGTACTCATGGCCGGTCGCGCAGTTTGCAAAAGAACGAGGAATACCGGCGGTCTTTCGCTCGCACAATTACGAGCCAAGTTTCTTTTGGGAAGAGCAAGAAAAGACGGCGCAGTGGAATCCATTTAATTGGATTCGCTACGCCGCAAAAGAGAGAGGCGAGAAGAATGCGGTTAGGTATACGAGTAGTGTAGCGACTATCCCGTTCGCCGATGTGTGGCGATATCGGCAGTGGAAACCTGATGCTATTTTTCCGCTGGCGCTTACGTACTTACCGCAGTCTCTGCGTGCTCCGCATGTGCACGAAGGCAAAAAACCACTCGACGTGTTTTATTTGGGCGCAAGTTATCGCGTGAGTTTCCACCTGCGCGGAGCGGCGATGCTCATAGAAGACATTGCTCCGCGAGTCCTCGCGCGCGCGCCCGGCGTATTTCGATTTCATATTTGTGGCGCAAAATTGCCGCAGTATCTCGTCGAAAAATGTGGAGAAAACATCATCTACGAAGGATACGTTCCTGACCTCGAGAAATTCCTCGATGGCATGGATATCGGAGCATTTCCCGTATTCACCGGTAAAGTCATGAAAGGGAAAGTATTTGAATCGCTTGCACGCGGATTTCCCATCGTAATTCCGCGTGTGTGCATGGCTGAGTATGCACTTGCGCATGAGCGAGAGGTCCTCCTTGCCGAATCAATCGATGAATTTGTGGAGCAAATCGTGAGTTTGGAGAATGAAGGAAAGCGCGCGGCACTCGCACGAGGGGCGACGGAATTTGCCGGAGAGCATTTTACGAAAGAGCGTCTTATGACTGCGCTCGATACCGTCCTTGGCGCGAGTCTCCGCGAAGCGAAAGAAGAAAAACGATAGTTCCGAGGGTATAGTATCTTTATGTGCGGCATCAATGGCATTACCGGTAAACAGGAAGAGCTTGTTCTGAAAATGAACGAAGCTCTGAGACACCGTGGACCGGATGCCACGGCAGTCTGGAGTGACGGAAAAGTGACACTCGGCGCAAACAGACTCGCCATCATCGACCTTTCTCCCGGGGCAAATCAGCCAATCCATAGCCCTGACGGACGCTACACAATTGTTTTTAACGGGGAGATTTATAACTATCGGGAGCTGCGCGAGAAACTGACAAGTTACCCTTTCAGAACACAGGGAGACACTGAAGTTATTCTTGCATTGTTTCAGAAAGAGGGAACGCTCGCTTTCAATAAGCTCGACGGCATGTTTGCAATCGCAATATGGGATTCAAAGAAAGAAGAGTTGACGCTCGCACGCGATCATTCGGGCATAAAGCCTCTGTACTATCGTCATGACAATTCGGTTCTCGCATTTTCTTCGGAACTAAAGGGCCTCCTTGAAGATGCACAACTGGCACGAAAGATTAATCATGCCGCCCTCGAGAGATACCTGCGACTGCGGTATGTACCCGAGCCGGACACCTTAATCGAAGGGGTGAAGAAATTACCGCCCGCGTCGTACGCGGTCTTTTCAAAAGGCACGCTTCGCATTGAAAAATTCTACGAGCCGCCGCTCTCGCTTCGCTCGAAGCTCTCGCATAGAGAGATGGTAGAAAAAACACGCGACCTCATTGACGCATCGGTAAAACGCCAACTCATTTCGGAGCGACCGCTTGGCGTTTTTCTTTCCGGCGGACTGGACTCGACCATTGTGCTTGATGCCGCAACGAAAGCAGGCGGCACCATGGAAACCTTCTCGCTTTCGTTCGAGCTTTCGGATGAGGAGCAGGCGGAGAAATTTAATGCTGATGCACGGCTTGCTGCACTTTCTGCAAATCACTACGGCTCAAAACACCACGACGTCGTATTTACTGAAGATGAATTTGTCGCGCTCTTGCCCGAGGCCATTCGCTATCTTGACCAGCCTATCGGAAATGCAACCGCGCTTGCACAGCTCGCACTCGCAAAAAAAGCGCGCGAGGGCATTGTGGTTGCACTTCAAGGCGATGGGGGAGATGAATTGTTTGGCGGGTATCCGCGATATCGTTTGAGCAGGTTCATGGATATGTATCAGCGCACGCCGGAAACAGCGCGCACGCTACTTGGGCAAATGTCTCCGCGTCTTCTGAAGCTCAATACTGCGCCGGGAATAGAACGTATCCAGCTTTTTCATTTTGAGAAGGATGCACACTCGTTGCGCGCAGTTTCGCGGGAGTTTATTTCAAATCGTCCGGCTGAATGGTTTGGAGAGCGGTATGTATCGGGAAGAGAGGAGACTGATTTCACGCAGCTTCTCATGGATATTGATAGGCGCACGTGGCTCGTCGACGAAGCGCTCGCGCGCACCGACACAATGACAATGGGGGCGAGCCTTGAAGCACGCGTACCGCTCTTAAGTCCCGACATTGTTTCGTTTGCTTCCTCGCTTCCCATGTCGGCGCGCATAGGAATGTTCAAGAATAAAAAACTTTTGCGTGAAGCCTATGCACAGAGATTGCCTCACCATATTCTCGCCGCAAAAAAACGGGGCTTCTTTTCACCAACCGCGAAATGGATTCGCCGTCCGAAACTTCAGGCCATTGCGCGTGAGGCACTTTCACAAGGATTCCATGCTCCAACCGACGCACTCCTTTTGCCCGAGGCAACGGCACTACTCGATTCGCATGTACGCGGCGAGTACGCTGTGAACACGCTCTGGACACTGGTGACGCTGCGCCTCTGGGCCAAGGAATTCAACGTGCGTTTGTAGTTTGTTTTTCATCACGGCGTGTGTCAGTATCTTGCAATGTCCGAGAAGATTCCTTGTTCCGTCTCGATATTGACGTTTAATTCAGAGAAAGGGCTCGCCGCCTGTCTGGAATCGTTGAAAGACTTCGGAGACATTGTCGTGTGCGACGGCAATTCAACCGATCGAACACGAGAGATTGCAGAGAAATTTGGCGCGCGCGTTATTTCTCAATACGAAACAGACGAGCCTAATACGCCATGCGCATCAGATAAGGCGGCTGTGCGCGAGCGGGCAGTTGCCGCATCGAAATATGACTGGCGTTTCTTTATGGATTCTGACGACACGCTTTCTTCGGGTGGTGTTGAGGAAATACGAGCAATAACCCAGAATCCTCAGCCATCACATTTTGTGTGGCGCATGCCCACCCGCATCTTCATTGACGGTAAAGAAATTTTGCATGAAGCGACGTATCCTTCCTACCAGACACGACTGGTGCACTCATCGGTTGGCGCTCGTTTCAAAAATCCGGTGCATGACCACTTGGTATGGGACAGTGCTCTGTTTTCTCTCGGAACACTATCAAGCACCTATGATTTTCATTGGAGCCGAGAGCGTGTAGCGAACTACTGGCCTTACCTTCGCGGATACGCTCAGCGAGAGATTCAAGTAGAGGGTGCAGATTCGTTTAGTGGCCTTGTGTCTTGGTCGGCACGTCGTGTGAAAACAATATGCGGCTATCTTCTCTGGAGATTGCCGTCAATGTATGTGCGGCACGGTTTTAAAGACTCAATGCCGCTCTCAATTGAACTGACTATCGTGCGCTATCACGCGCATCTGTTGTTTGGAATGATTGGAAAATACATTCGCACGAGATTTTTTGTCGTTCTTTTTTCGGAAACACTTCGCGGGAAAGATGTGAATCGTATATTGTCGAACATTGCAGTTGTAGAGCATGAAGCATACGGGCGAGTTCTCGATGTCGGCGGGGGACACGACGCGAGTTATTGGCGCTATCTCTCGACGCGCCGATGGTTTAGAAAACAAACGATTGATATTGACCCGAAAGTGAAGCCAGATTTGGTGATTGATCTTGAGAAAGAGAATCTTCCGCATCCGACGGGGCACTTCGATACCATTCTTTTTTTCAACATTCTCGAACATTTGCGCGCCCGGCCGCGTGTACTTACGCAGGTGCGGCGCGTTTTGAAATCGGGTGGCTCGCTTGTCGGTATCGTGCCGTTTCTCGTTGCGGTGCATGGCGACCCGCATGATTATGTGCGGCCAACACGAGAGGAAATCAAGGCACTATTTCTTGAGGCTGGGTTTTCAGACATTCATATCCGACCGGTCGGGCGTGGGCCACTCCTTGCCTCGTACTATCAGAGTGAATTTTTGTGGCCGCGCGTCCTAAAGCTCGTAGTGCTGCCCGCTGTTCTCGGGCTCGACGCCATCATCTTAAAGCTCCGTCCTCACTGGCGAGAAAAATTTCCTTTATCATATGCGTTTTCTGCGCGAGGCTAGGCTATGAAGATGTTCTATGTAGCAAATATCCGCATGCCCACAGAACGGGCACATGGAATTCAAATTGCGAAGACATGCGAAGCGCTGGCGAAGGCGGGGGCTGATGTGGAACTTGTCGTGCCGGCTCGCTACACGTCCATTCACGAGACAGTAGATAAATACTACGGTCTCAAACAAGCTTTCAGCATTCGACGACTGTCGGTACTTGATACCGTTTCGTGGGGCCGTATTGGTTTTTTAATTGAGTCACTCTCGTTCGCGTTTGCCGCGCTCAGGTACATCGATGGAAAAGGGGCGATAGTGTATGGGCGTGATGAGTGGATTCTCGCCCTTCTTTCGCTTGCGGGATTCGAAAATGTTGTGTGGGAATCTCACACGGGCGCCTGGAATTGGGCCGCTCGCTTCCTCGCACGGCGCACAAAAATGGTGGTTATAAGCAAGGGACTAAAAGAATTCTACGTTGCACAGGGCGTGCCGGGAGAGCGAATTGCGATTGCACATGATGGCGTCGAGCTTTCTGCGTTCGAACAGGTAATTTCAAAAGGAGAGGCCCGAAAGCGCTTGGGCGTGCCGGAAGACACAAAAGTCGCACTCTACATCGGCGGCATCGGCGGCTGGAAGGGGACCGATACGTTGTTCGAGGCCAGTCGACTCATGGGAGAAAATGTACGTGTCGTGGTCATTGGAAAAGCAGACACC
>CAYIDY010000010.1:8614-31673 GCA_964362305.1 uncultured Candidatus Saccharibacteria bacterium | reverse complement strand
TGCCATCTCCGGTCAAGAGTCGTGCAATTTCATATTGAATCGCGTTGGTGTCTTGATACTCATCTATAGTGACGTGCGTCCAGCGCTTTTGTAACAATGCTCGAATCTCGGAATTCTGGAGAAGTTCATGTACCCGCAAGAGAAGGTCGTCAAAGTCGAGCGCCCCCTCAGCTTTCATGTGTGCCTCATATTTCTCCCAGACTCGCGCGACCGTTGTATCGTAGAAGGTGCGAGTTTTAGCAGCGTATTCTGAAAGTCGCGTATCCTCAGACTTTTTGCGAGAAATGGTGCTGAGAATTGGGCGCGCCTCCTGTTCTGTGCCGAGTTCCTTAAGAGCGGATTTGATAGAGCGCATGCTGTCATCTCTGTCCCATATCACAAAAGAGCGCTTAATACCTATATTTTCTCCGAATTCGCGCAAAAGACGAACTGCGAGTGCGTGAAAAGTAGTAACGAGCGGTGCGCCTCGAACGGGTTGCCCGATGCTTTCTAAAAGTCGCATGGTGCGTTCCCGCATTTCGCCCGCGGCTTTATTGGTAAAGGTAACCGCAAGAATATTTTGGGACGGCACCCCTTGACAGACCAGCTGAATCATTCTGTGAGTAATAGTCTTGGTCTTTCCTGCCCCTGCCCCAGCGACGATAAGGAGGGGGCCCTCGGTATGCATCACAGCCTCTTTTTGTGCATTGTTTAAGCCATCTATATGGTTCACCGGGAAACTATAGCACGGTCTTCTTATTTCATTTGACAACACACCTATTCACTTGTCTTGTAAAACAGTGGTTGACGTAACCCCCCCCTTCGCTACAGTTGTACTCGGAGGTGGGGTAGCCGTTAGTCCTGAGTAGATGTTTGGTACGGGAGAGCCAAGTCGTGCACATCTTTGTCTGATAATCAGAACACCCAACCTTCAGATTGAGCTACTAAGAAAGACGCCTTGAGCTTTGGGAGAGCTTACAATTTTTGGCCGTTTCTTTTTCTGTAGCCCATAATGTGGCTTATTTCTTAGGTATTCTGGCTAGCACTGTAATAATGTGCTTACGGAATCTCGGGAAATCCACACCGCGGCCTATAAAATGAATCTTACACATTTCATAAAAGAACGTCTTCGTAGTAAGACGCGTGTCAGTCGCCGAACTTTCGGCGCTTGTGCCATATCAATGCTATTGATGGCAGGCGTCGTCTTTCCTTCCGCTGTTCGTGCGGACTCAATCCAAAGCTTTCTAAAGCAGGGCGCAAGTGCTCTCGCTCAAATGTTCAAGGAAGCCGGGAGTGAGGTCAAGTCGAAAGGTGTCGCGGCCTATTCTCCGAACCTCCAGACCATCCCCCTCCCTCGAGCAGTGATGAACATCGACCCAAACTCCGCCCGTGGTGGCGGAGATGTCATTATTGACGACTATGCGGTTGTTCCCCAGGAAGGACCTGCGGGTGCCGGCGCGGATATCGTGTATCCAAAGAACTCAACTATCAGTATTTACGTCGTTCGAGAGGGAGATACGGTCTCGGAAATTGCTCAAATGTTTGATGTCTCGATAAACACTGTGATGTGGGCGAACAACATAACTCGTAGCACTGCCCTCAAAGTGGGTGAACAGCTCGTTATTTTGCCAGTCACAGGAGTGCGCCACGTGGTTAAGAAAGGCGATACTCTGGCCTCGCTTGCGAAGACCTACCAGGCAGATGCAGATGAGATTGCCCAATACAATGAAATTACGGGGACACTCGCCGTGGGCTCAGAAGTGACAATTCCAAACGGTGAAATTGCCATTGCTGCGCCTGCGCCGCGTCCTAAAACGGCGAGCGGCAGCACTGCGAGCCCTTCTTCATATTCCGGCTACTATCTCCGTCCAATCGCCGGTGGTACACGTACGCAAGGTATTCACGGATACAACGGTGTTGACCTTGCAGCGCCCGTCGGCTCGCCGATTCTTGCGGCAGCTTCCGGAGAAGTCATTATCTCTCGTCAGGGCGGGTGGAACGGTGGCTATGGAAACTATATCGTCATAAAGCACGACAATGGCACACAGACTCTCTACGCGCACAACTCAAGCAATGTCGTGGGTATTGGCCAGTATGTCGTGAAGGGGCAAGTAATTGGCTATGTTGGGTCAACCGGCCGCTCGACAGGTGCTCACGTTCACTTCGAGATTCGCGGTGGTCCGCGTAACCCATTCTAAAAACCATGACATTTCACAGCCTTTTTCAACATTTGGTCCTTATTCTGAAGTCATTTCTTGGCTAAAGTCGGAAGTATTACGATTGCGCTCATTCGTGCGAACTGCTAGTATGAGGTAGATGGCAAAAGCGAAAGTAACGATGGATGTAATCGTCGATCTCCAATACGGGGACTGCGGTAAGGGCAAAGTAGCCCATTTTTTATGCCTCAAACGCCCCTACACACATGTCCTTCGCTACAACGGAGGCTGTAACGCAGGACACACTATCTATCACAAAGGTCACAAATTCGTGACGCACCACATTCCTGCTGGAGTTTTTGCCGGCACCCCTTCTATCATCGGCCCTGGCTGTGTTGTTGACCCGCAGAAATTCTTGGCAGAAGTTCGTGGACTGGAAAAAGGGGGCATCGATGCAAAGAAAAATGTGTTTGTCGCAAGAAACGTCCACGTAATTACAGCCGCGCACAAGGCTGAGGACAGCAAGGATAAGAAAGTTGGGACAACGGGCCAAGGCAATGGCCCAGCCTATCGGGACAAATTTGCTCGCATCGGTGTCCGAGCGGAAAATGTTGCCGCGCTCAAGCCGTACCTCGTTGATTTGTACGACATGTGGTACGAGGGCGATAAAAAAGTGCACATTCTTGCTGAAGGGGCACAGGGGTTTGGTCTTGATATCGACTGGGGAGACTATCCGTATGTCACTTCAAGTCACTGCACTGTCGGCGGGGCTATTCTAAACGGAGTTCCCCACTCGGCGGTCAAAGAGGTGTGGGGCGTGGCTAAAATGTACGAAACATACGTCGGCAAGAAAGAATTCCAACCTAAAGATGAACCGATATTGAATCGGATAGCAGATGTGGGACAAGAATATGGCGCCACGACCGGCCGCCGCCGTCAGACAAATTGGATGAACATGCAGCTTTTGGAAAAAGCGATTCGCATGAACGGCGTTACGCATGTGGTATTCAACAAAGTGGATGTGCTTCGTGACGTGGGCGCATGGGCGGTTATTGACGGAGACGAGACAATCAAATTCAAGAATGAAAAAGCGATGAAGGATTTTATCGTGAAGCGACTCACCAAACTCGGCATCGTACGTTCGAAAATCTTCTTTTCGGAGAGCAAGGAGGGGATTTAAATTGCTCGTTATCCCCGCGCATATATACGCCACCGCCGCGTCGAGCGGTACAATATGCGTACTATGGTTGAAGGAGCAGAAAGTATGGCACGAAAAACAGCAGAGGCGACATCTCCTCCTGTGCCAGAGCGAACCACTCGAACCGGAGTTCCTCTGAGAGTAATTGAAGGTGCTCGTTCGGCTGAAGCGACTCCAAAAGATACGGTGGCACGGTCTGAAATGCCGATTGAACAAACGCCTGTATCAGCTGCTGAAGGGCGACTCGCCACTGCTTTTCGTTCCGCAGGAGAGGTGGCATTGCGATGGGGCCGGAAAGGCCTCATTGTTCTCGACGGTCATCGTATCAATATGGCCACGAAGAGTTTGGATGGCATGAACGCGACGATGCAGAGTGCGCGCAGTGGGGGGGACGCGACAACAGAATCAAGGCTAATGGGAGAAATAGCGGGGCAGCTCGGTGAGATCGAGCGCTTGTCGAATCGAAGGATGAAAACGGCGGCAGAAGTAAAAAAGTATTATGACGGAAAATTACAAGCGCCTAACAAGATGATCGAGAGAGGAGAAGCGCTTCTTAACGGAACAAAAATAGAAGGAGGTGGCGCGGAGCCGGGTCTCAACGACGAAATACGCATTAGCGATGGAAAAATAAAGGAATGGAACGCAAAGAAGGAGGCGCTGAGTGGAGAATTTGCAAAATTACTGGACTCTAGCCAGCTTGATGCCGCAGCGAAAGCGATAAAGGCTCAAGAAATGGCGACAGAAATGAAGCGTCTTGATGGCAATATCGTGCATGAGCAAGGAAATTTAGATGCGAAAAAGAATGTGGCAAAATCTATTCAAGACAAAATTGATGCATATAAAACTGCGTACGGGGGTGTCTATGCAAAGCTCGACAAATACTCTGGTATTTCCCAGGACGGAAGGAGTGGGACAGAAGCGGCGTTACTTAGAGCTCGTCAAGAAAGTACTAGAAGTGTCACAGAACAACCCTCCACCATTGCGCAAATAACACAACCCGTGCCTCCGCAGGCGACCCCTTCGGTCGCTTCCGACTCTCCGGAAGGTCCAAAAAAAATCGATACCCCCGATAATCCAAGCGAGGTAACAACGGAGGACTTATTGCGAGGACTGCGTGAATTAGTGAACGAGGAAATTCGAAGTTCCTTGGAAAGAATAGTAATGAGCGTTGGAGGGAAAACGATGAATGATACAAAAATAAAGCCTGCAGAATTCGCACGTATGTGGAATCGGGCACGAGAAAAGAACGGCGAATTACCGGAAATCAAATCTGACCACATTACGAAGTTGGGCAGTGAAGATGGAACGCTGGCACAATTCGGGGTTTTGTTTTTACAAAATGATGACGTAAAGATTTCGAAAGAAGTGCTTGAAATGGGAATTAAAGGAAGTGCGGAGGCGTGGCTAGAATTATCAAAGAAGAAACGCTAGCAATTTTATGGAAAATTCTGATAATCCGAGAAACATGGATGCTGTCCTTGCAGAGACCCGGGCGCTAAACGAGCAGATCGAAGCTGAGGGGCGTGCAGATACAGAGAGGCTTATTGCTATGGCTGAAGAAGCCAATACAATATTGGACGAAGCCGCCAAATTTTTGTCTGATGTTGACGCAGATATTAATGCAACCGAGGCTGAAACGGTCCCAGAAGGGGGGGAACAAATTGCACTTGAGTTAGCAAATTTGAGGAAGGAGGCGGGACTATAAGTCGCGCACTCGATACTGGAGCGCTTCTAACATGTGAGACGGCTCGATGGAATTACTTGCAGCGAGGTCGGCGATGGTACGTGCTAATTTGATTGTACGGTGGTAGCCGCGTGGTGAGAGTTTTAAGCGATGCGCCGCAGAGACGAGTTGTTTCTCTGCTTCGTCGGTAAGTTCGGCGAAGGTGTCGATGTCTTTCGGGCGCATGTCGGCGTTCAATTTCACATTTTTTGCTTTTGCGAAACGGTCTCGCTGCACTGTGCGTGCGCTTGAAACAGCTTCACGCGCAATCTTTGTTTCGCCGTCGGATTTTTTTGCACCACGCATCAACGTTTCTGGCGGCATCTCGCCTACTTGCACCCACACATCGATGCGGTCAGCGATTGGCCCTTCGATTTTACGGCGATATTTTTCCACAATGTGCGGCATGCAATCGCAGCGCGCACTTCCCCAGTAGCCGCACGGGCACGGATTCAAGGCCGCGATGAGCATGAAATTTGCTGGGAATGTAGCGGATGCTTTTGCGCGCGAGATGGAGACAACGCCGTCTTCAAGTGGTTCACGAAGCGCTTGGATAACATCACGATGAAACTCAGGGAATTCGTCGGCAAAGAGAACGCCGCGATGCGCGAGCGTGACTTCTCCGGGGCGCACCGCGCTTCCTGAGCCTCCACCGATTAAAGACGAATATGATGAGGTGTGATGCGGAGAGCGAAACGGTGGACGTGTTACACCAGAGCCCGAGAGTGCTCCTGCGAGTGAATGAATCGTTGTAACTTCAATCATTTCGTCTTCGGTGAGATTGGGAAGAATGGAAGTCGCAGCGCGTGCGAGAAGCGTTTTCCCTGTTCCCGGTGGGCCGAAGAGCGCGATATTGTGGCCTCCCGCCGCGGCAATTATGAGCGCGCGCTTTGCCGTTTCTTGACCGCGAATTTCGTCGAGCGCGAGCACCTCTTCGTGCACGCTACGAGTTTTTTTGCGTGTGAAAACGGAATCCTTCTTCGTTTGCAATCGTTGCATGACATCTTTCAGACTTGTGATTGCGTGCACACGAATTCCAGAAACAAGCGATGCTTCTTCAGCGTTTTCTTCCGGAATATAGACATCAGTGAGGCTTTGTTTTTTTGCGGCGGCAGCGATTGAAAGTGCTCCGAAAATGGGACGCACTTCCCCGTCGAGCGCAAGCTCACCCGCAAACATCTTTCCTTTCGGGTCAAACGAAAGCTGCTCTGATGCTTTAAGAAACGAGAGTGCAAGAGGGATATCGAAGACAGCGCCCTCTTTTTTGAGTCCGGCAGGTGCAAGCGAGAGGACGATTTTTTTATTGCTGCGCTTTGGTGATTCGAGCCCTGAGTTTTTTATGGCAGATGCGATACGATCTTTCGCCTCCTCAACTGATTTGTCGGGAAGCCCGACCACGGTGAATGCGTGCAGACCTTTTGTAATATCGCATTCAATAGAAACAGGGTGCGCGTGTGGGAGTGCAGGCTGAGCGCCATAGATACGCGCAAAGCCAGAAGCAATTTTTTGTTTTTCACTCACTTCACTATTCTACATTCACCCGAGCCGCCGGGTTCGCGCGCAAGCGCTCGATGGGGATTGGTTCGCCAGTGTTCTCATCATGGCCATAGTTCCCAGTTTTGATTCGATCAAGTGCCAGGGCAACATCCTTGAGTCGCGCTTCAAGCGTCTCTACCAGTGGCACATTAATTGCGAGTTCTTCCATCGTGTCAGCAGCGTCCATCTCGTCAGATTGTTTCCACGTAAAACCTTGTGCTGTTCCTTGCCAATCGTCTCCCACCTTTTTTCCATGTTCTCGAAGCGCTGCTTCAAGCGTTGCCTTTTCAACAATTAGGGCATCGCGTAATTCGTCGAGTTCGAGCTTAGAAATGTGGTGCATAGGTGGAATTGTAGGCTGCGGGCGAGAAATGACAATACGTTCTCATGCACATCAGATTCGCCTATCCGCCCGAAGGCGCGCCAAAATCTCTGGAAACGAATACTGACTCTCGGCAATAATGAGGATGGTTCGCGTAGGAAACGAATAGTAGAGCTGAATTGTTTCTGAGTCGTCTTTAAGAATACGAACGTCGAAGTTGCGCATGACGGTATCAGTGAACGGTCTTTCCGTGAGCATGCCGTCACTTTGTCGAAGAAGTGAAGGAACGCTGGTAAATATTGGCGCGAAATCAGCGTTCATCGTTTTTTCCCAAGTGAGCATCCCCGCAAAGGCGCGCTCGTAGGAGGTGATGGGTACTATGAAAACAGGAGCATTTTCATCTACGGTATGGAAACCAAAAAAGAACTCATCGCCGAATGCCCGCAAGAGTTCTTCTGGGATTTGCGAATCGAGCGCGTCGAAGAATTCACGCGTTGTTGCCTCGCGCGAAAGGGTTTCTCCTTCTGGACCCGCCACTTCAAACACGGGTGCAATGCGCGTAATCGCACCGAGCGTAAGTCCTCCCGATGAGCGAGCGGCCGCCAGCTGACGTTTAATTTCTGTCGGACTAAGGCTTTGAATTGGGAGAGGTATTGTTTGTTCAGAAAATAGGAGTCCTTCCACGAGAAACGAAGGGGCCGAGATAGCGGAACGATCGCGAATGATGAGAAAGCTCGCGCCGAGCGCAACAATTCCAAGTGCGATAAACGCGATGATAATGAAAACTGTTCTAATTGTATTTTTATGCTGCGCGATACGCGCGAAGGTAGGCGTCGCGGTTGGTTGGTGCGCGCGCTTTTCTTGTTCAAGCGCGGCCGCTTGCACGAGTGAAAGCTTTTGATCTTGCACGGCCGTCTGGAAATCGTCTTTAAGTGTATGTACCGCGGAAACAATGTCGCGCGGTTTTGGTACGGGCGCCTCCTCGGGCGGAGTCACAGCTTCCTCAACAGGCTCACTTTGAGTAACGGCGGAATCAGCTGTAGCACGAAACTCCTTTCTTTCAGGCAGCTTTACCTCCTCGAGTATTCGAGCAACGTCATTGCCAAATACATTGGAAGGAGGAGGTCGATTCTCTTCGAAGGGCCGTGGTGGTAGACCGACCTCCTCGGCAAGACTAAGCGGCTTCTGGGGAGACGATTTTTTAGATGCGTCGTCGAGGCCCTCGGTCCCTTTCCCCTCGTTCGTTGTGTCTTGGTCCGCCATGATGTGTAGGGCCACCTTGCGACGGCGTGAGTCCCTTGCGGGCTGCCCACTCCGGGTCTGCGGCCTTTATCGAGAGATTATACCGTCCTTTTTCATCAATTTCTTTAAGAAGTACGGGAACAATGTCGCCGATTTTCACTGCGTCGGCAATCGAGTCAATGCGAAATGGGGCAACTTCAGATACGTGCACTAAGCCGTCAGTGTTGGGGCCGATTTGTACGAATGCGCCAAAGTCCATCATGCGCACCACCTCCCCTTCGAATTTCTCTCCGGGCATGTATTCGTGTGTGAGGTCTGCAATTTCTTTCGCAGCGGCTTCCGCCGTTCCCTCGCGACCGGTCACGAACACCGTTCCATCTTCTTCAATCGTAATTTCATCACACTTTGTGCGATCTTTGATGCCGTTTATCATCTTTCCTCCTGGGCCGATGACGAGACCGATTTGCTCTACTTTGACGCGAAGAGTAATAATCTTCGGTGCTCGTGGAGAAATGTCTGAGCGAGGTGCTGGGATTGCCACAAGCATCGTATCGAGAATGTGGAGACGCGCTTTTTTCGCCTGTGCAAATGCCTGTGAGAGAACTTCAAGCGGTACGCCATCTACTTTCACATCCATCTGAACTCCCGTTACGCCCACTGATGTTCCGGCAACTTTAAAGTCCATGTCTCCGTGGTGGTCTTCGGGGCCCTGAATGTCTGTGAGCACTTTGTATACTCCCTTTTTGGAATCACTCATCATACCCATCGCAATTCCAGCGACCGGGCGGATGATTGGCACGCCGGCATCCATGAGCGCGAGTGTTCCCGCACACACGGTTGCCTGCGAAGTTGAGCCATTCGACGCGAGACATTCCGAAACAATTCGCACGGTGTATGGAAACACGTCTTTAGTTGGCATGACAGCACGAAGCGATTTTTCTGCGAGTGCACCGTGGCCAATCATTCTGCGGTTCGTTCCGCCAATGCGACCAGTTTCGCCAACCGAAAACGGTGGAAAGTTGTAGTGCAGCATAAACGACTTCTTCGTGTCTTGGTATTCGATGGTATCGATGAGCTGCGCATCCCCGGGGCCACCAAGTGTGAGCGCCGCGAGCACGTGAGTTTCGCCTCGGTAAAAGAGGCCCGTTCCGTGAATGGTTGGAGAAATGCCGCCAGCTTGCGCAAAGAGTGGACGCACTTCGTCCATGGCGCGACCGTCGACGCGCTTGTTGTCGTTGATTGCGAGTTCGTGGACGTATTCGTCCATGCGGTGTTCGAAATAGCCATCGAGTCTTTGCGGGGTTAGTTCTTTTTGTTCAGCAAATTTTTCAAGCGCGGCCTTCATCCATGCCGACTTCATGTCATTGAGGTCGTGCTTGCTGATTTTGCCGTCCAATTTTTTGAGCATCGCACCAACGACCTCGTCGTAGGTACCGGCTAGCACTGCGCCATCTTCCGCTGGAGCGGTAAACGCAGCTTTCTCTACCCCTCGTTCTTTGATGATGGTCTTTTGCCACCCTTGGATTTTCTCAATCTCTTCGCTTGCCTTTTTAAGTGCCGCTTCAAGCACCGGTTCCGGAATTTCGCGTGCGCCAACCTCTATCATGTTGATGAGTGAGTCTTTGCCGCAGGCGAACAAATCGAGTCGCGCCTTGCTCTCCCCCTCTTCGTCACGCTCAGTGTAGGTCGGGTTGACGATGAAAGCGTCAGACGCCTCAAGTTTCCCGATGCGTACGGCAGAAACGGGGCCGTTAAACGGAATGTTTGATGTTGAAATTGCAAGCGACGCTGCAATAACGCCAAGTACGTCAGGATCGTTTTCTTCCATCGCAAGTACCGAAAGCATGACTTGCACGTCGCGCTTCAATCCTTTTGGGAAAAGCGGACGAATGGTGCGGTCGGTGATGCGGCCCGAAAGCACAGCTTCATCGCTCGGCCTGCCTTCGCGACGCATGAATCGCGAGCCTAAAATGGCTCCCACGGCATAAAACTTTTCCTCGTATTCAACGGAGAGTGGGAAATAATCGAGATTTGATTCTTTCTTTCCCATCACGACGGTCGCCAAGATGGCACTGTTGCCGTACCGAACCAAGACCGAGCCACTTGCCTGGTCTGCCCAGTCGTTAAATTCTGCGGTTAATGTTTTCCCACCGATTTCGATGGAGTACTCCTGTTTCTTCATGTTCTTGAGTGATGCCCGGATTTCAGGTAAGAGTTCTTGCGAACCCTTGTCTGCGTATCCACGCACCACGACTAACTTCTAATATTCGTACCCTACCACACTTTTAGGTGCGTGTCTCCACGAAATCACATTATGCGAGATTGACGTTATTCAACCCCCATCTCTTTTTGCCGCTCTTCAGGCGCGGCATTTTCGTGAGGTTCTTGACGCGAGTTCGGGCGGCGCATCGGGCCACGGAAACCGAGGAGGTAGCGTCGTGGCTCCTCATCGAGGTCGAGAAAGTCATCGGCAGCCTCTTTAAGTTTGCCTGACGTCGAGCGGCCAAACGACACTACTTCTACCTGACAACCTGAATGTATCTGGAGGTACTTTACGAGGGGAATAAAGTCACCATCTCCCGTGACAAGAATGACTGTGTCTAGCTTTGGTGCAGCAATGATGGCGTCAACCGCAAGACCGACATCCCAGTCAGCCTTCTTTGCGCCTCCGTAAAAAATTTGGAGGTCTTTGGTAATCATTTCGATACCAACCTTTGCGAGAGCGTCAAAAAAGCCTTTTTCTTCGCCGCTTTCTGTCGTGACTGAGTAGGCTCGAGCACGCACCAGGCGGCGGTCGGCAACGGCGTCCTTCAAGACGTTGCCGAAATTAACGCGCGCATGGTAGATGTTTTTCGCGCTGTGATAAAGATTTTGCGTGTCGATGAATACACCGACGCGCTGTTCAGAGTGCTTAATAATAGACATAAAATGTGACTAACAAACGTATAAAAACGAGGAACCGACTGTTCCACGATGGCCCTCGATTTCAGAGGGCATGCTGCTCAAAAGCGAGAACTTACTTCTTCAAGCCCAATTTCTTGGTCAAGGCGCTGTATGCGCGCTTGTTGGTCGACTCTAGGTATTTCAAATGCTTGCGGCGGTCGGCAACGAGACCGAGTAGTCCGCGACGCGAGCTCTTGTCCTTACGATTCTTATCCAAATGAGCCGAAAGCTCCTTAATGCGCTCAGTCAAAAGAGCGACCTGCACTTCCGGACTCCCTGTGTCCGTGTCGTGACGGGCGACCTTCTTCATTTCGCGCTGTACTTTTCGCTTTGTCAGCATGTGGCACACCATAGCACGAATGAAGGGGTTGAGCAAGACTCGCTTGCAGGCTAGTATCAGTCGATGAAAATCGGGGTGATGGGCGCCAAAGGCAGTTTTTCTGAGGAGGCAGGGCGCGTATACGCAAAGAAGTACTTGAAAAAGACGGTGTTTTCTATCGAATATCTCATAACCCCTGAGCGAACTCTTATCGCTCTTGAAAATGGTGAAATAGATCTCGCTATTTTGGCAATTGAGAACTCGACGATGGGAGTCGTTATGGTGACCGTGCACGCGATGGCCGCGCATCGTTTCAAAATTGAACGTGTCTTTCCTATCGATGTTAGACACTATCTTTTAGTTCTACCAGGGCTCAAAAAATCGCAGGTCAAGATAATTGTGTCTCAGGATCCTGCTATTCAGCAGTGTAGGAACTACCTGAAACGAAAATGGCCGAAGACTAAAATTCGACTCTACCCTGATACGGCCAAGGCTGCTGCGGATTTGGCATCTGGAAAACTTCCAAAGGAGTGCGCCGTTATTGCTTCACGCGCGGCGGCTCAAGTATACGGACTCGATATACTTGAGTCCGGTATTCAAGATTTGAAACACAACGCGACGAGTTTTATTGCCGCTCGGCGGTTGAAATAAGTAGCTTTATCGTGCGTACTCGATAACTCGGGTTTCGCGGATAACAGATACTTTGATTTCTCCTGGGTACTGCATTTCTTGCTCGATTTGGTCGGCGATGTCGCGCGCGAGCTTACGTGCATCGAGGTCACTCATTTCTTCTGGGCGAATCATGACGCGTACTTCTCGGCCGGCAGCGATAGCATAGCTTTTCTCAACACCTTTGTGGCGTTTAGCGATTGCCTCCAGTTCTTCGAGACGCTTGATGTAGTTTTCGACTGAATCGCGACGAGAGCCCGGGCGTCCGCCGGAAATAGCATCCGCTACCTGCACAATCATTGACTCTGGTGTTTCATACGGATATTCCTCGTGGTGTGCTTGCATCGCCTTTATCACAAGTTCGTCAACGCCAAATTTTGCAAGAATTCGACGACCGATTTCAACGTGCGTTCCTGGCACTTCATGGTCGAGCGCCTTTCCAATGTCATGGAAGAGTGCCCCTGCGCGTGCAATTCCTGGGTTTGCACCCAATTCTTCTGCGAGCATGCCTGCAAGGTGCGCCATTTCTACGGAGTGATCCAAGACATTTTGTCCGTAACTGGTACGGAAGTAGAGGCGACCAAGAATCATGATGAGTCGAGGGTCAACGTTTGGCACCCGTGCTTCGTACGCCGCCTCGGTTCCCTTCTTCTTGATGATGTTTTGAATTTCAGCTTCTGCTTTTTGTACTGCCTCTTCAATTTTTGCCGGCTGAATACGGCCGTCGAGGATTAAGTTTTCAAGAGCAACGCGTGCAATCTGGCGGCGAAGCGGGTCATAGCACGATAGTGTGATTGTGCCTGGCGTGTCGTCGACGATAACGTCAACTCCGGTTGCGCGCTCGAATGCGCGAATGTTACGACCTTCTTTGCCGATGATCTTGCCTTTTATTTCTTCGTTCGGAAGAGAGACTGTCGTCGCGAGCACGTCCGAAACAACCGAATTCCCCAAACGATGTATTGTTGTGACAAGGATATCGTTTGCGCGCTGTTCCAGTTTTTCGTTGCCAGAGATTTCGAGCTTCCTCATGCGCCCCTCGAGGTCTACCTCGTACCTTTTTTCAATTGATTTTATCAGTGCGTCCTTCGCCTCATCCGCAGAAAGTTTAGCGACCGCCTCGAGCTTTTCCTGCTCCTCTTTTACCAATGCTTCAGCGCGCTCCTTGGTTTTCTGAACCTCCTCATTCTTTTTGTTCAAATGTTCCTGTTCTTGGTCAAGGTTGACCTGGCGATTGTCTAATAGTTCTTCCTTTCGTATAAGTCGCTCTTCTGTTTGTTTCAGCTCACTCGCGCGTGTTTTGAATTCTCCGGTAATCTGCCCTTCCTTCTCTTTCGCGCGCGCCTCAGCTTCTTCCGTAATCTTCTGCGCTTTCTCTTGCGCAGTGAGCATCATCTGCTTAATCTCCAATTCCATCGAACCCTTTTTTCCGAGGCTGATTATCCAGCGGAGAAAGTAGCCGAAGGCGACACCCGAAATTCCCGAGAGCGCCAAGAGTGCTATAGCTAGTTTTAGTGACATATGCGTGGAAACTCCACGCTACGCAACTGTTGAACAGGTGTTATCGATTCGCGATAGTACAGAACGAAGGGATTACCAATGCAGCAGGGGCGTGGCGGGAAGTAATTGACATAAATTAATAGTGTAATCGCACTATACACCTTTTTCTGTGCACCGCCAATTTTACGCGAGACCACTACGAGAGTATCTTGTCAACGATGCCGTACTTCACGGCCTCTTCTGCGGTCATGAAGAAATCGCGGTCGACATCATCTTCAATTTTTTTGAGGTTTTGACCCGAGTTTTTGGCGAGAATTTTGTTCAGACGCTCGCGGGTGGCGATGATGTGTTTTGCAGTAATCTCGATGTCAGTCGCCTGGCCCTCTGCTCCGCCTGACGGCTGGTGAATCATGACTTCTGCGTTCGGGAGTACAAAACGTTTTCCTTTCTCCCCTGCCGAGAGAAGTACGGCTCCCATAGATGCGGCGATGCCGACACAGACGGTCGAAACGGCCGGTTGGATGTGGTTCATGGTGTCGAGAATGGCAAGGCCAGCGGAGACGTGGCCGCCCGGCGAATTAATGTAGAAAGAAATGTCTTTTTTAGCGTCTTCTGAAGCCAAGAAGAGAAATTGCGCGATGACGAGATTTGCGACGTCGCTATCAATCGGCCCGCCCAAAAAGACGATGCGCTCCTTGAGGAGTCGCGAGTAAATGTCGTATGCGCGCTCGCCCATCGAGGTTTTTTCTACGACCATCGGCACAAGCATTTGAGATGTTGTCATATGACGAGCATCGTATCACACCCGTTTACGGGTTGTCATTAATCGTCCCTCCCGCCTCTTTGCCTGTCGGGCTTTCGAGAATCCACCTCTCCCGCTTCTGTCTCCTCCGTTTTGTCCCCTGTCTTCGGCGTATCAGCGAGAAATTCGCGCGCATCAATTGCGATACGAATCGCGGCGTTGAAGCGTACCGTCGCATCGCCCAGCGAATTATCTTCAAAGAAAGCGACGCCTTCTGCGTATGCTGTTTCAGCGGCCGTGAGCTCGCTTTGCGCATGAGCAAGCGCCGATGCTTCAACGCGTAAGCCGTTACGACTGAGGAATTTCTCGAGTGACTCGATGCGCTGCTCTGCTACTTTTTTCTGGCGTGCTATCGCTTTGGTAGAAGTACTCGTGTCGGAATTTGTTTTCTTTGCAGCGACTTTTTTCGTCACCGGCGGAGCGACAACCACTTCTTCAGGCGCGCGCTGAGCTGCTGTGTGCGCCACGTTCTCGACTTCCGGCGCTTGCATAGTCATCGTCACTGCCTCCTCTTCCGATACGGAGGTCAGTGCCGCTTCCGGTTCAGGTATCTCGGCCGACATCGCAGCATCGTGCGCAACCATTGCAGAAATAGAAACATCAGGCTCGAGCATAGTGCCGCCAAGCCCTGATTCTGCAATAAGGTTCTCGTGGACACGGAGCATCGCGACCAATCGGCGCTCTCGTCCACCATTTTCAGCAAGGACCGTTTCAATTTCCGCATCGTGGACATGTTCGTCTATACGATCGTCAATTTCTGTGCGTACCTCTTCAGAAAGTTCACCCCGAGTGGCGAGCGTGTTCAATTCTTCGATTCGTCGCTCCGCGCGTGCAAGGGCAACATCGGCCTTCTTTTCCGGCGACTGAGCGAGTGCTGCACGAATCTCCTCATTCACGTTAACTTTGATTGGATATAAAAGGTCGCCGGGGAGCGCTTGTTCGGCGAGTGACGCGGCGCCAGCAGAAGACCCGCCTAAGGCAACAATGAGAAGGCCGGCAATGATTGGGTAAGGGTTAAGTGACCACGAAAGCCACGATTGCTTACGCGCCTGTCTCATGCGCGCTGGATGCATGCGCATGTAGGAAACAAGAAAGTCGCGTGTTTGTGCGCGTTCTGTGTCCGACATAGAAAATTGCGTTGCGCGTTTAATGCGCTCCCCTAGGTCGCGGTCGTATTCTTGTGTAAACCAGTCTTTGAAGCTCATATATCTTTTGTTTTTGGATCGAGGATTTCTCGCAGAATTTTCACTCCTCGGTGAAGACGCACCGACACTACATTCTCCGTGAGCCCAGTCACGCGCGCAATCTCACGTGGGGGCAAGTCTTCGGTAAATCGGAGAAGCACGACATCACGATACACCTCGTCCAAGGAATCGATGGCAACTCGTACGCGCGAAAACTCTGCACGATCGACGTTTCTGACGTCATCCCGATCAGGGATTGCGAAACCGTCATCGTCAATCATCGCGTCTAACGACACTGATTTCTTCTTCCGATAGGTGTCGACGACCAAGTTATACGCTGTTCTGAAAAGAAAAGGCTTCCATTGGTCAATTGAACCTCCTTTGCCACAGTAATCCCAGGCCTTGGTGAAGGTTTCTTGCACAAGGTCGCGCGCGACATCCCTATCAGTTACCTTGCTTACGAGAAAACGAAACAGACCGTCGGCATGTGCATCATAGGCCTGTAAGAACGCTTGCTCCACTTTTGAGTTAGACGTATGTTCCACGGTTTTATTACCTTAGCACTAGGGAGAGAGTTTCGGTAATAATCCGACTGCAATATCGCTCTCTACGCGAGCTTTTCAAGCCACTCCAAGACCGCGTCGTTTCGAAGGGCGTGAGCGATGTGTGCGCGGAGGGTTTCGGGTCGAGCATCAGGATAGTGCTTCTTTGCAATCTCAATTTCTTTTGCGAGTGTTTCCTCACTAGCCTCTACCTGCTCCTTTTGTGCGATATTAGAGAGTATGAGACGAATGTGTGCGCGCTTTGTGGCAGCAGCCTCCCATTCTTTCCGCAACTCCTCACGAGTTTTTTTTGCCTCTGTAAAATAATTTTCGAGCGTCTTCCCCATTCGTGCGAGGTCATCAGAGAAGCGACCCTCCATATCATCCAGTTCATACTCGCGCATCATGACCGGCATTTTGATGTCAGATTTTTCGACGAGTGCATCGAGAATCTTTGCGCGATGGTCACTTTTCGCTCGCAGCTCTTTTTCATTTTTCAGATGCTCACGTAATTTTTCAGTAAATGCATCCAGCGTATCGTAGCCAATAGTTTTTATGAACGCATCATCGAGTTCGGGAAGATCTTTCTCTTCCATGGCGCGCGCTTCCTCTCCCGCCTTCTCCGGCGCGCTGCCCGCTTCGATTTTATCAATACGGGCACGTTCTCGACGGAAATGAGTGAGTGTTTCCTTGTGTTCGTCATCGGAAACGGTGACCGCTTCCTTCTTTTTGTTGATTTCAGACGCAATTTTTGCGTAGTCAGGAAGCTTTACCTCAGGAGCAAGTGGTGCACGAGCAGTAAATCGTATTGGCTTACCTGGCTCGAGTGTTTCGATAGCCACTTGCGGAGCTTCTACGATGTTCGCCTGCTCTTTTGCGAGAAGTTCGGGAATAACGTGTTTGACTGCATCCTCAGCAGTTGCGCGAAGAATGGCTGGCTCTCCCACGTGGCGCACGAGCGCATCCTCTGGCACATGGCCTTTCCGGAAACCCTTGATTTCCGCGTCTTTTGCCATGTCCCTCAAGACGTGAGAGCGGAAATGCTCGAGTGCTTCCGCTGGAATTTCAGCTGCGATTTCAAATTCCCAACGCTCAGTATCGCGCGTAACTTTTACGTTTGTCGCGACGTTTGCGTGATTGTGATCTGACATTCGGCCGAGTGTAACAGTATTTACGTTTGCCTACAAATTCGCTTCAATCGCCTGAAGGTCCGCGTCAATCTGTGCTTCAAGTTGGTTGAGGTCGGTCGCATCGACGTCAGCGTCAATGTCGTTCACCGTGTCCGATGAGGAAGGGGCAGGGTCATTTTGGGCTGGGATTGGTGTAGTATCACCAAGAATGACGGGAGGAGCTTGCGGCTCAATCATCTGATTATTCAGAAAAAAGTACACGCCGCCGAGCACAAGTACAGCAAGTACGATAAGCGTTCCGACAAGTGCCCCCATGCCATGCGGTTGCGATGTGTGCTCCTGTGTAGTTGAGTCGATTGTGTTTGGTTCCATGGTGTATACAGTTATTGTTATTCTGTTTCTGACTCAGTGTCGTCCGCATCGGATGCGGGGGGAGCAGGTGGAGGTACGATTCCCTTTAGCGATTGTACCGCATCCTTTATTGCCTGGTGCGCTGATTTGACTGCGTCTGTTGCTGAGCGCACCGCAGAGCGAACTAGTTCAACCTGATCGCGAGGTGTCTCAGAACTTGCCATTGTCTCAATAGCCCCCTGCGCAGCGCCGACCGCGTCTGTTGCTGCATCAACTGCTGACGCAGCACTCGCGCTCGCGGCGAGTGCTGCCGAAACGTCCACTCCATCAGCTTGTAGTTTTGCGATTCGCGAATCAATGCGACTGAGAATTTGGTCAAAGCGCTCGAGTGCGCCCGTGAGACGTCTCATGACCATAACAAAGCGGTCGGCAACAAGTTCGCGTACCTCTTGCCGAAACCCACTGCGCCCCTCACGGAAGCTGGCTCGCATTTGCTCAGCGTCAGATTTTACGTCTTGCCGGAACAGTGCCCTGTCGTCCCGTGCCTGCTTCAAAATTGCTTGTTTCTCCTCTGGTGTCGTAGCTGCCTCTAACTGCGCCTTGACCTCTTCATGCAGGACCTTCCGCTCTTCGTTCACGCCCTGTCGAAACTCCATTCGTGTCTCATTGTTTGCTTTGTACATTTCAACGCGCTCGTCTTTCAAATCCTTCATTTGTCCACGAATTTCTTCGCGCTCCGCTTTGAAGTTTTGCGCCGCTTCTTTTTTCTGCGTTTTCATTACATCAATCGGTCGCGGTGGCTTCTGTGGAGGGAGTCCACCAGCAGGTTGCGCGTGCAGTGGGGAGACGGCTAAAAGAGATGCGAGTAAGGTGCCAACAAAAAGCGCGTGACGCATAGGAAGCAGGTTAGGGCGAATATGGATACAGCATAGCGCTCACACACGGAATGTATGTCGACGTGCGTGTTGATAACTATCGCTGCAAGCAGAGTTACTTTGTACCAAATTTGTCTTTGTACAGTGCGACCGATTTCACAACTGCCTCCTGCGCTTCTTTTTTCCCCATGACGCCACGGATTTCCACAGGCGCCGGTTTCCCTTTCAGGGCCTTATACGTTTCGAGAAAGTGTTGGAACTCTTTTATTGTGTGTCCATTTATATCGTTCAAATCTTGCACGTCATCCCATCGTTTATCCTCGGTTGGGACGGCAATAATTTTATAGTCTGAATCACCATCATCTACCATGTCTATAACTGCGACAGGCCGCACTGATACTAAGATTCCCGGATACAGAGGAAACGTGGTCATGACGATAACGTCGAGTGGGTCACCATCGTCCCAAAATGTTTGCGGGGCGAATCCATAATCGTACGGAAACGCAGCGGCCGAATAATTTGCGCGGTCTAGCTTGATGAGACCAGTGCCCTTGTCGATTTCGTATTTATTGTTCGATCCACGGGGAATCTCAATAATGACATTTATCTCCTTAGGAGCGTCTTCTCCCAGCGGAATGTCGTGCCACAAGTTCATACGAAGTAGTGTACCAGATTAATTGTGCTTAGGTTCCACACTTTCCTCAGATTTTGTTTCTGAGGAATTTTTTCCATCTTTCTCATCCGTAGTCTCGTCGCCTCCGGCGGCACGTATATCAATCTTCCATCCCGTAAGGCGTGCGGCAAGGCGTACATTTTGTCCTCCACGGCCAATCGCAAGCGACTGCTGATCTTCGGCAACCTGCACTTCTGCCCGGTTCTCTTCTTCAAAAAGGGTGATTCCGAGTACCTGCGCAGGCTTAAGAGCCTCTTTCACAAAATCTTCTGGCTTTTCAGACCATTCCACAACATCGATTTTCTCACCGCCAAGTTCTGACGTAACAACGGCTACTCGCACGCCACGCTGGCCGACAAGTGAGCCGACTGGGTCAATGTGCTCATCGTGAGAGAATACTGCGATTTTCGCGCGGCTTCCTGGCTCACGGACGATTCCCTTTGCTTCGACAATCTTGTTTGCCATCTCGGGAACCTCCGCTTCAAAAAGCTTTTCCAAAAACTTCGGGTGTGATCGAGATAGACGAATGAACGTGCCGCGGACGCCTTCGTCTACACGAAGAAGAAGTGCACGAACTCGCTCGCCTTGACGGTAACGCTCCCCAGGGATTTGTTCGTCGTAGGGAAGAATGGCGGTCGCTCGACCAAGGTCGATGAAAAGATTACCACGTTCAAAGCGCTGTACATGGCCCGTCACAATTTCCCCTTCCCGCTCGCCATATTCAGAAATGATTGACGCACGCTCCGCTTCGCGGATTTTTTGCATAATCACTTGCTTCGCCGCTTGCGCTGCAATGCGGCCGAATTCCTCTCGGGTTTCGAGGGGAAACGAAATTTCTTCATCAAGCGCAGCGTCTTTTTTTATGCGCTGGGCGTCTGCAATCATGATGTGCTGCTCGGGGTTGAAACGTGAGCGGTGATCGTCATCACCCGGCTCTTCGTCTTCTTTTCTCACCAATGTCTCGTCAACAACTATTTTTGCCTGACGAAATTCCAAATCGCCCGTTTGTGGGTTGAATGTGGAGCGAATAATTTGTCCACGCTTACCATATTCGCGACGGTAGGCTGCGGCGAGCGCTGTTGCAATAGCTTCGATTACGCTATCCCGAGAAATCCCGCGCTCCCCCTGGAGCTCATCGAGCGCTGCATTCAGTGTTTTGAGGTCAAAAAGTGCCATACGTTCCTATTTTATGTATATATTAAGCCAAATATTTATTAAATAAGTCCGCCGGTGGGCGGACTGACATACCTACGTATTCAGCTACATGCACAGAGTACATGAAATTCATCCCCTGTCAACGATTGACAGGCCCAAAATACGGCTCAAGAATGAGTATGTCGGTCGAAATTAGCAGGTTGTAAGCACAAACGCTATGGCAAACAAAATGGATCTAGTCGAAAAGGTTGCCGCAACCATAGGTTGCACCAAGGCCGACGCTGAGCGCGCTATCGAGTCTGTTATCGGAAATATCACCGAATGGCTGAAGAAGGGTGAAGAGGTATCTGTCGCAGGCCTCGGTATTTTTGAAGCAAAGACGCGTGCTGGCCGTACGGGGCGCAATCCTCGAACAGGGGCCACGATTCAAATCAAATCAATGCGCGTACCAAAATTTCGAGCATCGAAAACGTTGAAAGACGCGCTGAAGTAATTTTCGTCCAAGTTCTGAGCAAAGCCCGCTGCTTCGGCGGGTTTTTGTGTTGATTCCCCTCATCGTGTAGAGTGTACGAACTGCGGGATTCGTTCAATGGTAGGACATCAGTTTTCCAAACTGAGAACGGGAGTCCGATTCTCCCATCCCGCACATGGTTCGTTTGGCTCTTCTTGTTGGAACGAGCATCTTTGCTGCTTTCTTGATACTGAATTCTGCTCAAATATTGCGCGAGAACCCTCGCGAAATGATATTTGAACGAAGTGTTAACACACAAGCCACTTCTTCGCTCTCAACTGCAAGCTTTACGACCATGCAGGAAGAAATACCTTCCCCTGTCATAGAGGATGTGCAGGTCAAGGCAAAAGCGACTTCATCTGAGGCACAGAAAGAAGTAATCACTTCCGCGCCTCCTCCCCCACTGGTCATTCCTCCTCCGATTGCAGACGCTCGACCCGCTTCACTAGCCCCGGAAATTCTTAACGAGAAATCGCGCTCGGCATTGGTAAATATACTTTGTGAAGCCACTGCTCCTCTGCGCTCAACAAGCGGAAGTGGTGTGATTATTGATTCACGAGGGGTCATTCTCACCAATGCGCACATTGCGCAACTCTTCCTATTCGAGGATTCCGCTCTTGTTTCCTGCACAATTAGGTCAGGTTCCCCCGCACGGGCTCAATGGCGTGCGAAACTCATATTTATTCCTGAACTATGGGTAAAGAAGCACGCGGAAGACATTCTCAACTCGCGGGCGACGGGAACCGGAGAGCATGATTATGCGTTTCTTCTCATCACTGAGGCACTCGACTCGTCTCCCTTGCCATCGTTCCCATTTATTCCACTCAACACGGATGACGTGGCTAGTGTAACCGGAGACCCCGTTCTCATTGCTGGATATCCTGCTGAATTTGTCGGCGGAAGCGCAGCACGGAACTCACTCCACGCATCAACAGTTTTTAGTAACGTGAAGCAACTTCTTACCTTTACCGAAGATATAGTGGACGTTATTTCAGTAAGCGGAACGGCGCTCGCGCAAAGTGGCTCCTCGGGAGGGGCCTTTGTTAATCTCTACGGTTCGCTAGTGGGGCTCATCGTCACCACCAGTATCGGTGATACAACCGCTACGCGTGACCTACATGCCATAACCCCTTCCCATATTCAAAGAAGCCTACTGCGACATATTGGCCTATCCATCAGTGCATTTCTATCGAGCGACGAAAGTGCATTGAAACGAGGCTTTTTGAAAGATAGAGATATGCTTTCTAAACTGTTAAGCGACGCTATTGCCGCTCGGAGAAATTGATTCGATTGTCGGGGCGCTGGGAATCGAACCCAGTCTACATGGTCCCAAACCATGCGTACTACCGGTATACTACGCCCCGTTCCGAGGCATACTAACACACTAATCTCTCATTCGCACAAGGCAAGAATGTCCTTTAAGATGTCCATTAAGATTCTAAAGGTTTCCTTCCAGGGCCTGTTCGATAAGACGACAGCGAGCCACCTTGGTCTCCCTATTTAAAAGAACTCCAACGACATCGATTTGGAACTCTCTTTTATCGCGCTTTTCTTCCATGTATAGACAGGCAGTTCGCGCCACTTTCCTGAGCTTCCTTATGTCAACCAGCGCTTCGGGCTCGTACAATCTTTCACGTGAAAAGTCCACCACACTAACTGACTTAACCTCAACAAATCGCACAGTATTCTCTTTCTCACAGACCAAGTCTATTTCTCCCCAAGGTTTCAGGTAATTTCTTTCAACGATTTTGAACCCTTTGGATAATAAGTACTGGGCGGCTACACCCTCCCCTAGAGCACCGGCCTGCTTTCTTGTAAGAAATTCGCGTGCACTCATACCATCATCTTTCTTTCACGTGAAATATGTTTCATAAGCGACATTGTTGCCTGCATCGCCCATATGAAAGGACAAAAGACAATTTTGCAAATTGTCCGTTATCCACTTATCCACTGAGTTTTCCACAGAATGGGGAATATGTTCCATACAGCCTTAGATCAGTCTTGAAACTAAATTCTGTAAAGTCAGCAACATGGTCAATACATAGCGACAGTGAAAAACATACTACTACGCGCTGTATTTGATGAATACGAGATTGTGTGAGAATATGTGCCGACTGCGGGCATGGTTAAGTGGTATAATGCGTCCTTGCCAAGGACGAGTTGGGAGTTCGATTCTCCCTGCCCGCACTGAAAGTTTTTCATTGTGCTCCCGCCAGGACTCGAACCTGGAATAGCAGTTCCGAAGACTGCCG
>CAYIDY010000010.1:0-8604 GCA_964362305.1 uncultured Candidatus Saccharibacteria bacterium | reverse complement strand
CTGCTGTGATATCCATTTCACCACGAGAGCATTTCACTGAACGCACCAATCATAGCGTTCTTTATGATAATCACAATGGTAAAATGATTTGTATGGGTCTAAAAACGCTCGAGCTTCCAGCTGAGGTGAGGGAGTTGCATGGAAAGCTCATAGAGAAGGGCTTCGAAGCATACCTAGTAGGGGGGTGTGTAAGAGACTTGGTCCTCGAGAGGCGACCAAAAGATTGGGATATAACGACGAATGCCCGCCCCGAACAGATTCAAGCGATTTTTGAAGACACATTTTATGAAAATGACTTTGGTACTGTTGGGGTTGTCACACAGTCAAATGATCCGCGTCTCAAAGTTATAGAAATAACACCATTTCGCGAAGAAGGTAAGTATTCAAATGCTCGTCACCCTGATGAAATACGCTGGGCAAGCTCGCTCGAAGAAGACCTTAAAAGACGCGATTTTACGGTCAATGCAATTGCGTACGAGCCTCAAAGAGGGGAACTGATAGATTTGCATGAGGGGCAACGCGATCTCGAAAGGAAGGTGATTGCGACGGTGGGCGACCCGCGAGAGAGATTTTCCGAGGATGCTCTCCGTATGCTTCGCGCTATTCGTCTTTGCGCTGAACTTGATTTTGCACTAGATGGGGAAACTGCGGCAGCGATACTCGATAAATCGGCTCTACTGAGCCAAATTTCAAAGGAGCGAGTTCGCGATGAGCTTGTTCGCATACTGGAGAGTGATCGGCCAATGCAAGCACTGTTTGTTGCACAGAAACTTGGCGTGCTGCGATATATGATTCCTGAGGTTGAAGAAGGCCTTGGCGTGGCACAAAATCAAGCACACTCGTTTGATGTTTTTGAGCATTCGCTTCGGACACTCCAACACGCAGCCGATAAAAAATGGTCACTCATCGTGCGAATTGCCGCACTGTTACACGACGTCGGTAAGCCAGCGAGCCGGAGATGGTCCGATGAGAAAAAAGACTGGACTTTCTACGGACATGATGTCATTGGGGGACGCATGGCGAAAACGATATTAACCGAGCTCAGATTTCCTAAGGAGACTATCCAGCAAGTATCCTCGCTGGTGCGTTGGCACATGTTTTTTTCAGACCCAGATAAGATTACACTTTCTGCGGTCCGTAGGGTAATAACGCGTGTTGGAACTGCCCACATAAAGGACTTACTAAACTTACGGGTGTGCGATCGCATAGGAACAGGTCGTCCGAAAGAACACCCTTTTAGATTGCGAAAATACATGTCCATGGTCGATGAGGCTATGCGCGACCCAATTTCAGTCTCAATGTTAAAGCTCGACGGGAGAAAACTCGTTGAAATAGGTGAAGCTCCGGGACCTCGAATTGGGTGGGTGTTACATGCTCTTTTGGAGGAGGTGCTGGACGATCCATCGCTGAATACACTTGAGTATCTTGAAAAGCGCTCAAGGGAACTGCTGGCGCTCTCTGGAGACACATTAAGGCAGTTAGGTGAGAAGGGGAGAGAAAGAAAGACGGAGGAGGATGAATCAGCGATTCAGGCACTGCGAGAAAAGCATCACGTGACCTAGGCATTATTACCCCTGTAGAAAGGGAGAACCCCGCTTCACTGTGCGTGAAGATGAGCCTTGACTCATCCGCACGCTTGTAAAGCGGGGCTTTGTGACTGGTACGTTGTACCTGCCACTGTTTCGCATTTTCCTTTTATGAGACTTTGTCGGAGGAAGCTAGCGGTACGGTTCCTTTATTTATTGGACACATAAGTGTCTCTTATTGTGGATGTGTACCTGCTCTCCGGGGTCCCTATTAAAGAACTTTGGAAAATGACTAGGCTGAAAGTTTTTCTCTCAACCTCTGTCCATTAGAATATTGCTTATTGAGATTTTGTAAAGGACATTGTGTGGATAAGTTGTCCTTTACGGAGCTAGTCATGAATATCAATGGAAATAGGGCAGTGGTCCGATCCAAAAATGTCGGGATGAATTTCAGCCTTGCGCACTTTTTTGGCAAGTAATTGGCTGACGAAAAAATAATCAATGCGCCAACCAACGTTACGAGCACGGGCGTTAGAGAAATTACTCCACCAGGTGTAGTGCCCCTTGCCTTTTAAGAACAGGCGCGCTGTATCTACAAAACCAGCTGTAATAATGGCGTCAATGCCAGCGCGCTCTTCATTGGTAAAGCCGTGCTCGCCTTCATTTTGCTTTGGGTTCGTTAGATCATCTTCAGTATGAGCGACATTGAGGTCTCCGCAGAAAATGACTGGCTTGCTTTCTTCCAATCGTTTCATGAAGGCGAGGAATGCGGGGTCCCAGTGTTTGGCCCTAAGAGCAAGACGACTTAAGTCGGGCTTCGCATTTGGGGTGTATACCGTTGTTATATAGAAGTCTTTAAATTCGGCAGTTAGTACGCGCCCCTCTTTATTTGGGTCCCCATAGCCATCGCCTGCCAGTTTGTACCTTTTCACGAGGTCCTCAGGGATACCGAAAATAACCTCGAGGGGCTGAACTTTGGAGAAAATGGCCGTCCCGCTGTAACCTTTCCGCGCTGAAGACGAGTTCCAGTACTCCTCGTATTCAGGGAGGTCGATCTCAGACTGGTGTTGCTCGGCCTTCGTTTCCTGAAGGCAGATGATATCTGGCTTTAGTTTAGCAACAAACGGCTGAAACAGGCTTTTTTTGTGCACCGCTCGTATACCGTTTACGTTCCATGAAACTAGTTTCATGAGTGTATTGTAAGCCTAGTGGCGCCGTTTGCCATGAAAAGCCTTATGAACCTCAAGCAGGTGTTTATCAGTCACGTGGGTATATACCTGAGTTGTTGCGATATTTGCGTGACCCAAGAGTGCCTGGACAGCACGCAGGTCGGCTCCGTTTTGCAATAGGTCAGTTGCAAAAGTATGTCTTAGGACATGTGGCGTTACTTTTTTTGTTATGCCAGAAAGCGAAGCGTAGCGTTTGATATGTCGCTGGACATCCCTTGGAGTTATGCGGTGCAGTTTCTTAGGTCGGCCGTCAACAAAGAGAGCCTCCTCGAGGTCTTTTCGTGCCTTAAGGTAGGTGCGCACGGCATCTTTTGATGTTTGGGAGAAGAAGACAACTCGAACTTTCTCTCCCTTCCCACGTATTGAAAACTCGTCTCGAGTAAGGTCAATGTCTGTATTGAGTGAACAAAGTTCAGACACGCGGAGACCAGTCGAGAAAAGGAGCTCAAGAATTGCTTTATCACGGAGAAATACAAGCTTTTTATCAGGGTCCTTTTCCTTTACAAGAGCCTCGTCTGGAGACTTCAGAAGACGGTCCAGTTCTGCCGCGGTAATCAGGTCGAGGTCCCTCCCCCCCACTTTTGCGAGCTCAATCTTCTCAGGGGAGAGAGACTCAATGCCTAATTTGCGCAGGTACTTGAGAAAGGCGCGGAGCGCGATGAGGTAGTAATTCTGTGTCTTTTTCTTCATGTCGCCGGCTGTACCGGGTTGACGGTTGAGCCAGAGGCGAAATTCTCGTACCGATGTTTCGGTTAGTGCTTTAGGGGCGGTGATTTTGGTATGCGCAAAGAATCGAGACAGGTAGCGGTCATAGTTTTCAATGGTCTTCACTGAACGCCCTTTTTCTATTTCAAGGTATTCGAGAAATTGTGTTTTGAGTCCTGATAGGCCTTGTGTCATTTGATGCAATTCTATCACTCCAAGTACCGTTTTCGCTTAAGTTTCTCAGGCAAATAACTATCTGTTCCATACATCTCGTAGTCTTTGCCGTACTGTAAATCTTTCATAAGCTTTGTTGGGGCATTTCTGATATTTAGAGGAATAGGGAGGTTGCCATATTTTTTGACGTCATCGAGCGCGGCAAAAATGGCGTCATAGGCGCGACGGTCTTTTTTGCACTGGGAAAGATAGGCAACGCCATGCGCGAGATTTATTGTTGCTTCAGGGTAGCCGATTTTGTTAACTGCCTCGAAGACAGCATTTGCAACGACGAGCGCGGTGGGTGCGCCTAGGCCAATGTCTTCGCTCGCGAAAATAATCATGCGGCGAGCGATGAATTTTGGATCTTCTCCCGCCTCTACCATACGCGCTAAATAGTAGAGGGCGGCGTCCACCTGCGAAGCGCGCATGGATTTTATGAATGCAGAAATGGTGTTGTAGTGTTCATCACCTTTTTTGTCATACCGCAGATGCTTAGATTGCACGGCTTCTTTCAAGGTTTCGACAGATATTTCTCCATATAATTTCTGTGCGGTTTCGAGAACCGTTATGGCTTGTCGCGCATCGCCTTGCGTCATGTGAATTAGCCAGTCGCGTGCTGCTGCGGGTATTTTTAGCTTTGTTCGTGACAAAACTTTCTCCATCTCCTTGTCCGAGTGACTATTCAAAACAAACACGCGGCACCGCGAGAGTAGGGGAGCAATAATTTCAAAGGAAGGGTTTTCGGTCGTTGCTCCCACGAGCGTAATGTCGCCACGTTCGACAAAGGGAAGAAGAAAGTCCTGTTGCGCTTTGTTGAAACGATGGATTTCGTCAACAAATAGCACTTTCGGTTTTGACTTCAGTAGTGTGCCTCGCGTTCCTATGACGCGTTTGATGTCGTCTTTTCCTGCCTCAACTGCAGAGAGTTCGTAAAAATCGGCACCAACCGCTCCTGCATAGATTCGGGCAAGAGTTGTTTTGCCACTTCCGGGCGGCCCCCATAATATGAATGAAAATAACTCTTTCTTCTCGATTGCGACGCGGAGCGGCTTCCCTCGCCCTGTCAGATGATCCTGTCCCACGTACTGCGCGAGAGTTTGTGGGCGTATTGAGGACGCAAGGGGCTCGGTCATGTGTTTGAGTATGCCTTTTTTGTGCACAGGTTGCACATATTTAAATGTGCGTTATCGTTACACGACTATGCAATACATCATCGGAGTCATCGTTGCCCTCCTTCTCATTGGCGGCGGAGCGTATTATTACTTTGCAAGTCCAACTACCTCAGCGCCCGCTACAGAAACGCCGCAAGACCAAGCGGTTACTCCGGGCGAACAGGTGCAAGGACAGGATGTAACAGTGGGAGAAGGAGAGGCGGCAGCGCCTGGCTCTATTGTCACTCTCGAATACGAGGGACGCTTCCAAGATGGAACGGTTTTTGACAGCTCTGCATCACACGGGCAGCCGCTGACGTTCCAGCTTGGCCAGCCCGGCATCATTCCTGGCTTTCAAATTGGCGTGAACGGCATGAAGGTTGGTGGCGAGCGCAACATTGCAATTCCTCCATCTCTTGGCTACGGCGGGGAGGATATAAAGGACCCAGAAGGAAAAGTCTTGATTCCTGCGAACTCCACGCTCATTTTTAGCGTGAAGCTGTTGAAGGTTGAAGCCGCTCCTGCGGATGCTGGTGCTGTCGAATAAGACAAACAATCGTGAACAACAAAAAGGCGCCGACGGCGCCTTTTTTGTGCGTTATACTATTCACACGTGCGTTGGGATTATAGGTTGTTCTAAAACCCGGCGCCGACCTCATTTTGGTTTATGTACATCGCTGATGCGCATTTAAAAACATTTCTTTCAGATGCGAATTTGGTTTCGCAAAAAGATTTTGATGACGCAGAGCGCGAAGCGAAAGAGACGGGTAAAACAATCGGCGATGTTCTCGTTGCGCAGGGGAAAGTAGGTGAAGATGAGTTACGTCGGACCTACGCATACATTTTAGGTATCCCCTTTGTTTCGCTCGTGGGGACGAATGTGCCGTTTGAGACACTTTCACTTGTTCCGGAACCGGTCGCGCGTAGAAACAACATCATTGCGTATGCGCATAAAGGCGAGGAGCTTGAAGTTGCCATGCTCGATACGGACGACCTTGCCGCAATTGATTTCATAAAAAAGAAGACTCAGCTCAAAATTCTCCCGCGCTTGACCGACGTCGTTTCGATTAAAGCAGCAATGAAGCAGTATCAGCGCGGCCTCAAGGATAATTTGGGCGAGGTTATTAAACGAGAGACAACGGCGCTGGGTACGAAGGATTCTGCAGCGAAGCCAGGCGCGGCAGTGGATGAGGCGGAGCTCCGTGAAATGGCAGAGGGGGTATCTGCGGTGCGTATTGTCGATACACTGCTTCGTCATGCAAATGCACAAAACGCATCTGATATTCACATCGAGCCACTCGAAACGACGCTTCTCATTCGCTACCGCATTGACGGGATTTTGCACGATGCGATGGAATTGCCGAAGCATGCTGCGGCGGCTGTCACGGCCCGCGTGAAGGTCTTGGCAAACATGCGTCTCGACGAACATCGACTGCCGCAAGACGGACGGTTTAGCGCGGAGTCGAGTGGGGAAAAAGTCTCATTTCGTGTCTCGGTCCTCCCGACGTATTATGGGGAGAAAATCGTGATGCGTCTCCTTCGAGACAATATCTCAGGCTTCACGCTTGAGGGTTCAGGGTTTCATGGTGTTGGTCTTGAGCATATGCACGAAGCGACACGTGCAACAACGGGCATGATTCTTACGACAGGCCCTACCGGTTCGGGAAAATCAACGACGCTCTACACGCTTCTCGACATCATGAACACGCCCGATGTGAATATTTCAACCATTGAAGACCCAATTGAATATCAGATGCAACGCATCAATCAAACACAGGTGCGACCCGAAATTGGGTTTACGTTTGCTTCGGGACTCCGGGCGCTTGTGCGTCAAGACCCAGACGTCATCATGGTCGGAGAAATTCGTGATAAAGAAACGGCCTCCCTCGCCGTGAATGCTGCGCTCACCGGCCACTTAGTGCTCTCAACGTTGCACACTAATTCTGCTGCAGGCGCTGTCGCGCGCCTTCTCGACATGGGCGTCGAGCCGTTTCTCCTAGTCTCAACACTTCGTGTCATTATTGGACAAAGGCTCGTACGGAAACTTACCCCGAACAGAGAGCAGTACGAGTTGTCGAGAGATGAGCAAGGTCAACTTGAGCGAATTGTTGATGCGGGGAGTGTGTTGAAAGCGCTCAAGGCCGAGAAAATCGTGCCGCCCGAGGCCACATGGAAAAATGTGCCTTTTTGGAAACCAAAATCAACTCCCGAAAATAAAGAAGGGTTTCAAGGGCGTGTTGGTATTTACGAAATTTTGCCAGTGACGTCAACGATAAAGGAATTGGTAATGAAAAATGCGACGGGAGATGAAATTCATAAACAAGCGCGTTCGGAAGGTATGCTCACGATGAGCGAAGATGGGATTTTTAAATGTGTTCAAGGGCTCACTACCATCGAAGAAGTGTTGAGAGTCATTTCTGAATAGTGGGGATTTGCTCAAAGTATGTGCGAGCGGCACGGTATACTGTTGACACATGGCTCGTTTCACCTACACCGCTGAAAAAAATGATGGCGAAATATATAAAGGGAGCGCCGAAGCACGCGACCGCTTTGAGTTGTATCAAACTATACGAAAAGAAGGGGGGCGGGTCGTTGCAGTGAATGAAGAAGGAAAAGACAATCTCCTCACGCTTAGTTATTGGAATCGAAAGTTGGGAAAGGTATCTCAATATGAACGCATCCTCTTTGCGAGAAACCTGGGAGCCATGCTTGCGGCTGGGCTACCGCTTTCTCGTGCGCTTTCAGTGATGGAGCGGCAAACCAAGAACGCAAAGCTCGTCGAAGTCGTATCCTATATCAGCGATGAGGTTCGACGCGGTCAGTCGCTGCACGATGCGCTCGCGAAATATCCGAATACATTTTCGCGACTTTTTATTGCGATGGTGCGTGCAGGTGAAGAGGGAGGGGAATTGCCACAAGCACTTGCAGTGATTGCAGATCAAATGGAGCGCATGTACACCTTGAAAAAGAAAGTCCGTGGGGCACTCATTTACCCGGCCATTATTGTTGTCACCATTGTCGGCATCGGTACCTTGATGATGACGCAAGTGGTACCAACACTCGCGCAAACGTTTGAAGAGATGAATGCAGAGTTGCCGCGCTCAACACAGATAGTAATTGGGCTCAGTAACTTTCTCATTCAATACAGTGTCCTTGCACTGCTTCTTATCGTTGCGTCCATTGCACTTGTTTTCTCGGCCATACGCACGGTCGCCGGTAAGCGTCTCGTCGACACCATCGTCTTGAAGCTTCCACTCATCGGTACGATAGTTCGCGAAGTAAACTCCGCACGTACCGCGCGAACACTTTCCTCGCTCCTTTCCTCCGGCGTCGACATCTTAAGCTCACTCGATATTGTTGCTGACGTTGTGCAGAATACTTTTTTCAAAGATGTCTTAAAACAAGCTCGTGATGCCGTGGGGCGGGGGGAACCGCTCTCGGCAACGTTTGCGAGAAATGAGCATTTATATCCAGCATTCGTCGGAGAGATGACGGCGGTTGGCGAGGAGACTGGACAAACAAACGATATGTATAAGCGTCTCTCGCAGTATTACGAAGATGAGGTGGACCGAAAAACGAAAGACATGTCGACGATTATTGAACCATTCCTTATGGTTGTAATCGGCGCCGCTGTTGGATTCTTTGCGGTTTCAATGATTTCGCCAATCTACTCGCTCTCGTCAAACATTTAGTTAACGCGCCAGCGGCACACTTTTTTTTACGGAGGAGTTGCTAATACCGTCAAAAAAACTGTGCCGCAGGCGCGACACGAGAAGT
>CAYIDY010000009.1:0-35805 GCA_964362305.1 uncultured Candidatus Saccharibacteria bacterium | reverse complement strand
GGCTCTACGTATAATCGCATAGCGCGCGAGTCTCTTTTCAAGTTCGTGAATGGATTGTGATTCTTCTTGAGTGAGGTCGACGGTCGGCAATAAGGTGCGCGACTTGATGAGAAGCAGGGTTGAGGCAACCAAAATAAACTGTGACGTTTCGGCGAGCGGCATCTCGGGTAGTTTTTCAATGTACGCAAGATACGCATCCGTCACCTCGGCGAGCGACACTTCAGTAATCGAAAGTTTTCGCTCTTCAATGAGCGAAAGAAGTGCGTCCAGTGGGCCCGAAAAACGAGATGTTTCTATCTGAAATTTGTCCATTCACAAATTCTATCACGCGCCTGGTTGCTTCTTTTGATTCACTGAAATTCCCAATTCCATCAACTGCTTCACTGTAAGAGGTTTTGGCGCATTCATGACAGCCGTTTGTCCGCCGCGTGTCATCGGAAATGCTTGTACTTCTCGTAGATAGGTCTCTCCCGTGAGATTCATAAGCATGCGTTCGATGCCAAGCGCGATGCCGCCGTGCGGAGGTGCACCGTACTCAAATGCCTCGAGCATGTGCCCAACGCGTTCTTTCAAATCCTCTTCCGAATACCCCATCACTTTGTACACGGCGTTCAGTATTTCAGGTTTATGAGCTCGGATAGAGCCGCCACCGGATTCGTAGCCGTTGCAGACGATATCGTACTGCGTGGTGAGAATGTCGCCAATGTTTTCGCCTTTCATCAGAGAGTCAATGTGCTCAGGAATGGGCATCGAGAATGGGTTGTGGGTGAACGTCCACTTTCCATCCGGAGTTTTCTCGAAGAAAGGAAATTTATACACCCATGAGTACGCAAGTGTCTTTCCATCATTCTTTTCTTCTTCTGTGCGCAAGTCGAATTTGTCCGCGCCAAATTTTTGCATTGCCTCAGCGTAGGTAAATCGCGGAAACGGTTTTTGCTTTATAACCTTCCCCATTCCTTCGGCAACCTCGATTAGCATTTTCTCTACGAGGTTCATGACATCTTCTTGTTCCACAAACGACATTTCAATATCTACCTGCGAGTGCTCAAAGCCTCGATCTGCTCTCAGGTCTTCATCGCGTACGGCACGGGCGATTTGGAAATAGCGCTCGAATCCGCCGACCTTGAGAAGTTGCTTATATTGTTGGTGTGATTGTGGGAGTGCGTAGAATTTGCCGGAGTGGAGTCGTGCGGGAACAACGAAGTCGCGCGACCCCTCCGGAGTAGATTCAGTAAGAAGCGGTGTTTCAATCTCGGTGAACTTCTGCGCAAACAGATGCTCGCGTACACGTCTCACAAACTCGCTGCGCATTTTGATATTGCGCTGCATGCGCTCACTGCGTAGGTCGAGGTATCGGTATTGCAGACGCACCTCTTCGGAGACCTGTGCGGTGTCTTCTGAAATCTCATACGGAAGCGTCTTTGCAGCACCCAAAATTTCTATAGAGTCTATTGCAAGTTCAATATCGCCGTTATCTTTGTCAGTGTCCACGTTCTTCTCCGGGCGTTTGTTAAGCATGCCGGTAATAGCAACTGCGCTTTCTCGGTTCACGTCTTTTGCTATCGCTATCGCCGGGCTTTTGGGGAGCACAACGCCTTGCACGGTGCCCGTCATGTCGCGAATATCAAAAAACACCAGCTTTCCCTGGTCGCGCCGGACGGTAATCCAGCCTTTTATGGTGACCGTCTCGCCGATGTAATTCTTCAGTTCGTTTATAAGGACTCGATTCATAAATTATTCTTTACGCTCGTTAATGGTCAGTTGATATCCTTCATTTTGAAGTTCTTGTGAGGGTCCTTCTCGGAGCGTGTTTAAAAAATCCTCTTCGCTGTTGACACCGAGCCTCTCCTCATTATTTTTAGAGAAAAATACGATTTCGCACGGATAGAGTAACTGTAACTTATCAAGAGTTTTTCTTTCTGCATGAGGCGTGTGTGATTTTTCGTTTCGGATGGTTCTATAGAGCATTGAGAGCCCTCTTCCTTTTTCTCGGTCGAAATCTTTCGCAACGCCATCAAAGCCTTTCATCTGCGGATTGAGAAAAGTGGACCTGAGTGAATCTTTTGCGACCATAGAGGTTTACAGCGATATTCCAATCTTTGTACGTACATCACGCATTTTTGCTGATGCTTGCTCACGAGCTTTGTCGGAACCGTCTTTAAGTACGCGAATGACATCAGCATCTGTTATCGATTCCCGCTTTGCGCGCATTGGGCCAATCAAGTCTTCGATATCTTCGACGAGCGCGTCTTTGAGGGCTTTGTACTTGCCTTTGTTCGCTTCATACAATGTAGCGAGCGAGGCTTCGTCGCGGAAATACTTATGAATGGCATATACGTTTTGTGGGACATCGCCTGATGAGTCGGTCACAATGGACATCACTGCTTTTGCAATTTCGTCCTTCGAACCAAAAAGCGGAATTGTGTTACCGTAACTCTTGCTCATTTTCTTGCCGTCAATTCCGGGGATGATAGCGACAGTTTCATTTATTAATTCTTGCGGCTCTTTGAAAGTTTCGCCGAAAGCATTATTGAATTTTGCGGCAGCTTCGCGCGCATATTCGACATGCTGGCGCTGATCGGCCCCAACGGGGACGATATCGGTATCGTACAGTAAAATATCTGCGGCCATCAGCATGGGATAGTTAAAAAGTCCGGCGTTCGCCTCAATCCCCTTTGCGACTTTGTCTTTGTATGCGTGAGAAAGTTCAAGTGTGGAGACAGTTATGAGACACTCAAAAATCCATGCAAGTTCCGTGTGTTCTTGAACTTGTGATTGTTGGAAAATGGTCGCTTTTGTAGGGTCAACACCGACAGCGAGATAATCGCGCACGACATCAAAGGTGTACTCGCGCAATTTCGGACCGTCTTTCAGTGATGTTAGCGCGTGGTAGTCAGCGACCATCACAAGCCCTGTGTGATTTTCAAACATTGTTACCAACGGCTTCAGCACACCAAAATAATTTCCAAGGTGTAGTGCGCCAGAAGGTTGAAGACCCGTAAAGAGGCGTTGCATGCGGCTCAATATAGCAGAAAACGTTGCATTCGGAAGGCAATCTCCTACTCGACGATGGGACTAATTTCTTGCCCAAAGAGCTCTGATGCGCGCTGGCAATATTCTACAATTCCCTCTTTAAAATACGCTGGATGCTGCTTTTGTATACAGCCAATAACGTAGTACGTGACTGCCATGAGAAAGCCATAGGATGCGTTTGGAGGTAGCGCGACAACGAGACGATTTTCCTGTGGGCCAAACAGTACTTTGTCATCGCCGAAAGAAATAAAGAACTCGGTTGGGCTCGAGACAACGGTTGTCGCATGTTTTGCGTGGTCAACCGTAAAGACGCGGCCGGATACGCGCGGAGCAAATAACTCATCAAACTTTGCCATGAGCATTGGCACCATCTGTCGGAAATTTGATGGCACGGTTATATAAAATGCATCGTATGACGCGAAATTTTCGGGCATTGCCGGTCCAACGATATTCTCAATGTACGCACGAATTGCATGTGGGTCTTCTTGTGTACTTGCAAGAATGACACCGAGATACGTTGATGTGTTGTACGTGTACGGCTCACGATTTTTCGGGAATACGATGATGTCGGTTGAAGCAACAAATTCTTTTGCGAGCGCGTCTCGATTATGTGTTATGAGAATAGTTCGAATTCCATGCTTCTTAAAATGCTTTGCGATTTCTATCGCGTGTTTTCCACCGGACGCTGAGATAAGAACAGCCGCCTGCACCGTTGTTGCTCGAGCGAGTACTTCTTTGTAGTCGCTTTCATCGGCAAACAGTGCGTTGCGATTCTCTCCTACTATGCGTCCAGCGGCCGCCGCATTAACGCTTCCGACGATTAATACCTGCCCTTCAGGCATATGAGGAAGTTTTGGTATGCCGTCGCGCTCAAACAGTTCCAGCGCTCCAAGGGTAGCGACATCCAACGTGGGAAGGTTTGCGATTGTAAACTCTTTTAGTACATCAAGGCTAGACATGGCCTCATTCTACGTCGCGGGGAGCTCAACGACAAACGTCGAACCCTTGCCCTGCCCGTCCGATTCTGCCCAGATTTTGCCTTTGTGAGCATCAACGACTGATTTTGCAACAAAGAGTCCGTAGCCAGTTGAATTGACGTTCGTCTTTATCGAATCTTTGCCATGGCCGCCTTCTGTAAAGAGGTGCTTCATGTCTTCGGTCGTGATTCCCACGCCACTGTCTTTTACTTCGAAACGCATCATATTTCCTGTTCGCGTAAGACTGACAAGAATGTTGCCTTGCGGTGTGTATTTAATCGAGTTATCAACAAGATTTCGAATGACATGTCGTTTCATCTTTTCCTCGTCGCCTTCAATTTTAAAGTCTCCTTCGGCAAGCGATGTCTCAATAGTAATTCCCTTCGCACTTGCAGCAATCGTGAGGTCCTGTGTCACCGTCGTTATGGCTTGCTTTAAGTCAAATGGAGCGAGTTTGTATTGCATTGTTCCTTTTTTCAAATTGGATGCATCCAGAATGTCCATCACTGTCGATACGCCGCTTCGCATTTTGCCAAGCGCAATCTGAGCTACCCCTCGTACTTTTTCTGGTGGCTTGCCGAAATCGCCCTCCACAATTCCAGCAAACGCATTTTGTCCCTCGGTAAGAAAGCCTTTTACTTCGTGACTAATAAAGTGGAGCAGCGATTCTTGTTGTTGATTAATGGCTTCCAGTTTTTGCTCCTGTATTTGAATGAGTTCACGCTGCTCGATTTCTCGACGAACGTTACGAATAAGAATGAGCCCTAGCACAGCGATTAAGAAAAATGTTACGATCGTGACGAGACGAACATTCTCTATTGTGCGAATAAATAGCAGAGATAACACTAAAATCGAAGTAGCGATGACGAGTGCCTGCGCGGTGAATATTTTGAGGTCGAATGTTTTGAAACGAATGGCGCTATAGGTAATAAATCCTACCAAGATTGGCATGCCAAATAATTTGTATTGTTCGTATGACCAGTCAAGTTCAAATATGAGTGTGATGTTCCCTGCGGTAAAGATGCTCAAAAAGATGATAACGCCGAGACCAACGGTGAGTAGTTGGGTACGTTCGGCAGTGTTCTGCATTCGACGATATCCTCCGACAAGTATGGCCACTGTCCAAAGGATAAACAGGAGTTCTACGATATAGAGATATTGTATAAGCGGTCCTTCAATTGCAGCCCTATCGCAGTTTGTTAGGTCGTATCCAAGCAGATTATAGGAGGTGTGAGCTAAAAGAAAAATTGGAACGAATGATATAGCTGCTACAATTTTCTCGAAATTTGAGGGTTGGGACCCGTGATTCGCTAGAACGCACACCAGATACCACCCGGCTGCGTATATGAGGAGTTCAACAGGAACAATCGCAGACCAAAAGAACATTATAAATTCCTGCTTTTCACTTGCCCACAGAATCAGGTCAAAATACACCCACAAAGCAAATGCGCCGGATAAAACGGCCAGCGTTCGGTTGATAGTTGCAGATGGATTATTGAAAAGGACCGCAACTCCTATGAGAAGCGAGACGAGCAGAGGTCCCAAGTGTGAGTAGTAAATGAGGGGAGCGAATACGTTCTCTGAAAAAATAAGATACTGCGCCGCATCCCATCCACAGCTGAGAGGGTCCATACGATTATTCTTCGACCTCGTCTTCTCCAATAATCGAAGAGAATATATCCGTCGAAGCCGGCAATGTTTCCTCGTCCGTAAAGATGGCGTACTCTCGGTGTACTACCAAGGTTGTCCACATCGCCACAAAGGACGCTGCGAAAGCGAGCGCAAAGATATAGAACTGTATGCCCGTCGGCGACAGCCTCATCCACTAATTATATGTCACGCGTTGAGCGGGAGTACATGTTTTGAAGAAACCTGGGTATATATGGTAGGTAGGTCTTATAGACTTGTTTTGGAAGAAATTGAATAGAGCGAACCACTTTACGGCAATTATGTGCTTTACAGTGACACGGCATATCCCACATTGTCACGTACTCTATCGTCGAGTAATCAACAGTAATTTCGTCTCCTTTTTTAAGGTCGCGCATTGCATATATTCGTCGCGGCGTCATGAAGCCGGCGCTAGGGTCGCATGAATGATTTAGAAACTTAAAGGGATTCTTTGGTTTTATCCAACGATGTAAACCTACCGGTATCCAAGTTTGCTCATGACGAAATTCGCTCTTAGACTTGTAGTTTCGATATATCGGCTGGCCTTCCAGTGCGATAATAAACTCACCTTTCTTTATGTCCTCAAGTGCGAGAATGCCGCGGCCAGCAATTTTACTTTTCCCGACGAAATACCTTTTCATAAAATAATTTTATTGCGTTTGAGGTGTGCGCGGCCCGTATGCACAGCGACGATTCCATGAACGACGACGTGAGTTAGTGGATATAACATGAGTTCGTTAAATGTCCCGACTTCCTGATATGTAATGTAGGCAAGCAATGTGTACGCCGCGGTCCATATGACCCATGGAATCGCGTGTTCCGTAAGCGGATGATGGTAGACCTGGCGCAAGAGCGGAAAGAAGGCCGTAAAGACTCCGATGTTCCAGCATACTAGAATTAGAACTTCGGCAAGACTCTTTTGCGCGTCCGTGATGAGGCTTTTGTCCACCAATATCCAGGCGATAATATACAACAGAGTAAGTCCTACGTCAAGAGCGAAAGAAAATCGCTCGAGAGGATGCGCAGGCCACCACAAGCGTCGAGCTTTTCTCACGCAATATATGGCTATCCCGACGCTCAATACTGCGCAGATGGCGGGAAGAGCGAGAAGCGCAAAGCTTGCATCGCGGTCCCACTCCACAAGCACGAGCAGCGACGTGCCGTACGCAAACATGAGCCAAGACGTCGCGTTCGGCTCAATATCGCGTCTCAATACTTTCCAGCCATAGGTCAAATATCCCAGGATTTGCAACAAAGCCGCAGTAATTCCAAGAAATAAGACGCTCATATCCGGAGTCAATCTGAGGAAACTCGATACGTCTTTTTTGTTCCGTCAGGCATGGTGTATTCGAGTTCGGTGTCGGAGAGCCAATGCGCTTTCAGTCCGCGCCATATTGGAGCATCAGTGTCTTCAACTAGAATACGAGTTTTCGTTATCACATTGTAAAGATAAAGGTCGGCTGTTTCGCCTGAGGCAGAGCGCTCTTGTCTTACTTCATCGTCCAACTCGACGACACCTGTCCAGAAAGCTCCTGGAATCACAGGGACCCACCCTGATGCAATGTTCAGTGGGTAGCCGCCAAGTACCCCTTCTGGCGCTTCGTACAATTCATATGACCAATCATTTGAATCGACGCGCACCCAGCCATTAACATATGCCGCTTCAAAGAGACTTGCCCAGAAGTAACGACCGTCGCGTGTCCAATCGAGAAACATTATGTCGCCTACAAGATTTTCGTTTTGATTGGCAATTGTTGCGAGGGGAAGGGAGAAATGGTCATTTTTGGTGCCCAAACTCTTTATCAGAAATATCTTATTGTTCAAGTCATGATTGTCTTCCAAAGCCACGTGCGTCTCCGAAGGGTTCACACGAAAATCGTTACTATAATACGACACATATTTATCCGGCTTCTCAGCGAGAATCATGCTAAAAATCTTCTTCCCTCTGTAGTCGAACGCCACTAACTCCTCCCGGAAGCCTTGCAGGCTTCGACCAAGTGAGGCAGGGTCGTAGTTCACACCCTGTACAAAGTAAACCGCACATTTGTGTGCTTCGACGGGATGATAATGCTGCGGCTGTAGAATCTTCTCTCTGAAAACAGGGGTTTTAGCATTTTCTCCTCCCATTTTGCTTACATTAACGTAACTATATTCTTTAGAGTAATTATTCTCGACTTCAAATACAGCATTCTCACCGTTCAGAAGACACCCACCTGTTTCAAAGCCGATGGTCTCAAGAGAAGTGTATATCCATTGAGGAACTACTATTCTCCCTGCATACAAACCTCCAGAAATAATAATTACGGATGCAGCGCTGAGTGCAAGAAGTACGTTTCTCATAGTCTTGCAAGAATTTCATCAATAAGAACAATCGTCCTTTCCGCATCAGATGGGAGTATTCCTTTCCCTTTCTTGCTTTTTATGAGTTCCTTGAGAGCTCTTAACGTAATCTTGGTGAGGGTGATTTTGTTTGCTTTATACAGCTTCTCGGCTGCTACGATACTCGTCTGAATCGCTAACTTTAGCTTGTTAGGGGTAATAGATGCAGCTTGAGTGACCTGTTTGAGTTCTGAAAAAAGCTGCAGCGGTGACTTCTGTGCCTCTATGATGCTCGTCTCACTGCTCGTAGCATTGTATGTGCCCGTGAAGACGGAAACCACATTTTGCGATGTCGAAGCATGTGTCGTCCCACCCGTTACCTCGCCCTGTATATCACTAAACGTAGAGGTCAACGAAAAGTCTCCCGTTCCTGTCCCTATCACTTGCAGGGTAAAGCCACCATCGAGAGGATTCTCAATCTCAAGTACCTTGTTTCTCTCACGAGAGACAACATTTGGAGCATTTTCATCAGGGTTACTGATTCTGTCCTCAAGGAAATACTGACCACCAGGTATTTCGTTGAATGATTGTCCGGTGCGGGGGTCTTTACCAAGCCTCCTCCCTTGCGCATCTGTCAGTAACAGTTCCGCGGGAGAACCGAGAATATGAGACATTCGTGGCGTATATGCGACCCCGCCTGTAGGTTCATAAATACGGAGTCCATCAAATCCGCCTTCGTAGCGTCTTATTTTATTCGTTACGCCTGTTGAATCGTTGAGTGTCTTAGTCTCGAACCAATACGGGTCCCGAATGGTGTAGTTGGAGCCGATTTTAGTGTCAATAACGAAAAAGTGGAGACGTGTAATTCCACCATGCGGTTTGTCTTTTGAGCTTTTACTGATTACTGGCCTAGGGTTCTCTGCGTTAGCTACGTACGAATTCAGTCGGGCGAAATCTCCAGAACTATTTTGATACGAAGCGTCATCTGGTATGTCCCAACGCTCATTTGCTATGTATCGAATGCGCCCCCCGGTGTAGGTCTCAAGAGGAGCCCACGTGAACGTACCGTCATGAGCAAAGACCACGTTATTGTTAAGAAGCCAATTATTGAAATCAAGTGGACTGATGGTTCCGTCTTCACGATTGCTTATCACTCCGTAATAGTTAGCGATCATTAGCGCTGAAGTAATGGCACAACCGCATTGTGCGATGGAGCGGCCACAATCGCCTGGCTCATTTGCGCTCCCGTTCGCATAGTCAACGTCAAACCACTGCCTTGTCAGTTCGAGAGACGGGAATTCCGATTCAACTTGCGTCCACAATGGCACCACTTTGGCGGTAAAGTCGGTGTTTGAGGTGGAAGGATACTCCACCCACTCGCTCATATTTCTCTCTGCATCCACCGCACGGGCGCGCCAGTGGAAGGATTCGACATTGCCGCCGGATTGGTAGTGGTTGTCTTTTGGGATGAGTTCGTCGTGCGCAAGCTCGACAACACCGGGCGCGGAAAGGTCAGACAAAACGGTATTTGCTCCATCAAACGGCACATCAATTGGCTTCAATTCAATTTCAAGTTTGACCTGCGCACTATCGGCGTCTGTGATGTCTGCTTTGAATACCGCAGCGTTTCCTACAAAGGTGGCACCCTCTGCAATTTCATCAACACCAAATTGCCTGAATTGCTGAAGATTGGAGATGCTTGGCGGTGTTTGTATCGGCTCCGTGTAAATCTGAAATGAATAGTCGACAAGTCCATGACCATTGAGAGCGGGGTTCTGGAGACCAGTGTTAATGTCGTGTGATGCGTATTGTGGGTGGCAACCTGTCGTCGACGCAGAGTATTGGTTGTTTGACCAGCCATAGAACGTTGTGTTTAGAGCACTTGAGAATTGGTAGAACATCAGTACGTAACACTCTTCTGGATTAGGTACAAAGGGAGTTGGAAGATCAAAGTGGAAAACATTCTCTCCACCAGCGCTCGGTTGATAGGCCGCTTCTACAACTGTGGACATGTCGGATGTTGCGAGAAATGACCTGATTTCCGGTCGGAATAAACCACCGAGAGGTGCGGCAATACGAATATCTACACCGGTTACCCTTTCGCCATTTGAAAACGAGCCGTTACCCAAATTTTGTATAGCTGAGAGTGAGCCGTCAGCGTCAAATGTTGTGTCATAGCCAATGTTGCCCAGAATTGTGGCAGACACCACAAGAGGCGCCGAGAGAAGCGAGAAGAAAAACGCGACAACTAAGCCACGCATGCCGCGCATCGTATCAGAGCGCTGGTACGATTCAACTGACGTGTGTGCAGAAACCTAGCTTATGCCTTTGCGAATGCGAGTGCTGCGAGCGATACGAGAAGCCACCAAAAACGGAACGCTTCACTAAATACGGCGCGGACCTGATCGCCAAAGTGCCACACTGCGTCAAGCGCCGGAACTTGGAGCCATACGACAACGATAATGATCGTAACGGCGATTGCCGCAAAAATTGCCTGGAGCGGTTGTCCATGCAGTTCACCATAGTCGATAAATACTCTTCGAATGAGAATATACGTGAGCACAAACAAGATTCCAAAGAACGCAGCTTGAAGTACTGGTGTAGAAAGTTGGGCTACAACTGGCCCCAAAAATGCCGCGGAAGTGACGGCGGATTCGATAAGTAGCGACAAAAGCGCGGCTATGGCGAGTGTCGAAATGCGCGAGCTTCCCACGCGCAAAGCATCAATCAGCAATACCAACGCAAAAGAGCTGATGATTATCCAGTCGGCTGGAAGTGCCAGAAAAAAATCAAGGACAGAGTTTGCCTCCATAGAAGCGCGCGCTCCCAAAGCTTAGCACACCCTAGAGCCCCTCTTTCCGCAACTCTTCAATAAGCTGCTTAGCCTCTTTGGATAGCTTCTTGGGAAATTCAATATGTACGCGCACTAATAAATCTCCTCGCCCAGAACGGCCAATTGGCACTCCCTTTCCGCGTACGCGAATCATCTCTCCATGAGACACACCAACAGGCACGGTAACCGTTGCGTCGCCGTCGAGAGTTTCCAGGGTATACTCACCTCCCAAAAGTGCGTCTGTGACCTTAATGGGGAGTGTTGTAATAAGATGCGAGCCATCGCGCGTAAAGTTCTTATCAGCACGGACGTGCAGCTTTACATACAAATCTCCAGCAGGAACTCCTGGCGCAGCTTCACCGCGACCTGGCATTCGAATCATTTCGCCATGTTCTGCGCCCGCAGGGACGGTAACGAGAATCTCTTCCTCGCGCTTTGATACGCCAGCACCGCCGCATGATGTACACGGTGTTTCGGGTGCCTGTCCGCGTCCGTGGCATGCCGGACATTGACGAGCGGAAGTGAACGAGCCGAAGAATGTGCTGCGTGACTCGTGAATTTGTCCCTTGCCGTTACAGGTTGCACAGGTCTTCATTTTTGTCCCCTTCTTTGCCCCGGTACTGTCGCATGTTGTACACGCAGACACTTTTGATATAAGCACTCTGCGTTCGGTGCCGAAAATAGCGTCACGGAATGGAATCTCGATGTCCATCGAGATGTCTCGGCCGCGCTTCGAGCGACGGCCACCGCCGCCAAAGAACTCGCCAAAAATATCGCCGAGGTCGAACTCAACTCCTTGTCCATCTTGAAACCCCTGGAACCCTCCGAAGCCTTGTGCGAAGTTTGAAAAATCAAATCCTCCAGCGCCGCCACCCGAAAAGGTTTTGCCGTACGTATCGTATTCGGCGCGCTTCTTTTTGTCAGAGAGTACCGCGTATGCCTCGCTCGCCTCCTTGAATTTTGCCTCGTCTCCACCCTTCTTGTCGGGGTGATACTTGTGTGCGAGCGTTCTGAACGCTTTTTTTATCTCATCTTCGCTTGCTCCCTTCTCCAGACCCAGAATTTTGTAGTAGTCTTTCATGCGGGCGATTATACACTGACCACTACACTACTCGTCAACTCTCCGTTTTTTGACCTTCTTCTGGTGGCGTTGGCGGAGGAGTCTGACTTTTTTGCATCGCTTCTCCAATCGTACTCATCGCCGCTGAAAGAGCCTCTGCCGCGGCCGTAATTGCGGCCGTATCACTTCCGTTTCGCGCGGTCTTAAGCGCATCAATCTTTTCCTGAACATTCTTACGAATATCTTCACCAACTTTCTCTCCATGTTCTTTGAGCGCTTTTTCTGCGGCGTAGACGATTTGATCTGCGGAATTCTGTGCTTCAACCAATTCCTTCTTCTTCTTGTCTGTCTCTGCGTTTGCATCTGCCTCTGAGCGCATTTTTTCGATATCGGCGTCTGAAAGGCCCGAACGCTGTTCGATACGAATTGATTGCTCCTTCCCCGACGTCTTGTCCTTGGCCTTCACGCTCAGGATACCGTTTGCATCAATGTCGAAGGTGACCTCAATCTGTGGCATGCCGCGCTGTGACGGCGGGATACCATCAAGATTAAATTTCCCAAGAGATTTGTTATCTGCGGCCATAGGTCGCTCGCCTTGCACCACGTGAATTTCAACCGAAGGCTGGTTATCGGCAGCGGTAGAGAATGTCTGCGATTTAGATGTAGGAATTGTCGTGTTGCGGTCGATGAGTTTTGTCGCGACGCCACCCAAGGTCTCAATACCGAGTGAAAGCGGGATAACGTCAAGCAAGAGGACGTCTTTCACGTCGCCCTGCAAAATGCCGCCCTGGATAGCTGCACCGATTGCTACAACTTCGTCCGGATTCACGCCCATGTGCGGTTTCTTTCCGAAATACTCTTCTACAGCTTTTTGAATGGCCGGCATGCGTGTCTGACCACCGACGAGTATTACCTCGTTAATATCACCAATTTTAAATGGTGATGCGTCGACTGCACGCTTGGTGATTTCCATTGAACGTTCTACGAATTCACGTGAAAGTTCTTCCAGCTTTCCGCGAGTCATTTTAATCAGCAGGTGGCGTGGGCCAGAAGCGTCTGAGGTTATGAACGGAATATTTATTTCGGTTTCGAGAGCGCTCGAAAGTTCAATTTTTGCTTTCTCCGCTGCCTCGTCGAGGCGTTGGCGACCCAAGGGGTCGTTTCGGACATCGATGCCAGACTCTTTTTTAAATTCTTCTGCAATCCAATTCATTATTTTCTGGTCAAGATCTTTTCCGCCCAAGTGCGCATCTCCGTCAGTAGAGCGTACTTCGATTACATCGTCGCCTACTTCGAGAACGGAAATATCAAACGTACCGCCACCAAAGTCGTAGACAACGATTTTCTCGTTTTTCTTCTTGTTGAATCCGTATGCAAGAGCTGCCGCCGTCGGTTCGTTGATGATACGCTTAACCTCGAGTCCAGCAATCTTCCCTGCGTCACGAGTTGCCTGACGCTGAGAGTCGTTGAAATATGCAGGAACGGTAATCACCGCCTCTGTCACTGGTTCACCAAGCTTTGCCTCGGCATCTTGTTTCAACTTTTGGAGAATCATCGCAGAAATCTCCTCGGGGCGATACCATTTGTCGCCCATCAAGACTTCAATGCCCCCGTTGGCTGTCTTGCGTATCTCGAACGGCACGGCACCTTTATCTTTTTGAACCGCCGCTTCGTCAAACGAGTGGCCTATAAAGCGCTTAATTTGATAGACGGTGTTTTTAGGATTCGTGACCCCTTGTCGCTTAGCAAGAAGTCCGACGAGTCGCTCCCCGGTCTTCGATAACGCGACGACGGATGGGGTGGTACGTGCGCCTTCTGCATTCTCAAAAATAGTCGGCTCGCCTGCCTTTACCACCGCAACTGCTGAGTTTGTGGTTCCCAAGTCGATTCCAATGATTTTTCCCATACGATGATATTTATTTATTAACGTAATCCCTTTTTAAGTCTTGATTTCGAACTCTACATCCTTAGTGCCGAATTTTACAATGCTCCCGAAATAAATCAATTGTTTTATTTAGTGGAGCATTCGTATTATCGCGAATAATCATAACAAGTCAAATTTTTTAACGAATTCTCGCATATTACTCATCTCTTCGACCGTCAGATAGCGGATATACTCACGCACCTCGTAGTGTTCAGCCACCATAAGCACCTCCTCACGACATTCATACGGGTACACCCAGACAGACTTTTGATACATCGCAAACCCCAGGTCTTGAATTTTTTCTCTAAACGGAATTCGGTTTCGAGATTTGTACATAGGAATGTCGAACATAACAACGCGCCACTTCCTATCCCACATGAGAGGCTGCTTGACTGTCAATTCCTCAATAGATAGCTGATCCAGTGCCACCTGACCTCTCTTAGTTAGGATAAGAATTCGTTCTCCCCTTTCCTCGGATATTCGAATCCGCTCCTGACTTTCCAGGTATTTGATTGCTTTCCATATTTTATTGCGTTGTGCCCTCCCTTTTGGGTCAAACATATCCAAAAGCTGCACGACATTCGGTGCAGCTACCGCAGTCCCCATAACAACGCCAGCCCCAATGAGGCGCAAAATGTCACGCGTAATTTCACCACGACGGTATTCAGCGGCAGTTTTGATACCTTTAAACTTTGTTACCATACCTTTTAATGAGAATAGCAACGCTCCCGAAAAATATCAATTGTTAGGATTTGGGAGCAACTCACCGACATACGAAGTGGCGGTACGATGAAAAAGTGCGTTTGTGTTTAAGAAAACACAGCAACCTGAGCAGGGCGGAGGATTCGGTTTTTCGCCTTGTAGCCGCGTCGGAATACTTTTGAAATTATGTGCGCTTCCCCGCCCTGCTCCTCTTGAATAGGTTCGTGGAGCGATGGGTCAAATTTGTCTCCTACAGCACCAAAAGCGCTTACATTATTCTCGACAAGCACGTTTTCGATTTGGGTTTTAATACTTTCGACTCCTATGCGCCATGTTGCGTCCACTTTCTGCCATGCATCCCCCTGCATTGCCATGTCAAAACTGTCGAGCGCTGGCAAGAGCGACAGTATGAAATTCTCGCGCCCTACTTCAAAAGCGCGAGCGCGAGCCTCGTCGGCATCGCGTCTTGAATTCACCATGTCGGCTTTGCATCGCTGCCAGCCATCTAAATACTCCGCGCGCTCTTTCTTTATAACTTCAAGTTCCTCTTTTAGTTTAGCGAGCTTAGCTTTGATTGCCCCAACACTCCCGAGTTCGTCTTCGGGTTCAAAATCGACATCAATGTCCTTACCGTCATCGCTCATAACGCGATTCTAACAGAGAAGAAGAAACTTCTCCACGAAACTAACGCTTCGACCACTGTGGCGCACGGCGAGCAGCGACGAGGCCGAACTTCTTGCGCTCCTTTGCGCGTGGGTCGCGCTTCAAAAATCCTTTTTGTTTGAGGTCTTTACGTACTCCAGCGTCAATATCAACGAGCGCACGTGCGATTCCGTGACGTACTGCGTCCGCCTGCGCCTTGTGTCCACCACCCTTCACAACTACCGTAATAGCGTACAAGCCACCAACTGCTTTTATTGGCGCAGATGCCGTGTCAACCATGGTAGGAAGCGGGAAATACTCATGACCCGGGCGATTATTGACCGTAAGTGAGAATGTCTTAGCTGGTGTGAGGCGGACGCGTGCGCTGGCGGTTTTTCGTCGTCCTACTGCCTCTGTATATGTTGCTTCTTTGGCCATGGTACAAGAATTAATCGGTAATTTTAAGGCGCTTCATGCGTGCGACACGCAAGGTGTTTCGCGGCATCATGCGCTCGATTGCTCGTCGTAGTACTGCCGCGTGCCCCTGCCCTTTTCGCTTAAGAAGATTACCAAGTGACTCGTTCTTCAATCCTCCTGGGTACTGCGAATAGTGGGTGTAGATTTTCTGTACCCGCTTCTTTTCCGTGATGTGTAGTTTCGCAGCGTTCGTAATCGTGACTGAGGCGCCAGAATCGATATGCGGTACATACTGAGCACTCTTCTTGCCCATCAAAGCCTTAGCGGCATCAGAGGCAACGCGGCCAATCTTCATGCCAGCGGCGTTGATTGTGTAGGTTTGAGCTGCTTTAGTGTCAGTAGTCATATTATTTTACAAATTCAATACGAGCGGATTCAGTAACACGCTTTCCAATGCGACCCAAGCGCACGATGCGTGTGTAGCCGCCATTTCGCGACGTGTAGCGAGGCGCGATAGTCGTGTGCAGTTTTTTGGCAGCATCATTCAAATTTCCCAAACGCATTTTGACGAGGCGCTGCGACTGAAGTGTGTTCGCTTTACTTGCCGTCACCAACTGTTCAATGTACGGGCGGAGCTCTTTTGCTTTTGCAATTGTTGTAGTGATGCCCTCGTGCAAGACGAGCGAGCGCGCAAGACCACGCAAAAGAGCCTCGCGTTGAGACTTTGTGCGGCCGAGTGTTCGTCTTTTTACGTGATGCTTCATGGTAATTAGAGGGAAACGTTTTTATTGCGTGCGGAGCGTGAGTCCGAGGTTGGAAAGTGCGCGCTTCAAATCCTGCATGCCTTTTTGGCCGAGTCCTTCAATTGCGAGGAGGTCGTCTTCGCGCTTTCGGACGAGGCCGCCAACCGTACGGATTGAAGCGTTATCAAGCGCTTGTTCCACACGCGGGGGCAACTGTAGCTCAGAAATGCGAGTTTTCAAAATTTCCGCGTCTGCGCCATGTCCGTGATCGTGCTTATCATCGTCTGAACCTACTTCTTCGTCGGAGATTTCGGTCTTCTCTTCCTTAAAGCCTACAATCGCACGGAGTTGGTGAATCATTGTTTCAACTGCCTGTTCGAGTGCCTGATGTGGGCTAATCGTGCCGTCTGTTTCTATTACGATACGCAAACGGTTGAAGTCGGTGCGATCACCCACACGCATGTTTTCAACCTCATAGTTTACGCGGCGAATTGGAGAGAAAATTGCATCGAGTGCAATCGTGCCAACTTCAACACGCTCTTTCTGATGCACTTCTTTTGGCACATAGCCGAGACCTCTCTCTGCATGAACTTCCATTTCAAATGTCGTCTTACCGACTACCTCTGCGATGTGTTGTTCGGGATTCAATACTTCAACTTGGCCGGGGAGTTTAAAATCTGCAGCCGTAACGGTTTTTGGTCCTTTGACAGAAAGTGTCATTGTCTGCGCTTCGTCTGTAGCAAACTTCAAACGAACACGGCGAAGGTTCAAAAGAACCGTCACCATATCTTCACGCACACCTTCTATAGTTGAAAATTCGTGTGCAACGCCGGGCACTTTTACGTGCGTAACTGCTGCTCCGGGGAGCGAGGAGAGAATGATTCGGCGAAGAGAGTTACCCAAGGTGTAGCCATATCCCGGGTACAATCCGTCAATTTCATAGATACCACTTCGTTCGCTTTCTGAAACGATACGAGGCTTACTTGGGAGTGCAATATGATAGTCGAGCATATGACTTTTTTGAAAAGTTGGCTTAAATCTTTGATAAAATGGCTACTAATGTGTGAGTTGAAAAACGCGCCAGATTATACCTTGCTGAGACAAAATAGCAAGGTTTTAACCTGTGGAAAATTATCGACTATAGAATTCGAATACTGCTGAATAATCCAAACCGGTCTCCCCTGGTGTATACGAAGTTTGTCCATCAACCTTGACCTTCATTGCGTCGGCGTCAACTTCTAGCCACTGTGGTGGCGTGCGCTTAACAACTTCGGGGTTGCCCAAGTGTGAAAAGAGTGTGCTCGTCCTACTCCCTTCACGAACGGCAAAAACATCACCTTTCTTTAGACGGTGTGATGGCACTGTTACGCGCTTTCCGTTGACAGTAATGTGACCGTGCGACGTCATTTGGCGCGCAGCACGACGAGTAGTAGCAAATCCCGAACGATATACCGCTGAGTCAAGGCGCTCCTCGAGTGCACGGTGTAATTCGAGCGACGGGTTCTTCTCTTCGTACGCAACCTTAGCGTAGCTGTGGAGCTGTCGCTCGGTAATGCCGTAGGTAAAACGGACTCGCTGCTTCTCGAGAAGCTGTCGGCCGTATTCAGATCCACCGCGTCCGCGCTTCTTTGTCTTTACAGAACGTGCCTCTGAAAGCGCAAACTTTTGCGTCTGCGTTTGTTCAAAAATGCCCGCGCCAAGGCGCTTTGCGATTCTGTATTTTGAAGTGACTGGAAGCATGGTTACAAAATTAGATTAAATTCTTCGTGGTTTTGGCGGGCGCGGACCGTTGTGCGGCATCGGTGTATCATCAGAAATTTTTGTGACGTCAATTCCCTTTCCGGCAAACGCACGAAGCGCTGACTCGCGTCCCGCACCAACGCCACGAATGACAACCTCAGCCTCTTTCATACCCATGAGTACTGCTTTGTCCCCGACAAGCTCTCCGACTTTTGCAGCAGCAAATGGTGTTCCCTTTTTTGCACCTGCAAAACCAAGCGCGCCCGATGAAGACCATGCAACCGTGTTGCCGTCTTTGTCCGCAAGAAGTACCTGTGTGTTGTTGAATGTTGCGTGAATGTTGAGGATGCCTTGAAGCACGGTGCGCTTTGAGGTGCGTGACAAAGAGCGAGACTTGAGCCCTTGGTCCACCGACCCTCCTGATTTTCGTATGATTCGTTTCTTTCCCATAAATTTTATGTCTTTTCTAGCTTACGACGGCCCGATGTCATGGTCTTTCGGACGTTACCACGCACGGTACGAGAATTCGTCTTTGATGTCTGTCCACGAACAGGAAGCTTTTTGGCATGTCGAGAACCGCGGTGAGACTTGATGTCTTTGAGGCGACGGATGTTTGATGAAATTGAACGACGAAGCTCTCCTTCGATACGAAACTTCTCTATCGTCTCGCGAAGTGCTGTTTCGTCTTTTGAAGAGAGATCTTTTGCTTTGGTGCCTGGGTCAATCTTGAGAGACTTTAAAGTGGATAGTGCTCGAGGGCGACCAACACCGTAAATAGCCGTGAGTGCAATCTCAAGGCGCTTAGTGTCTGGTACTGTGATTCCGGCGATTCGCATAATTATCCTTGGCGTTGTTTATGACGTGGGTTTTTACAGATATTCCAAAGTTTCCCGCGGCGACGAACGTGGCGGCAATGAAGACACATTTTCTTAATTGAAGACTTAACTCTCATTGTCGCTATATTCGCCTTGTAATTCGCGCTCGTCCACCGTACGGGTCTAGCTGTAAGCTGACCTTGTCGCCGACAAGCACTTTAATTCTATGCAGACGCATTTTTCCGGCAAGATACGCAAGTACGATCTCTTCAGAATTTAATTTGACACGAAACAAGGTGTTCGGTAGCGCCTCTTCGACGACTCCCGTGACTTCCTTCTGTTCAGCCATAATCTGCCGGGATACAATAACAGGACTCGTTGAAAGAGTCAATTATTGCGCGTTTGTTGGGTCGACAATGGTTATTTCTATCTTGTCGGCCGCTGGGAATGTTGACGTCCAAAATGGGGGGCGAGCGCTTGCGTCTTTTATACCAAGGAAGTTAGCGATTATTGGCTTGAAAGCGCTTTGGTCTTTTCCTGCGAGCGCTTGTTTGATGGCATCCGCATCGACATCCCAGACGACTAACGCACTGCCGGACAAGCCGAACACTATTGGTGCCGAGCCGATTTCAGGTAGTGTTCCCGAGACTTGTGCAGACAATTGGCCCTGTGGTTGAAGCGAAACCTGACTGTCGGCGGCATCCGCACTTACTGCCTGAGCTATAGCTTGTGCAAATTGCTCTTTGGGAAATACCGGCACAGTGACATGTGCCTTTTCTGTGACTTTTGCGCCGCCAGCGGGATCAGCAACAGTGGGAGCTGATTCATATTCTATTTTTGAGAGTGCTGCGAATGCAAAACCTTGTACTCCAGAAATTGACTCTTGGACTTTTGATTGGAGCATGGAGCGAAGTTCGGCGCGGGCGCTTTCGAGCGCTGCAGGAAGAACTGCTGGCTTCTCGCCCACATAGCCACCCGTAAATGCTGACGTAGAGCGTGCATAAATACCGTTGTACATATCGGGTGTTGACTTCAGTCCGGGAACGGTAAATTTATCGGTGGGCGCTATGTTGTATTGCGCACCGGCTTGGTCGGCGAATACGGTTACCGTAATTTGGCCAGGTGTGGCACCGTTCTTGCCTGGAACTTCAATTGATGCAGGAATGCGGAAGATGAGCCCGTTGGGAGACTCGAATCGAGTGTTCTTAATGAGGCGCGCAGGCTTGTCGGAGTATGCGTTAAAGACGGTAATAGTGCCGGATGCTCTATCTTCCGCCTTCTCAACACCGTTTGCCGGTACCGTTTTTGATTCTTCGATGTCGAACGTCTGAGTTGTATACACTATACCCGACGACGCAGCGTCGCTTGTCGGGTACGCGGTGAATTGAGTCGAAGGGTCAAAAGTAACTTGGTGTACACGAGGCGTTATGGTGACGGTTGTTGAGCCTCCGAGTATAAACGCAGCAGCAATTCCAATGATGCCTAGTATCACAATGACGACAATCCCCCAAAGCAGAAGGCGTGACGAAAAAAAACCTCGACGAGTTGTCGGCGCTTCCTGGCGGATGCGGGCTTCAGGAGGAACCATACGCTGCGTCATTGCGCTCCGACGCGGCGAAACTGAAATATTGCGTATGCTTTTTTCGCCGCTTAATGATGCCTCTGTTTCTCCTCGTGGAGGCTGAGCTTCGGCACCTGCATCATCAATGTCTGAAAAATAGTCCTTCCCCATAATGTTCAGTATAGCATTCTTATAGATGTGTAAACGGCTTCAAGCTATGCAGTGTTTACAAACGCGCTTGCAAGACTTATTCCCGTGTCTTCGTGTTGCGAGGAGTCCCATTGCACCTGTGTGGCGAGGTGCGCTGGCGAGAGTGACGTAACGGCGAGTGGTTGCGCCGTTACGGAAAACTGAGCAAAATCTATGCGCGTCAAAAACACTTCTAGCCACGGGGCTAAGTCTGCATGAGTAACCAAAAGGCAGGTGTTAGGAATTTTTCGTCGTGACGATATCTGTGAAAAAAGTTCGGCAAATGACCGGACGAGTTCGGGCTCCAGTTTTGCAAGATTTGTTTTTATCGCTTCGCACGAAGGGGTGCTGCACGTATCTGCAATGAGCATGCGAAGCTGCGAGAATATTTCTTCCGGCAATCCTTGTTCCCCTGACAATCGTTGTGCTATAGACCTGACGCCAATTGGTAATGATGAGTGTTCGTTAAGGTCTTCTTTATGGACGGAAATACAGTCTGTTCCTTCTGTTCCCATGCTCAGTATCATGTAGTGGTTGCCATGAATGCGTTCATGCAGGACTGCAAGGAGCGCACGAATGGAGGAGCGAAGTGCTACGGGTCGACCAGGAAATGATGCTCCCAGTACTGATTCGACTCCGGTGCGCAATTTTTGGTCTATATCGCTCTGGAACGCAGTCACTTGTAGGTGATGCGCCTTTTTTCCCACAGGAGAACCTGTCGGGTAGCCATTGAGCTGCACTCGTATGACACTGGACTCAAAGACGCGCGAGGAATCGAGTGTAGAGGGCTCGGACAGCGCACGTTTTGCCAGTTCTTTTATCATCGCGTCAGTAATCGTCTTCTCCTCGGTGAAAAGATCTTCGGCTCCCGCGCTGCGTGAGCGCACCCACGGACTTCCGACAACTACGGTGAGCGATTGTGCCGCGCCATAGCGCGCCGCATGTTCACTCTCGGTGTATTCCTTGAGGACCACTGGCACTGTTTCTGAAAACAGAGTGATGATTGATGAGGTTACATGCGCCTCGTCACGTTCAATAAGCGGTAGATGCGCGCGCTTACAGACTAATATTTTTACCGGCGCTCCTTTTTTTAAAATCGCAATCGCAACACCAACGCTGCCGCTTTCGATATCAGCGATTAAAACAGGCTTCTCCCTACGAGCCCCGAATGAGAACATTGCCAGAAGTATAGCAAGATTTTTTGCGCGCTAGCCAAGAATGGCTTTGATTCTGCGGATACCTGCCGCGACCGCCTCCTCTTTTTGAATTTTGAACGCACCTGCCACGTCGATTTCCGACGTATTTGCGACATGTGGCCCACCACAAAATTCGATTGAATATGCTCGGTCGAATTGAGGCTCTGCGAGCGTTGCACCAAGGGGCCCAAGTGAATACACAGACACTGTGTCGGGATATTTTGCGCCGAATTCATGCTGTGCATTCAGTTTCTCTGCCTCTTCCTTCGGCATAACGGAGCGAATCATCGGCAAATGTTCCTTAATTTTCTCGTTAACGATGCGCTCAACTTCCCTTTTCTGTTCATCGGTCATTTTTTCTCCATGCGAGAAGTCGATGCGTAAGCGCTCGCCCGTGATGTTCGAGCCACGCTGCTTCACATGTTCGCCGAGGACCGTCTGCAGCGCTTTGAGAAGAAGGTGATGCGTGGTGTGAAGGCGGACGGTGGCTTCCGATTGGTCTGCAAGACCTCCTTTAAATTTCTGTTCTGCTCCGGCGCGCGAAAGATCGCGGTGCGAGTCCATTTCTTTTTTAAATGCATCCAAATCAACGCTTGCCCCTCGTTCTTTAGCGAGCTCTTGCGTAAGTTCAAGTGGAAAGCCATGCGTTGTGAACAGTACGTATGCATCATGACCGGAGACAACGTCGCCCTTTGCCAATTTCTCAAACTCTTTCATGCCGCGCGACAACGTTTCTCGGAATTTGGCCTCCTCTTCTGAGATTGCTTTCTCTGTTATTCCGAGGTGCGCGACGATGTCTGGATAGTGTTCACCATACGATTTTGCGATGACCCGCGCGAGAGTCGAGAGTCGTCCTTCTGGGAACCCAATGACGTCGGCATACCGTGTCGCGCGACGAATCAGTCTTCGCAAAAAGTATCCGCGGTCACTGTTTGAAGGTAGTACACCATCAGTGAGCATAAAAACTGTCCCGCGCATGTGGTCAGCAACGACTCGAAATGCGGCCGTATTGCTTTCATATTCAGTGCCGCTCTCTTTTTCGAGAACGGTGATTACCGCGCCCAAAGTATCGATAGTAAAAACATCGCTGTTCCCATTTCGCGCTGCAGTGATGCGCTCGAGTCCTCCACCGAAGTCAACGTTTTTTTGCGGCAAGAATTCGAATTTTCCATCCTTTTTAATGTACTCCATGAAAACCGAGTTTCCGATTTCCATAAAGCGTCCGCAGTCGCAGTTCGGGTGGCATTCTTTCCCCCACTTTGGGTCATGCCGTGTTCCGAAATCATAAAAAACTTCACTGTCCGGACCTCCCGGCTCCCCTTCCGGCATATTTCCCGGGACTCCGGCGCGGCTCCACCAATTTTTCTTTGCGTCGTAGGAAAAAATACGCCCACCCTGCATGCCAACGTCGTAGCCGTTTGCCTCCGAGCCAATCGCGATGAATGTGTTATCAATCTCGGCATCACTAAAAAGACGCTGCCATACTTTTATGGCTTCTTCGTCGCGCGGAATGCCAATTTCCGGCGCGCCGTCGAACACCGTTACGTACAATTTTTTGGGGTCGAGTCCAACCTCCTTGGTAAGAAATTCAAAAAACCACGGAAGCTGTTCTTGCTTGAAGTAATCTCCTAGTGACCAGTTGCCAAGCATTTCAAAAAAAGTTGTGTGCCGGTTGTCCCCTACTTCCTCGATATCAGCGGCTCGAAATGACTTTTGAGAGTCCACGACGCGCTTGCCCTTCGGGTGCGGTTGCCCCAAAAGGTAAGGCAAAAGGGGCTGCATCCCCGAACCGGTAAAAAGCGTGGTTGGGTCGTTTTCAGGGACGAGGGAAGCCGAAGGGATTTCTGCGTGTCCTCGCGCTTTAAAGAATTCCAAATACTTTGTCCTCACTTCTCCCGATGTCATCCCGAAGTTATAACATGGCTTTCCGTTCACACAATTACGCGGTAGTATCCGCGCATGAAATACAACATACATACTCTCAAAAACGGTCTTCGCGTCGTACTGTGCCCTATGCCGCAGACTAAGAACGCGACTGTGATGGTCATGACCGGCACGGGCTCTCGATTCGAGGACGAGCGCGAGAATGGCCTGGCGCACTTTTTGGAGCACATGTTTTTTAAGGGCACGAAGAAACGCCCTAATGCTAAAGCGATAAGCGAAGAATTAGATTCCGTCGGGAGCGTCTATAATGCATTCACTTCGAAAGACCGCACGGCGTATTATGCAAAAGTCTCTGAAACACATGTCGAGCAAGCGCTTGATGTTATTTCGGATATTTTCTTGAACTCGAAACTTCCTGAAAAAGAAATCGAAAAAGAGCGTGGCGCCATAATTCAGGAAATCGATATGTACGAAGATATGCCGATGCGAACCGTCGATAACGTGTTTGATGAAATGCTGTTTGGAAAAGAGCATCCTCTCGGACGCACCATTCTCGGTCCAAAGGAAAACATTCGTGCGTTTACTCGCAAAGATTTCGCGACGTACTTAAAAAGAAACTATACTCCGCTGAACACGGTCGTCTGTGTCGCGGGTTCGTTTAATGAAAAACGACTTCTCGCAAAAACAAAAAAGGACTTTGGCGTACTTCCCCACGGTAACCCGCCGAACCCTATTACAGCTTCCCCCGAGCAATCTGCGCCGCGCGTCGCAATAAAGGACAAAAAATCTGATCAGACCCACTTTATTCTTGGACTTCCTGCATATCCGTACATGCATGCAGACGAATACGCTCTTGAAGTACTTTCGACTATTCTTGGTGGAGGCATGTCGAGCCGGCTTTTCATGGAGGTGCGCGAGAAACGCGGTTTAGCCTACTCAGTGCATTCATGGGTAGATAAGTACCCCGACACTGGCTATTTCGCAGTGCAAGCAGGTGTGGAGCACGGAAAACTGGAACTTACTATTCAAACAATCATTGCTGAATTTGAAAAGATAAAGAAGAACAAAGTTCCTGCAACGGAATTAAAGAAGGCGAAGGAGTACATGAAAGGCACGATGACCTTGGCGATGGAAACCTCGGACGCTATTGCAGGTCAAGCAGCGACTTCGCTCGTCACCCTCGGACGCATTCGCACGCTCGAAGAAAAGATACGAGGCATTGATTCCGTTTCTTCGGCCGACATCCAACGTGTGGCGCGAGATATCTTTAAACGCATCAATCTCAATCTTGCGATTATTGGACCGCATGAATCCACGGAGAAATTCAAAGCGCTCCTGACCGAGTAAGTTCAGCAGGTTGGGTCTGGTATTTCCGTGTACAGTGCATTTATTTCGGTCAGTACTTCTGGAACTAAGGTAACTTTGGCCGCAGCAATATTGTTCTCAAGCTGCTGCATTGAGGTGGCCGCGATGATAGTCGACGGAATAAATGCACGCGACATCGCAAAAGCAATTGCCATTTGCACGGGATCAAGCGAGTATTTTTCCGCGAGTGCTATATAGCGTCTCACTGGCTCGTCTACCCGTGCTGGTTTGTATCGTTCGCGATCGCGTTCCCAGCGCGTAAAGCGCGCTCCTTCCGGCCAGGCCCCATTCAGATACTTCCCTGAAATAACACCGCGATTCAATATCGAATATGGTAGGAGTCCAATGTCTTCTCGCAAGCACATTTCAGACAGCCCGACTTCAAACCCACGGCTCAAAAGCCCGTATTGATTCTGAATTGTCACGATTCGTGGTAATCCTTTTTCTCTGGAAAGACGAAGGTATTCGGATACGCCCCACGGGGTTTCGTTGGAGACGCCAATGTGTCGGACCTTCCCCGCCTTTACAAGCTCGCCAAGTCCGGTAAGCGTTTCTTCAATAGACACTCCGTCATCACCATCAAGCTCAGTGACCCCACGGCGGCCAAAATAATTCGCGTGTCGCTCAGGTACATGGACTTGATACAAGTCGACATAGTCAGTCTGTAAACGGTCCAAGGAGCCGTTTATCGCCTCATGGATGGCTGCACGGGTGAGGCCCCTCGTTGCGTCGCGACGTCCCATCAACGCGGCCTGATTTCTACTTGAGATCTTTGTTGCGATTACCAAATTCTTTCTGTCCGAGCGCTTTTTGAGCCAGCGGCCGATGTACAACTCTGTGTTGCCCTGCAAATCTTTTTGCGGAGGTACGGGGTACATTTCGGCAGTATCAAAGAAATTAATTCCCTCTGAGACGGCGTAATCCATTTGTTCATGCCCCTCTGCTTCGGAACATTGTTGACCAAAATTCATCGTCCCAAGACAGAGCTTGGAAACGCGCATTTCGGTGCCAGGTAATCGTGTAAGTTCCATACTATAAACCGAGTGTCGCTTGTTCTCCCGTCTGTTTTTTGCCTCCATAGCGAGATTGTAATTTCTTCCCCACCATCTCACGATACGTGCAGTAATCACAATCGTCCGAATTCTTTGGCAATTCCTCTGAGTCCAAACATTTTTTAATACCCTGCAGCGTTCCTTCAACCCACGAATCGTCGCCATTGTGTGCAATGAGTGTAACTTCGAACTCAAGGATTCCATCAAATGCTTTTTTGTCCTTACCGGCGTTTGCGTACACAAAATAGCCGGTGTTTGAAACCGTAAAACCATTTTTGCGAAAGAGCCATTGGTAGACCTCCATCTGCTGCTTGTAGCCATCGTGCCAGTCTTTATCTAATGCTTCAATTTTTTCATCTTTACTGGTTGATTTATAGTCAACAATCATAAGTTCCCCCGCCGGGTTAACCCACACGTCGTCGACGGCACCGGATACCGTAAAACCCAAGTCCGCGTGCCAGTAGTCGATGCCTTTGAAATTTTCTCGCCAGATGTCCATTTTCGGGTGCTGGAATGGAACGGCATCGACACCGTATTGCTCCATTATCGGGTGGGCGCTGCCGTTAGCGCGATGAATATCAAATTCTTTTTTGAGGAGCGCGTCAACGGCTGAGTTAAGGTTGAAAGGAAAACCAGGAGGCCTTGCGGTGCCCAATTTATTATCTATATAGAAGCAACGTGGGCAGTCTGTAAATAAGCCGATTTTTGAACGCGAAAGGCGCCACCGTGGGCCGCCATAATTCCAATCGGGTTTTCTATCGGGCTTATAGTACTGCGACATTGCGCCAGTATACCATTGCCCTTTGTTATTTTTGCCCGTGGTCGTCTTGCATTTCCACGATAAGGCCGGTGAAGTTGCGCTTAAAGCTTTTCTCGATGTACCACATGCCGAAAAAGACGAGGAGGACAAGGAAGGTGACAAAAATAGCAATGTGGTAAAGACCGAATGCTACTAGCGAGCCAACACCCGCAGCCACCCAAAGCCCGGCAGCGGTCGTGACTCCATGAAGTGAGTCATTTCTGAAAATAATAAGACCGGCGCCAAGAAAGCCAATTCCTTGGACCACCGCGGCGAGGACGCGCGAAGGGTCAAAGTTCACGAGGCCTATAAATTGCTCGTTTGCTGACATGCCCGCAATCACGAATACACATGAACCAAGTGCAACGAGACCAAAGGTGCGGCTTCCGGCGGCCTGCTGGGCGACAACGGCTCGCTCTGTGCCTATTGCGATGCCAAGTAGTGTTGCAAGAAGGAGTTTGCCGAAAATGACGAGGGACGGGTCACTCAAAAAATCCATGACGCAATTCTATCCTTCTACACGATGGGGGGTCAAATTATTCCGTGGGATAACAGGAGCGTCTATTGAGCACAGGGAGCGCGCCTCTTCAACTACACGATCGATTCTTCCCCTCTGCACCCCGTACTCTTCAAGTAGATGAGGGGCGAGGACGTCGCGACAGAGCACGATGCGCCTGTCCATTAATTGCCGCTTTTCATTGTCGGTAAGTGTCGTAAGACATGTCAGTGGGTGGACGCGGCCAGTTTCAATCATTTGTTGGAGCCCTTTGCCTCGAGGGAAATCCCAGCCAATCAGCGTCAGGCCCGAACATTGGGCGTATCGAATGGCGTTTCTGGTAAAGCGTGTGTTCGTGACGAGCCATCCCTCCTGAACACGGGACGATGCTTCCGGAGCCTTCTTCAAATCTTCGTAGCGCGCGTAGACATAGAGCGCGTCTTTGATGTCTGTCTTCCCTGCTGCATCGTTGTGAAATTTTGCCTCGATACCGACACGAAATCCATTCTTTTCCGCGAGAACGTCGACTTCATGGGGAGCGCATCTTCCAGTTAGCGCAACGCCTGTTTGTGTGCGCCAGCCATGAGCGCGCAAAACCTCTGCAAAAAATTGCTCAAATGGGAATCCCGATGGGCCAAGCGCAAAAAGTGCGCGCTTTATTGAATATCGTGCTGCGACTGCAGGAGCGCTGTGTTCTTGTAAGAGCTGAAATGCGTGATGGTAAATATCTTCAGTTGTTACCCCTTCTTTCAGATCTGCACTGACTTGTCGAAGAATCCGTTCTGCCTCGTCATGTGTTGCGCCCGCCCATTTCAACGATGCCTGCAATTTAACAGGATCAAATCCTTCTTGTTCTCCGTCGGCTTTTATTATTTGAAATGACATATGTTTAGAAGCGTTTGGTGATTCGGATAGGAACTTCTTCACCATCGATGCGTGCGGAAAATGTGATGCCGGTGCTCGGTGCAAAGACGACGGTGTTAAACGTCCTCGAGTAACCTAACGGCTCACAGCTCAGCGTTGGTTCTTGCCAGGTAATAAATTCGAGCTGAAAGTGCGTTTCGCTCAACGCCTTCGTTGTCACCGTAAGGCCATGACACGATGATGGCACGGGAATATCTCCTGAAAGATGATGCTCTCCTTCTTTGCTCAGGATATCGAGAATCGGTATGGGGGCGGGCTCTCCAAAGTAAGCAGCGTTCACGCTTCCAAAGTACAGGTAGCTCGCATAGGTGACTGCAATAATACTTGCTCCAATCCACAGCGCGCGCCAAAAAAACTCTTCGTACCCAACCGACGAGCGCTCATTGCTGCCAAAAATAATCTTAAAGGTTTGCATACAGGGGCATACACAAAAAAGTGTACGCATGCGCAATCTACTGCAGTATACGTTTGAATTTTCTGCGCTTGCAGGTTTTACACAGGGCGTGTAACTATCGAGCCGCCAAGAACAATGTCTTGGTCGTACCAGAGAAGGGATTGCCCAAGAGCGACCAGGTGCGGTTTCTCAAATTCGACAGTGCAGAGATTATTCTCTCTTTTGGTCGTTGCCATACAAGGATGTTCACGGTAGCGCACTTGTACTTCGCTATGAAATGGAAAGTGTTGTTCTTTAATCCAATTTTCATGAATTACAATCACTTTTTTTGATTCCGCATCCGCTCGCTGCCGAGAGACGGTGATCGTGTTTTTTTCTATATCGATTGCTGAGACATACAGCGGTACTGATCCGGTGTGTGAAAATCCATGTCGCTGTCCCACTGTGTACAGTCCAGCACCATCGTGTTCGCCACATGCACTTCCATTTGTGTCGAGTACGACACCTTTTTTGAGGGGCATATAGTGCGACAAGAATTCAGGCAGCGAAATATCGCCCACAAAACAGAGTCCTTGGCTGTCGCGCTTCTGGGCGACGGGCAGAGCACGTCTCTTGGCCTCCGCGCGTACTTCTTGTTTTGTCATCGCCCCGACGGGAAAAAGTGCGCGCTCCAAATCTTTTTGCGTAAGCTGCCAGAGAAAGTATGACTGATCTTTGTTGGTGTCGCTTCCTCTCAGAAGAGAAAATCGTCCGCCCTCGTTATTAATGCGTGCGTAGTGTCCCGTTGCAATATAATCTGCACCTTCTCTAAAAGCCCACTCGGCGAAGGAGCCAAATTTAATCTTTCGATTACAGAGAACGTCTGGGTTTGGAGTAATTCCCTTCTTATAATTCGCCACCATGTCTTCAATAACTTCTGCTTTATATTGCTCGGACAAATCTATTTCGCGAAACGGGATGTGGAGCGCCGCACACACACGCATGGCATCCAATCTATCCTCGCGCCATGTGCATTCAATAAATTCCGGTTGCCAGATTTTTATAAAGCAACCTACGACGGTGTGTCCAGCGTCTTTCATAAGCGCCGCTGAAAGAGCGGAATCAACGCCTCCTGATAGGCCGACGAATACAGTAGCCATATACCTGTAGCTTGTAGCTTGAAGCCAGAAGAATCAAGGGACCGCGTTTTAAGTTCCTAAATAGAGGCGCTTTTTGCGGAGATGTTCCTCGTAGGTTGTGCTGAAATACGTGGTGCCATGATTATCTGCAAGATAGAAAAGGTACTTGTGCTTCTCAGGAGTAACCGCTGCACGTATCGAATCAAGACTTGGCGAGCCTATGGGCGTCGGCGGGAGTCCTTTATATTTATAGGTATTGTATGGATCGTCGGCCTTCAAATCCTCAAGCGTTAGGTCGAAAGTAGCTTTTCCCATGGTGTAGAGAAAGGCGGCATCTACCTGCAAAAGCATGTTTTTATCAATCCGATTCCATAGCACACCGGAAATAGTTCGCCGGTCAGCAGATTTGTATGCTTCGCGTTCGATGAGCGACGCCATGGTAACCACATCTTCGAGCGGCTTCCCAAAAGACGCTATTTCTCCTGCGAGCGACTGTATGTTCTTGTCGAAATTTTGCCGCATCGCGTTCACGATAACGTCTTCAGAAGCGTTCGGGAGAAAAAAATACGTGTCGGGAAATAAAAACCCTTCATGAGGCCGAGCTTTTTCCACAAAACGGTCTGCGTCTACTCGTGCAAGGCGTGCGGCAAAAATCTTTCCCATTTCTTGTGTTGTAGCGCCTTCGTGAATTCGAATACGCTCCGGCTCAAGCCCATAGGCGCCGGTAGTAATTCTTCGCGCGACATCAAGAACATTGAGTGGCTCTTTAAATATATAATCTCCCGCCCTTATGTTCGTTGCTCCCCCGAGAGCTGTTACGACCAACCGGAGCGCGACGGCGCTATTCACTACGTGAGCACTCTCAAGATTGGCACTTATATCAGGGAGATGCGACCCTTCAGGAATAGTGACGAGTTCTTGAAGAGGAAAATCGTAAGGCGGTTCAATGTGTTGCGTGTACACATAGAGCGAGACGAATCCTATAAGAAGCGCAATGAATATTGTTCGTTGATTTGCTCCGCGACGCCATTCGTCACTCAAATGGTCGCGCACCGCACCAAGAAAAAAGAACACCGACTCTATGATGCGCTCGTATTTCATACCATTTATCGAGGAAGGTTGGTGGGAGGTTCCACTTTTTTAGCATGCAAGCGCTCAAGGCCTGGCGTGGCGATTCCACTTGATGGCGGATGCCACAAGGATGCAATTGCCTCAGAAGACATAGGAAGTGCCGGCATAACCCACGGAGAATAGAAAAGACTTCTTCGTCTCCATGCATCCAAAAATCTTCGAGAAACCATACGCCAACGAATGTCTTTAAAATCTTGCCACGCGTAATCGAAGTCACCGTGCCAGCGCTTAGGACGCAAGCGATTCTGCCACTGCCCGTAATAGGGCATAAATATCCAGCGCATCGCGTTACGCATAACGCCGCGATAGTCTTCCCAATTCGCTGCGTAGAAAATGCGGATACCTACTTCAAACATGCGCTTGTTCATTTGTCGCTCCATCGAGTGCATTTGCTCCGTCTGCATCCAGGTAGGACGGGCACGGGCGATTCGCGCCTCATCCTCTGAAAGTTCGATGTGCTTACCAAAGAGCGCCCCTTCTTTTCGAATTTCTTCTATGCGCACTTCAGATTGGTGCATAAATTCACCCTGCCCCCCTTCTGTCATAGAATGGAAAATTATTTGTATCCATCCCTCCTCACTATTTTTTAGTGAACCTAGGGTTTCAACTATCTGTGCCATGGGGTCCGTAATAAATTCGGGCTCGTGCACCTCCTCGAGTTCAAAATCATGATATGTGCGAATCGGGAGAACTGGATTCTCAAGATAAATCATGTGATTACCGAACACGTCCTTCTTTTCAGGGTCGTAGACGAATTTTTTTGAATAGTCTTCAGCCTCGACAATTTCAATTTCTGGATACTGCGCGTACATGTTTGCTTCAAATAAGGGACGCATTTCAGCAAAGCACCAAATATAAAAATGCACAGAGCCACCAAATGATGCCATTTCAAGCGATGACCACGGGCGCATGGAACCTTCCCAGTAGCGATCAATAACGGTCGTCTGTCCGGACGTGTACCAGAGTTCTGACAGCACGTGTTCCATGGCTCCAGGCGACTTGTGAATCTCGTGCGGCATCAGTATTTCGAGAAGCACCGTTGGCTTCTTTGCAAAGTAGCGCGTGCGAACGTACCAAACCCAATTTCTCCACCATGCAAACGGAACGAAATACACCGCGACAAGTGGTAGTAACGCGATGACCCAAGTCATGGCGATAGTTAGAAATGGCGGAAACTGGAGAGAGATTACAATGACGAGGGCAGTAAACAGCACCCAGCTCGTGATTGCGCGCGATACTCCCCAATCAGTCCCCCACTGAGCAAATTCTTCAAGAGAATCGAAATGCTCAAACGGGCCCGACAAACCCCACCCGTTTTTGTTCGCAATCGCTCCTTTTATGTAATTGAGGTCGTAGTGCGCCACCTTTACAGTGTAACAATACAAAGAGCGGAAACCAGGAGCGATGCGGGGAAAAGCGCCACCTAAATACTGTAGCGGCCGTCATCAAGACGAGCAAAGGTACCACTCTGAAGGTTTACCAGCACAGTCGCATCTTTTACATAGCGCTCACGCTTCACGCGCTCAACAATTTCCTGGCGAGTTAACGGGCCGTCACGTTTTAAAATATTTGTGATGACGTCGCGCACAACGCCAGGCGCGTATCCCCATTCGTTTAGTGCATACAAGCCACGCCCAACGAGGACAAATCGCTTATCTTTGATGAGTTCATTGTGCGTCGTCGCAGGATGCGTTTCGCGGCCAAAGAGTTTCGTAATGCCGCGCGCTACCTCCGTAAAGTGCATTGGAGAGCCGTGGCGCTTGAGGGTCAAAAAGGCAAAGTCGCGCGTGTTTCGGATGCGCACATGTGGCGATTCAATTCGGCCCCATTCGCCCAAGGGATTCTTTGCGATTCGTTTCGAGATGCGAAGCCAGCGCGATACATGCTCTTGCGACGGATTTTTAACGCTTTCCTCCTGAAGAAAAGATACAAAGAGCTTTACAAAATCGTCTTCTGGAATCAGCGTATCCGCAGATACTTCCTTGTGTAGCTTCAAGAGTGCCTTTTCGACGGCGTCGCTCAGTCCACTGTCTACGTGCCAGCGTGCATGGAATTCGTTGTCCTCGCGTCTAAATGTAAAATGGTGACCGACATTTAAGAGAAAAATGACGTGGTTTTTATCAGCAGCATTTTTTGGCACTTCGTCCAAAATAACGTGTTCCGCCAAAACACCCCCTAATTCCTGGATAGCGCGTTTTAGGTCCTCTATTGATTCCGTGTGTTTTTTGTAATGCTCGGATTCGCGAATGCTGCCGATGCCATGCGATTCAATTTGGCGAATTCGCTCTCGCGTGATGCCGTACTCTTTGCCGATAGCGTCAAGCGTCCGTCTTTCTCCAGTACCGAGGAGGCCAAAGCGGTGCGTGAGCACCTTTCGTGACCTCTCCGGCAAGTCTGTCAGGAGGTCTTTGGTAACTGTTTTTGGGGTGAACGAAAGCATAGTGCCGGATTTGACTGATTACGTATCCTGTGGCGTACGTTGTATCAAAGGCTATAGAGCGTGTCAATTCCCTAGGGGGCTCGCCTGTCCCCGTATTCTCCACACACTAGTCCCAAATACGCTTCCATGAGAAAAAATCGACAAAATGCTGCGTGATACACTGCGCCAATGAGCCCCATTGACCCGCGTGTGCCACCGCAAGATTTGGACATGGAGCGAGCGCTTTTAGGGGCGCTCATGCTCAATCAGGGAGCTATTTATGAGGTTGCCGACATCGTCGGAATAGATTCATTTTATGCAGGAAAACATCGCACTATTTTCGATGCGATGCTTACGCTTCATGGTAAGGGGGAGCCGATTGATGTAGTGACGGTCTCCGGAAAACTAAAAGAAAGAAAGCAGCTGCAGGATATCGGCAGTACCTCGTATCTGACTGAACTAGTTAATTCCGCCGCTTCCCCGGGGAGCGCGCGCCACTATGCAGAAAACGTACAATCCAAGTACGTTTTGCGCTCACTCATTGATGCTGCGGCAAAAATAGGAGAACTTGGTTTTCAGGAAGACCGTGCCATAGAAGAAATCTTGAACGACGCACAATCAGCTATTTTTTCAGTATCAAATGCCCCGAGTTTGCGTACGTTTACGACGATTAAAGAAAGTTTGAGTGAGGCTTGGGAGCGTCTCGAAAAACTTCAGAAGGATGACGGTTCTCTTCGCGGCGTTTCAACGGGTTTTCCCGGTCTCGACAATCTTTTGGCTGGCTTTCAGAAATCGGACCTTATTATTCTCGCCGCCCGCCCGAGTATGGGTAAAACGACGCTTGCCTTGGACATCGTTCGCCAGACAGCGATTAAGCACGGAACTGCAGTCGGCATGTTCTCGCTGGAGATGAGCTCTCAGCAGCTCGTGGATCGTATGCTTGCGGCGCAGGCCGGTGTTGATTCATGGCGTCTCCGTACCGGAAAGATTCGCAAAGACCATGAATACGAGCGTTTGCAGGAAGGTATCGCGCAACTTTCTGAAGCGCCGATTTATATAGACGACAAACCATCTTCAAGCGTCCTTACCATGCGCTCCGTCGCGCGCCGTCTGAAAATGGAAAAATCACTGGGACTTATCGTCGTTGATTATTTGCAGCTCATTACACCCGGTACAAGCCGTTCTCAAGACAGTCTCGTGCAGCAGACGACCGAAATCTCACGTTCGCTCAAGGCGATGGCGCGTGAACTTGATGTCCCTGTCCTCGCCCTCTCACAGCTCTCACGTGCGGTTGAACAACGTCGTGGCAAACCACGGCTCTCCGACCTTCGTGATTCTGGCTCAATTGAGCAAGATGCCGACGTTGTGATGTTTATTCACCGCGAAGACAAAATGACTGATGGTATGGAAAAAAACAATATCGCCGAAATCTTGATTGAAAAACATCGTAACGGCCCAATAGGAAAAGTCGACCTTCTCTTCGATGAAGAAAAGACGACGTTTCGTACGATTGAGAAAGGTGATTTCGGAGATTATTCTCAAGCCGCTGTCGTCACGCCTGGTGAAGAGGAGTCACCGTTTTAGTATTTCGCCATGGACGCACTCGAGAAACTGGTTACGATATTCCAAAGATTTCCGGGGATTGGTCCGCGGCAAGCCGCACGGTTTGTTCAATTTCTGTTGCGCTCATCACCGTCGTATCGTCGCGAGCTATTAGAGGCGCTACAGTCACTTACGAAAACCGTGCACCAATGTCCGTCGTGCATGCGTTATCATGCAGATGAAAAGAAGACGTGCGCTCTTTGCAGTTCGACCTCGCGGGATGCCACGATGCTAGCTGTAGTTGCGACGGACACCGACCTCGATGCCCTTGAACGGAGTGGCACATTTCGAGGTAATTACTTTGTGCTTGGCGGCACCATCTCCCTGGCATCTGAAAAAGCCAACAATCTACGTCTGCGTGAACTACTCGCGTCGCTCGTGGGGCGGGCAAAAAACGGCCTTAAAGAAATAATTATTGCCTTCCCGGCGAACCCTGAGGGAGACTACACAGCGCTCCACGTTCGTGAAGAACTCGCACAATATGCCACAGAACACTCTTTCATTGTCTCAACTCTTGGCAGAGGCTTATCGACGGGCAGCGAAATCGAATATGCCGACCCGGATACAATCCGCGCAGCTCTTGCAAGTCGAAAGTAGGCTTTCTAAACGTTTGTTATCTTAACTTTTGTGAACGGCTGACGGTGGCCCTTCTTCACAAAGTGACGACTTTTTGGACGGTAGCGGATGACGGTGACTTTTGCATCGCGGCCTTCAGACACTACTTCTGCACTCACTTGTGCACCCGAAACATACGGCGCGCCGATTTTTTTTGCTGAGCCGTCGTCGGTCATAAGACCCTTTT
>CAYIDY010000008.1:0-37948 GCA_964362305.1 uncultured Candidatus Saccharibacteria bacterium | reverse complement strand
GCGCACGTTCTAAAAGATAAAGGAATCGGGGTAATTTCAACCTCATCATTCATGGAACACGGCATGACCGCCTATGCCGTCCTCAGATATATCTGGCCAGGTGGGCATATTCCATCCGTTCCGCTTGAGATTTCGACGCTACACAAAGAAGGATTCACGCTTATAGAATGGGAAAATTTATGGCCGCACTACTACAAAACTCTCATGCTCTGGCGAGATAGGTTTAAGCAATACTGGCCAGATATCCAAGCATCTAATCCCTCGATATTCACCGAACAGTTTCGTCGTCGATGGACAATGTATTTGGAAGGAGTGCCTGAGGTGTTTGAGAGAGGTCTCGATAATTCCCACTTCATATTTGTTAAAGGGCGACACGTGGACGGGTATCCGATAACACTCGAAGAAAGGTACAAAAATGCAAAATTCCGGACGGGCGACCACGACGTGAATTGCTATGAATAAACGCCACAGTGATGTTAAAAAGTGCTAAAATATCCACATGCGCATTGCATTCACCGGCGGAGGGACAGGAGGTCATTTTTACCCGCACATCGCTGTTGCCGAGTACATTGAGGATATTGTTGCAGAAAAACACTTGGTTGAGCCGCAGCTTTTTTATATTGGTCCCAAACCGTTCGATCCGCCGACATTGGTAGAACACGATATCGAGTATAGGTCAAGTCCAGCGGGCAAGATGCGGCAGTACTCAAGTCCTCTGAATTTCTTTGATGGCTTCAAAACGGCATGGGGTGTTGTGCAGTCTCTGTTCCAACTCTTCTCGATATTTCCCGACGTCATCTTCTCTACCGGCGGATACGCGGCGTTCCCAACGCTGTACGCCGCAAAAATTCTCCGTATTCCGGTCATTATTTACGACGCTGACGCTTCCCCAGGTAAAGTAACGCTCTGGTCAGCAAAATTCGCACGCTGGATTGGTGTTGCCCACCCAAACGCCGCCGCCGCATTTCCGGAAATATATCGAGGTAAGACAGCTCTATTGGGGCATCCTATTCGAAAAGAGATTGAAACAACAGCCGCCGAAGGCGGTCATGAATTTTTAAAAATTGACCCATCAGTCCCGACAATTTTTGTTATGGGCGGTTCGCAAGGAGCAGTAGCAATCAACGAATGCATTCTTGATGCACTTCCTGAATTAATACAGCGATACAACATCGTTCATCAGACCGGAACCGCAAACCTAAAAGACGTGCGCGCCATTGCTGGCGTTTCGCTGAAAAATTCTCAGTACGAAAAGCGCTATGCAACGTTCGGACTCCTAAACACACTTGCCATCCGTATGGCGGCCGGCATCACAACGGTCATCGTGGCGCGCGCCGGATCCGGGACAATTTTTGAAATCGCGGCTTGGAAACTTCCGAGCATCCTCGTTCCACTTCCCATTGATATTTCGCACGACCAAACAGAGAACGCCTTCTCATTCGCACGCTCAGGTGCGGCATCCGTCATCGAACAACATAATCTCACGCCGCACATTCTAATCGCAGAAATTGACCGCATTATGCAGAACAAAGCGCTCCAAACGCAGATGTCCGATGCGGCCGGCGTATATGCGCGACCAGATGCTGCAAGAAAAATTGCACAAATCCTTATCGAAACCGCGCTGGAGCACGAGCCGAAATAGTATGGCGGACGTCGTCACACGCTTTGCGCCGAGCCCTACTGGATTCATGCATATTGGCGGGGTTCGCACCGCACTATTTGCATACCTTTGGGCGCGAAAAAACAAGGGTACATTTATTCTTCGCATCGAAGATACTGATAAAGAGCGCGAGGTTGCCGGCTCCATCGAACATATACAAGAATCATTGAAATGGCTTGGATTGGATTGGGATTATGGGCCCGACACACAAAATCCGTGGGGAAGTGCTATTCAATCACAACGACTCGATACATACCGCGTTGCGGCGCAGACGCTCATAGATAAGGGTTTCGCGTATCCCGACCCGTATAGTTCCGAGGAAATCGATGGGTTTAGGAAAGAAGCGCAAGCAAATAAACGTGTATTTCTTTTCCGCGACCATCGACCAAAAGAATTTTCTGCATGGGACGGCAAACGCTCTCTCCGATTTAAGGTACCGACCATAAAAAGAATGGAATGGCACGATGAGGTGCGCGGAGCGTTGAGTGCCGGAGAAGAGGCGCTCGATGATTTCATCCTTATCAAGGCCGACGGGTATCCCACCTATAATTTCGCGCACATCGTTGATGATATGAATATGAACGTGACCCATGTAATGCGTGGCGACGAGTTCATTTCTTCGACGCCAAAATTCTTGAGCCTGTACGAGGCGCTTGAAATTCCTGTTCCAAAATTTGTCACGCTTCCGCCGATACTACGCGAAGACAAAACAAAGAAACTTGGCAAGCGCGACGGCGCGAAAGATCTTTTGGAATATCGCACCGAAGGATACTTGCCGGACGCTATGGTGAACTTTCTTGCACTCATTGGATGGAATCCCGGCACAGAGCAGGAATTTTTTTCGCATGAAGAACTGATACAGCAATTTGATATTTCCGGTATTCAAACGCACGGCGGTATCTTTAACGAAGAAAAGCTCCGCTGGTTCAATCGCGAATATCTTCAAAAATTATCCGTCGATACATTGGAGACAGAGACGCTGCGTGTACTTTCGGTAGCAGTTTCGAACTATGATGAACGAATTGCGAAACGCGTCGTTCCGCTCATTCGCGAGCGGATAAGTGTGTGGGACGATATACCGACGATGGTTGCGGATGGCGAGCTGGCATTTTTCTTTTCGACACCAAATCTTGATGCAAAACTAATCCCTGAGAAAAAAACGTCTCCCGAGGACACCAAGGCGCATCTAGCGTACATTCACAAACGTCTCCAAGATGTGCCTGAAGCAGATTTCAACGTAGAAACCGTCAAAAACGCCCTCTGGGACTACGCAACTGAAAAGGGGAGGGGAAGTGTTCTCTGGCCTCTCAGGTACGCCCTGAGCGGGCAAGAGCGCTCCCCTGACCCGTTTATAATCGCCGGCATCGTCGGAAAGGATGAGACACTCTCGCGCGTCACACATGCTATAGAGATGCTATGAAGTGGATATTGACGCTCTTTGCCGTTTGTTGTGTAGTTCCTTTTTTCATTTCCGCACAAACGGCGGAAGAATTGCGCAATCAGATATCGGCGCAAAACGCAGAAATTGAAAAATTAAACAAAGAAATTGCGCAATTCGAAAAACAACTAGTCGACATCGGCTCAACAAAGCAAACGCTTCAAGGGACACTGAACGCGCTGGATATTTCTCGGAAGCAGTTGAATGCAAAAATTAGTGTGTCAAAAAACAACATTAGTTCAATTCAGTTACAGATTAAGCAACTCAGCGGCTCGATTGTCGATAAAGAAATATCGATGCAGAAAGACTTTACCGGCCTTGCACAAGCAATTGCGCGCATCAACGAAATTGATAACGTGACATTCATCGAGCAAGTTCTTTCCAACGACACGGTTTCAAAAATGTGGGATGAATTCGAGGACAACCAATCGTTTCAAAATGCGCTTACCGAACACATCGATTCTCTCGAGGCCGCAAAGCAAGTACTAGTGGTAAGCAGAGACGAATCGGAGAAGAAGCGGCGAGAGCTTGAGGCCGAACAAACAAAACTTGCCCGCGAACAGCAAGCACTTGAAGTGAACCGCCGTGAACAGGCCGCTCTCTTGGCACAAACAAAAAACCAAGAATCAAATTATCAGAAGATTCTAAAAGATAAGCAGGCGGCAAAAGACCAATTTGAGCAGTCGCTCAATGAATTGGAATCAAAGCTTGAATATTCACTCGACCCAGCGCGCCTCCCGGCTGCGGGAAAAGGAATTTTGCGCTGGCCGCTGGATAACGTGAAAGTCACGCAGTATTTCGGAAACACCGAATTCGCGCGCTCTGGCGCATACAGTGGCAAAGGTCACAACGGAATCGACTTTCGTGCACCAATTGGCACCTTTATAAAATCGGCGCTTTCAGGAACAGTTGAAGGAACAGGGAATTCAGATTCCGTGCGTGGGTGCTATTCATACGGCAAATGGGTTCTTATCAAGCATGGAAACGGCCTTTCAACGCTCTACGCACACCTTTCGCAAATCAATGTCATCAAAGGACAGCAAGTTGGCACAGGCGAAGTCATTGGCTACTCAGGCAACACCGGTTACGCAACAGGCCCGCATCTTCACTTCAGCGTCTATGCATCAAACGGCGTTAGAATAATGAAGCTAGGGGAGTCGACAGGGCGAGTAACTCCGTGCGCAAACGCAACGATACCCGTTTCGCCACTTGGCGCGTATCTGAATCCAATGGAGTACCTTTGATTTTTGTCATTTCCATTCAATTAGTCTTAATGCCTTCCTCTCAAACTTTGTAGCGGGGCGAATAGATTTTATGGCTTTATACGGAGCTATCTCGGAGTACCGAGAATGGGCAAGCGCCTTCATCAGCCAGTCAAGCGCCTGGTCGGAGTCATCTCGGATAACCCAGTTTTCCGGTTTGAACTTAGATAAGTCGAATGGTGCTGAATATGCACGCAAAGATTTCCTGCCGTCCCACATATAATATTCGTGAAAAAAAGACATCGCCAATTCACGTGGAGACTTATAAACCGCATCGCGATAGCGCAGTACAGCATGATTGGTCTTGCTTATCGCACCCCACAACCCATTTTTCTTGAACAGAGCCACTGAGTGATCTTCGTCGTCGTAGGCGGTAGCAAAGTCCATCAAAAGCGGTCTATGGCCATGGTAGGCCAGGGCTACAGCCGCAAATACTGCACCTTCAAAACAATGAGCCTGGAGCCGTTTTAAGACCTGTCTGGGGGAGAGGTTCGTTTCGCCCTTGCGCTCAAAGTTAATTGGAATTGATTCCAAAAAAGTCTGAATCTTCTGTGGGGAATTAAGTCGAGAGAAAACTTTTCTTTCGGCAGGAGAAAGAATCTTTCGTATGCGGTCTTTGTAGGGCACAAAGTCATTATAAGCCCGGGAAGCAGCCGGTGCTCGAGGGACCCCGCCCTAGGCATAATGTGCGCAAAAGATATATTGTGCGCACATTGCCTATAGGGAGACTGGGGCTCTCGGCCTCCTACCCCCTTCCTACTTACCAAGCTTTTCGAGCGCTCTTAATACTTCGAGCGGAACGGCAAAAACAATTGTATTTGATTGGTCTGAAGAAATATCATTTATTGATTGCAGCGTTCGCAAATGCAAGGCTCCAGGCGCGGCCGCCAATGTGTGCGCTGCTTTTGCCATATTTTCTGCTGCTATCACCTCCCCTTCTGCGCGTATAATGACGGCCCGCTTCTCTCGTTCAGCTTCTGCTTGTTTAGCGATTGTTCTCTCCATGTCTCCGGGCAGCGCAATATCTTTCAACTCAACGGTGGATACTTTGATGCCCCATGGGTCTGAAGCCTCGTCAACGACGCGACTGATTCTCTCTGATATCTTGTCTCTTTGAGCGAGCAATTCGTCGAGCTCCACTTCACCGACGGCATTTCGCATCGTCGTTTGTGCGAGCTGCGACATCGCGTAAATAAAATCCTCGACTTCTAGAATCGCTTTTGAAGCATCCGAGACTTTGTAGTAGATAACAGCATTCACACCGACGGATATATTGTCTTTCGTAATCGCTTTTTGTTCCGGCACGTCGACTGCTTTTACGCGCATATCTACTTTGCGAAGCGATTGGAAAACAGGAATGACTATGCGCCATCCCGGTTCAATGATGCGGGTAAACCTGCCCATCGTGAACAAAAGTCCGCGCTCGTACTGGTTTACCTGGCGAAGAACAATGACTAAAAGCGTAATAATGAGTACCCCAAGTGCAAGTGTTTCAAACATATGGGTTCAGTATACCTACCTGCTTACTGCGCGCCAGCCGTCGCTTCTATCATCAAAAAGAGTGGAAATTCTTTGCGAGAGCGATCTTCAGCCTTTTGACGTGGTCCTTTTTCGCTCGTTTTGTGAGAAATCCATTCTTCAAAACCGGTGACGGTGAAGCCGGTCTTGAAAAGTGCCTTGAAATGTTCTTCAAGCGAGCGTTGGAACGACCATGTATGTTCAGATTCGGGGTTACCCGGGTGCGCAATCATTTTCTCACGCGACGGAAGATAATATCCGTCGAGGCGTCGAAATTGGATGTCCTTTTCCTCATCAAAACCCCATGAGGAGCGTTTTGGTATTCGCAAGACCGGATGATTCAGAACAAAAATAAATCGTCCACCGGGCACAAGGACGCGTGCGACCTCTCGAAAGACGGGTTCGAGTGATTCCATATTTTGGAGCGCGAGAATGCACGTGACAGCGTCGAATGAAGAATCTTGTGCGAACGAGAGCTTGTCTCCAGGTGTCGCATGATACGACACTCGCCCACCACGCGCTTTTGCCTTTTCTATCAACTCTTTTGAAATATCTGCGCCTGTCACTTTCGCGCCCGTCGAAGCAACCTTCTCTGTTACGAACCCTTCTCCGCACGCTAAGTCGAGTACTCGCATCCCCTCCCCCGGGTTCAAAACACGCAATAGATTCGGAAGAATTACTTTTGCGTGGTAAGTATCGTCGCCCTCTAAATGCTCGCCATACCAGTCTGCTATTGGGCCCCAAGATGTTTCTTTGTTTGTCATATTATTCTCGTTTCAAAGTTTTTTTACGTTTGTCCCAATAATCCGGCGTGATGCGACCGTGTGTTACGTCGTTCCAATACTCTGAGTTCATAGCTGGGTACAGCTGCTCAATGTACTTCTTGATAAGCATTATTTTAGTTTGCGTTGCCGTGTCAAACGCTTCATCCCCCCGGGCCACTCCTTTTTCTGCGCCGTATGTGCGCCTATGATTGTCTAAGTATATTACGAATATCAGCGCTGCTATATTTGCAACCTTCTCAGAAATCTGAATCATCGACAATTTCTCCTGACTCCATTCCTTGCTGAATTCTGTAATAAACTTTAGATGAAGTAGGTGGCCAAGCTCGTGATGAAAAGTACCGTACACTCGCATAAAGCGTGGGTCAGTGATTGGTCCAACATAAAGTCCGATATGTCCGGAGGGTGAGGCAGTGCCCTCTGTCATTATCCCCATCGCGCCTGAAACTCTCGAGCCAATTACAATCTTTCTCAAGCCAATCGCATGCAAATACTCGCGAGGATACAAGTGTAATTCTTCTCGCACTGCCTCTAGCGTTTTCCGTGCAACAAATGTGAACGCAGACGATACGTCTCTCTTTTCTTCACCTACCGCCTCCTCCGAAGCCGCGTATCCAACGAGAATATTGCCCGCGTCGACAGGGACGTCAACTTCAACTCCATATTTTTCTTTAATTTCGCTAATCAAACGCTCAATCACTTGTCGGTCCGACTTTGCATCCAATACGTCAGGTATTTTATAGAGCGCATAGGCTGAAGCACCAGCGCATATTCCCCCAAGCAGCATTTTCCTTCTATCAATAGATTTCGATCCTCTGTCAAATGTATCGTTTTCCATGCTACTTCCACGGGATATCAAACTGCTCGAATTCTGGAAGCAATTTACGACCGTACAAAAGCCGCGAGATAACTTCCGCATGTGAGAGCGCCCCCGTAAGCGCATTGTGCGGGTCTGGTTCTGCAGGAATGCCGCAATAGTTTAGAACCGCATCGAGATTAAGGCCAGAGCGTTTGTGCTTCGGGTCGACCGGGGGCTGTTTACCGTGATTCACCATATGCATCCAACAGAGCGTGTGCGTGTCGATAGTGCGGTACGCAAACGGCCACACCGTGTGCCCTGCTCGCTCGCACGCGTATTTCACAAAATCTCTATCGAACGATACGTTCTGCCCTGCCAGAGTTTTATCTTCTAAGCCTTCGCTCCATTTTACAAATCGGTGCACCAAATCGGCTTCTGTCTGCTTCGTCGTGTCCGTAATTTGCTCCATCGAAAAGCCGTTTACTTTCAGTGCTTCATCCATCACGTGTGCCCCATCCCATACACGACACTCTTCATAAAATCTGTTTGTCGGATTCGCCAAATCGAGAGCGCCTAAGGACACGATGGAGTGTTTGTGCGCCTCTACTCCGGAAGCTTCTACGTCAAGAACTAACATAGCCGGTAGATTATAGTCGATAGCTTGTAACAAGGAGGGTTCATCGGGCTCATTTTCGCATGACTGCAGGCTCCTGGCTACTGACTACTCCAGTCCTTCACAATTCCCTGCCGGAGAATAGCCGGCGGCTTTTGCTGCTGCTTCGTCTTCGAACCAAATTTTATTGGCCTCCTTCATACTTTCCGCCCCTGGGCACCAGGGAAAGTGGTAGGCTTTGCCGGAGCGCGACGCGACGACCTGGCCACCAACTGCCATGGGCTTCGTTTCGGTCATTTCAACCTGGCTGATAGAAACAGGAGGGCGGGAGTCCTCGGAGGCCGACAGTCGCCCGAGTCCAAACGAGGCAAACCCAACCAAAACAACCAATACCGGAATACCCCACTCCCCTACCCCTCTGTCAAGGTGCCCCTTGCTTCTATCAAGCCATTCTTGTATACTCCACATCGCTTGAATTTTAGCGCGTTCTTGGGCCTTTGCCACAAGCACAAGCGGCAAGCTCGACTAACTATATGGCATCAACAAAAGCAGGTGGAACAACAAAAAACCTACGCGATTCAAATCCAAAATATTTGGGCGTGAAGCGTGGTGACGGAAGCACCGTATCAAATGGCGAAGTAATCGTCCGTCAGCGAGGTACAAAAATCATGCCGGGCAAGAACGTTGGCCTCGGTAAAGACCACACCATCTTCTCTCTCACAAAAGGTATCGTGAAATTCCGCACGGTTCGCAAAGGCAACTTTGACGGCTCGCGCTCAACACGTCGACTTGTCGACGTTCTCTAGTTCGCCTTCTCCACGAACACTGCAAGCGGCACTTTTTTCGTGCCAAGTTTTATTTCAATATCGGTTCGTCCGACAGATTTTATCGGACCGGGCACTACTATCGAATCAGTTGCGAGAGCGACGCCAATTTCTTTTTTTATACGCTCCACAATCGTCGCAATCGAAAGCTGCTGATATAGGTGCCCCTGTTCGTTTGCTTCTGCGCGCACAGTGATTTTTGCATCTTTCAATGTAGCTGCGAGTTTTTTCCACTGTTCTTCCAGTGCTTTCGTATTTTCTACACGCGCCTTCTCTTCCGTTTTGAGCGCTTTCAACTTTTCCATTGTCGCCAATTCTGCGAGCTTCTGCGGAAACAAGCGGTTCATGGCAAAGCCATCCGAAACCTCTTTAATTGTCCCTTTCTGGCCCACCCCTACAACATCGCGTAATAGAATGACTTTCATTCCTGTATTATTTCAACAATTCTAGGGCTTTGTCCATCTGCGGGTCTTTTTCGTTCTTGATGTCTTCTTCGGATATCGCAACCTCTACGTCGGGGATAATGCCGCTGTGCGGAATGTGTTCGTCATTGGGACCAAGCCAGCGGGCGACGGTCAACTTGAGAGCTGTATCCGGCGTGATGTCTACAAGCTCTTGCACCGAACCTTTGCCGAATGTTGCGCTCCCAACGAGCGTGGCTTTGCCGTGACTCTTCAGCGCAAGCGCGAGGATTTCAGAAGCAGACGCGGAACCGCGGTCGGTCAATATCACGAGCTTCAAATTCTCATTGAAAATATCGTAGCCGCGACTACGGTGAATCACATTCTCTCGGTGACCTGCATAGTCTTCGCTCACGACAATGCGACCTGACGGTAAGAACCAACTAGCCATATCAACCGCCGCATCAAGGTAGCCGCCTGGGTTTCCTCGCACGTCAATAATAAGTCTCGTTGAACCTGACTCGACGAATTCGCGCAACGCGCTTCTGAAAAGGGCGGGTGAATTTGCTGTGAAAGTTGAAAGTTCGATAACAAACACATTCCCCTTCCATTCTGTCGTGACAATCGGAACATTAATAACATCGCGCGTCACAGAATACTCTTTCGTTTCAGGCTGACCTTCTCGCGCGATAAGGAGGCGCACCGCTGTGCCCTTCTCGCCTCGAATGCGGGAAACAGCTGTGGTGATGTCGAGGCCACGCGTCGTTTCGCCATCGATTTCCAAGACTTTATCGCCCGCTTTCAGGCCGGCGCGCTCCGCGGGAGAGCCCTTCAGTGGTGACACAATTGTCAGCACTTGATCGCGTACTGCGATTTCCATCCCAACACCTTCAAATGCCCCGCTCATATCATCCTCAAATTGCTTTTGTTCAACAGGCGGCAAGAAGTAGGTGTATGGGTCGTCGAGTGACCCTGCGAGGCCTTGAATCATTCCCCATACGCGTTTTTCCGTTGGGTCCGTGGTAGATGCAGCGGCAAGGCTCGAGGTTGCTACGGCTGCTGGTACAAATTTTTCGTCTATTGCGTGCCAAGCAACCCAGACCGGGTCCAGGTCGACACCTTCTGGCGCTCCAATTCCTGTTAGTGCAGAAACCGCTCGAGCGGACCCTTTCGTCCCCGCGACGAGTCCCACCGCGAATCCCGCGGCTCCAACCACGAGAGCAAGTGCAATAACCGTCGATTGTCGAACGGTCTTTTCAGAGGCTTCCGGAAACATGAGAGCGATTATAGCAACAAGGGAGGAGAATGCGAAAGCATACTTTCATATTCTCCGAGCGCCGTTGCTATATGCCAACAAAACATAGTTTGGCATATGGCACATTTTGCAAATAGTGTCTTGTAAAAAATGTGAAAATGCTGATAGGATGGACGAATGTCTTTCATTGGGGAACTCTTGGTTTTCTTTTCAAACCTGATGGCCACACCGAACGGCTCTTCAAAAGGCGCGACTGCCAGCCCTCGAATGGCCCTGTATTTTCACAATACGCTGTCTGGAGAAAAAGAAAAATTCACGCCACAGAGTAACGGAACTGTCAAAATGTACAACTGCGGTCCAACCGTCTATGGCCCGCAACATATCGGGAACCTCTCGATGTTTGTCTTCGTAGACATCCTTCGCCGTACGCTCGAACTCAATGGCTACAAAGTGAAGCAGGTCATCAACTTCACCGACGTCGGGCACTTGGTCTCTGATGGTGATGAGGGCGAGGACAAAATGACAAAAGGTCTGAAGAAAGAAGGTCTCACGCCGACCATTGAAAATATGAAGACGCTCGGCAAAAAATACGCCGAGCATTTTTTGGAACAGCTACGAATACTTAATATCAATACGGAACCAATCACGTTCCCCTACGCGAGCGATTACATTCCGGCGCAAATCGCGATGGTAAAAACGCTTGAAGAAAAAGGATACGCGTATGCAGGAAAAAAAGGCGTCTATTTCGATACGTCGCGCTTTCCTGAGTACGGCAAGCTCGGCAACATTCACCTCGAGGGGTTAAAGGAGGGCGCGCGCATTGGCGCGGTTGATGAAAAGAAGCATCCGACCGATTTTCTTTTGTGGAAATTCGACCGCCGCAAGGGGTGGGACGCCCCGTGGGGCAAAGGGTTCCCTGGTTGGCACATTGAATGCTCGGCGATGTCTCATTCGATTCTCGGAGACCAGCTCGACATTCACACGGGCGGCATCGAACACATCCCCGTGCACCACAACAACGAAATCGCCCAATCAGAAGCAGCGCTTGGAAAAAAACCCTTTGCACGTTTCTGGCTTCACCGAGCGCACTTGCAGATAGAAGGTGCGAAGATCGCGAAGTCCGTCGGCAACACTATTTTTCTCGAACAAATTGTCGAGAAAGGCTACTCTCCTCTCGCCTTTCGTTATCTCCTTCTTGGCGCGCACTATCGCACGCCAGCCAGCTTTTCTTGGGACACGCTGGAGAGTGCGAATACGAGTTTGAAGCGACTCTACGCTGCCTATGACGTGTGCAAGTCAGAATTGCACAAAGGTACTGGCAACAGCTCTGGCTATATCGGGCGATTCGTTGAACGAATGAATGACGACTTGGACACACCCGGAGCGCTCGCCGCCGTGTGGGAACTTATGAAAGATGACACGATATCAAATTCTGCCAAAGTTGAGGCGCTCGATTATTTCGACAAAGTTCTGGGTTTGGATATCAGTGCGACACGAGAAAGTGCGCAAGTGGCCGTTGCGGAGCTTGATTCAGAAATTCAGTCGCTCATCGAAAAACGCGAAACGGCTCGAAAAGAAAAGAATTGGGCCGAAGCTGACAAACTCCGCGCTGAGATTGACGCCAAGGGGTATGAACTAAAAGACACGTCTGAGGGCGTGCAGGTCTCAAAGAAATGAGCCCGGTCGATACTGTCGTCCGGGACTCATTCGCGTCATCGCAGGAGTACGTGGTGTAGGAGCCAATCGACTCCGAACACCATAGCCGTGAAGATCAAAGTGGCGAGGAGAACCACTATGTTGATTTTCAGACTACTCCAGCCGCGCCGCAGATGGGACTCGTCCACGAGATCACCTCCTTTCGAGGCTAGAGTCCATGCTGGCTTTTTACACTAGAATTAGCTTGTTGCAACCACAAAGTTCAAAAGACGTCCTTTCACGTAAATCACACGAATTATGCTCTGGCCTGCAAGGTGTTTCGCTATATGCGCATCTGACTGTGCGGATTCTTTGACTATTTTCTCATCCGAATCAGTCGGGACCGTCACGGTGCCACGCGTTTTCCCATTTACCTGCACAGCAATCGTAATTGTTGAACTGACAAGCTTTGCCTCGTCATATTTCGGCCACTTTTCGATGTGTATTGATTTTTTATTCCCCAGTGCAGACCACAATTCTTCCGCGACGTGCGGCGCAAATGGTGCGAGAAGTTTCAAGAAGGTTTCGTATTGCGCTTTTGTAATCCCCGACTTCTCGACCTCGTTCATGAAAATCATCATCTGGCTGATAGCTGTGTTGAACTTCAATGCTGGAATGTCTTCAGTCATCTTCTTGATTGTTTGATGCATCACGCGCTCCGTTTCTTCACTTGCCTGACGTTTAGCGTCTACTGTTTGTCCCAATCGCCACACGCGCTCGATAAATCGGCGCACACCAACAACCCCATCAGGATTCCATGGAAAACTCGATACTTCGTTGTAAGGGCCGATAAAGGCCAAATACATGCGCACGGTGTCAGCACCAAGGCGCGCGACGACTTCATCTGGATCAATTACATTACCCTTCGATTTGGACATTTTTTGTCCATCGGGCCCCATGATAAGCGAGCGATTCATGCGGCGCGTGTATGGTTCAGGCTCATTGGTGAGCCTCAAATCAAACAGAGCCTTGTGCCAGAAGCGGCTGTACAAGACGTGCATGGTCGTGTGTTCTGCCCCACCAGAATATAGGTCAACTGGTAGCCACGACTTCATTTTCTTCTTGTCAGCAAACGCTTTTTTGTTCTTTGGGTCCGTGTACCGTTGGAAATACCAAGACGAATCGATGAACGTGTCAAAAGTGTCTGTCTCGCGCTCAGCTTTTCCTTTGCATTTAGGACATTTCAAGTTCACCCACTTTTTTACTTTTGCGAGTGGAGACTTACCGCTACCTTCCGGCAAATAATCTTTTACTTCAGGCAATTTTACCGGCAAATCCTTGTCAGGAACCGCCACTTCGCCACATTTTGCACAATGAATTATTGGAATGGGAACTCCCCAGTATCTTTGGCGCGAAACTATCCAATCACGAAGCTTGTAGGTTTTAGTTTTAGAACCGTATTTATCACCCATCGCGCTCAGGACTTTTGAGGCTCTCTGGAGATGAAATTCTGAGCCGGAGTTAATAAGATATCCGTCGCCAGTGTACGGACCAGAATTTATCACGTTATCTATGAAGGGAGCGTACTGCCCTTCAATATCTCCCCGTTCGTGCGATGCTAAAATTGAGGTCATTTGCTCGTAACTTGCACTGCCACCACCCCAGACCACAACTTTTATCGGTAGTTTAAACTGTTTTGCAAACGCAAAGTCGCGCTCGTCGTGTGCAGGCACCGCCATAATGGCACCCGTGCCGTAGTGCGCGAGCACATAGTCAGCAATAAAAAGTGGGATGTGCTCGCCGTTTGCCGGATTCACCGCCTCTATTCCTTCTAGGCGCACGCCGGTCTTCTCTTTATTTTCCTGCCGTTCGAGTTCAGTCTTTTTATTTGCGGCCGCAACATACGCGCGTACTTCCTCGTTATTTTTGAGAACATTCCCGTGCTTCAGGGCCATCGTCACCCACGGATGTTCCGGCGAGAGGACCATATACGTTGCGCCAAAAAGCGTGTCTGGGCGGGTGGTGAAGACGCGAATTGTGGGGCGAAGCCACATAAGCACAGAGCGTTCTTTATCTCCTCTGAAGTGAGACTTCTCCCCCACCACACGAATTGCGGAGACGCCAAGTAATTTCTCAAGCCTTTCACATTGCCCTTCGCTTATCGCATGGTCGTTTGGGTCGTGAAGTATCTGAATGGTCTTTACATTCTTTTTAATTTTCTCTACGTCAAACTTCCAAACAAACGTCTTCTCAAACGGCCGTTTCTTATCCTGAAAATCCCTGTCAGCGAAACCGCCAGCAAGCACGAGGCGCGCAATAGGTTTCTCCAATTTCTCAACAACTTTCATCGCGACAACCGCTCCGAGACTGTGACCAAAGAGTACCGTGTTTTCGTCGTACTCGGCAGAATTAAGAGCAGCAGCCACTTGCTCTTCTTCCTTTGGATTCGTGGAATTTGGAAGTGCCGGAATTATGACGCGGTGCCCCTGTGCCTCCAGTTCCCTCTTCCAGAACTGATAACGAGGTGCATCTGGTGAGCCCTCCCATCCATGCAGAATGACATATGTATATTTTTTCCCATCCTTCATATCAAGCGGGAAATCTATATGCGCGCCTTCCGAGCGACCAATCCAATTGCGCTGCGACTCTTTAATCTGCTCCGGCCAGTTCAATGTATCCAAATCATCCACCAATCGGTCGGCGTATTTCGTGATGCGCAAATTCCACTGCATCATTTCTTTTTGCATTACCTCACTCCCGCAGCGTTCACATTTTCCGTTCACCACTTGTTCATTCGCGAGAACTGTTTTGCATGACGGACACCAATTAGCTGGCGTGTTCTTTCGATAGGCGAGACCGTTTTTATAAAACTGCAAAAACTGCCACTGCGTCCATTTGTAGTATGCGGGGTCAATAGTGCGAACTTCACGCGACCAATCAAATGACGTGCCCATCGACTGGAGCTGCTTGGTCATGTACGCAATATTCTTCTCTGTCCACTTTCGCGGATTCAGTTTGTTTTTTATCGCAGCGTTTTCTGCAGGGAGCCCGAACGCATCGAATCCAATCGGGTACATGACATTCTTCCCTGCCATGCGCATCTGGCGCGCCAAAATGTCGGGAATGGAAAACGCGTACCAGTGCCCGACGTGAAGATTGCCGGACGGATACGGGAACTCGGTCAAAAGATAAAAATTATCTTTCCCCTTCACTGAATCTGCGGTCTTATACAGCTTCTTCGCAGCCCAGTATTGTTGCCATTTTTGCTCGATTTTCTTGTGGTCGTAGCTCTTCATCAAGACATCCTAGCGCATGTTATTTGCGGTGTATACTCTCATCATGTGGCAAGATTGGGTACTTACGCTTACGCAGATAATATTCATGGTCTCGCTTGTTCCGACCATTCTGCACCCCACCAAGAAACCGGCATTTATAACGGCGCTCGTAACTGCCCCAACAATTTTTGTTGTTGTGTACGTGTACTTTTCACTTGAGCTTTGGTGGAGTATGGCCGCCGCATTCATTCTTGCGACAGAGTGGAGCATTCTGGCCTACCAACGATGGCGACTGGATAAAGTGAGTATCTCCAATTAACGGACTATCGTCGGGAGCGGCTTCTCCATACCATTCTGATACGGAGGATAACGCTCGGGGTCTATGATGCGCTCGAAGCAGTGTTCCCCCGCTCCATGTTGCCAATTTTCATTCGAGACGTCGCCCACCGGGTATGATTCGTAATACGCCGTTTGTTTAGCCGGCCCTTGTGATTCCGCGTTGAACGTCGCGCAAAGATTAAACGCCATTCCCTCTCCCAGCGTGAATACATACGATGAGCCAGTCTGCTGGTCCTTCGGCACGATAAATCCACTTATTGGGTCTTCGAGTTCATCGAGTGATTTAGGCAAGCGCTCTTTTTGCTGCCAGAAGTTTACAATCTGCCACTGAATGTTTTGGAGGTCGCTCACCTTTTGGTCATCAAAACGATAGAGGCGCACCTGCGAAGGAGAGCCCATGATGAAGAAGCCGGCGATGATCGAAAGGAGTACAAGTACCCCGGCTGCATAACCAACCATTTTTGCACGAGCCACATTTTCCAACCAATAGCCTCGGATATCCGCCAAGAAATGCAGGAAAACGCCGCCCGCAACACCAAGAACGACAAATACTTTCAGCACAAAGCGCGTCGTCAAATCACCACCTAAGAAGTAGTTAATGAGAGTAATTAAATCTCCGATTACGACAGCTCCGCCAATAAATATGGTCAACATCAATGCCCATCGTCGAACCCAGAGATCCTTCTTTTCGGGAACGGCAATCATGTCTGAACGCAAAAGTCGCATCAAAACAAGTGTCAGAGGAACGAGAACGATGAGCGACGCCATTGCAAATCGCATGCCACCCGAATACGGCTCTACATAATAGTATGCAAGTGGGTCAGGAAACGCGTAATTAATGTACTGAAATAGTAATGCGATAAGTGAGGCCACGCTTCCGTAGAGCGCCGCCATTGCGCCGAACCACAGGAAGAAGTCCTTTGGGGTTATTTTCATATACGGTCAGTATGTATCTCGCTATCCGAGGAGTCAACCACGGAAGTGCACACGCCGCGCGATATATTACCAACCAAACTGTCGCCCAACTTCCTCAGGGGTTTCCCTTTTTCGTACGACTTTAATTTCCCCGTTTGAAGCCATCAATTTCAGTGGCGATGAAAGCAGACAGTGATGCGAAGCGAGTGAATCTTGGTACGCACCGGTGTCGAGAAAAGCTACGTACTGTTCGTCCACGTCGCCAAGGCGCGGCATCAGGACATACCCACCGCCGTTCGTATATTTGTCGTCACTGTCACACGAAGAGCCCGCGAACCATACGCGCTCCAATTTGCCATGATTCATGTTGTTGACCGGAATAGCGTGCCATTTTTGCTTCAAAGCCCACGTGTCGGTGAGATCGTTCATAAAGCTGCCGTCGATAACGTACCATTTGTTGCCGCCTTTGTTCTGTACTTTTTTTTCCGCAAGAATTTTGTACACGGTGATTTGCGCCGGAGCAACAACATATCTCCCCCACTCGGTAATGAGATTCGGGTGCTTCACGCCGAGTTTGTCACATTGTGTCTTCGCGGTTTTAACAATTTGCTGCACGAGATTTTTCGTCGAATAGAATCGTTTTTGTTTGTTGTAAGGAACTCCCGCGCCGCCGCCGATGTCCAAGGTATCGAGCCCAGGGTTCTTCTCTTTCATTTTTGCATATAGCTGAAGTGCGCGCTTCAAAGGCGTCACGAGCCCATCCACCGTCTCAATCTGGCTTGAGACGTGATAGTGCAAGACCGACAGATTTTTTATTTTACCGAGATCAAGAAGCTCTTGCTCCGTAAAACCGAAACGATTGTACTTTTTGTCCCAGTGGCTTTTTACTTTTACATTGAGGTCAACGCGGATACCGACTGGCCCTTTGAATTTCTGCATGCGCTCAAATTCTACAGGGTCTTCCATAATCGGAATGACGATGAGTCCCTTGGAGCGCAGCTCTTCAATGAGAGACATGTAGCGCTCGGTTTTCGGACCATTACAAATAACCCGAATCTTTGAGTTGAATTTATCTTGTTCAATCATGCGCTTAACCAAGAACAGCTCGTTGGCGCTTCCCACATCGATATTCGCTCCCTCGGCAACTGCCGGCAGCACGAACTCGCGGTTCTGGTTTACCTTCATCGGGTAATGGTAGTGGTACCGGCCGCGGTAGCCTAACACTTTGATATATGCATTAAATGTCTCAATAAGGTCGCGCACGCGATTCTCTATGATGGTCGGAAACAAAATTTCCGTACCTGTCCCGTACTTTTTGACAATGTCGTAAACATTGTACTGATAGTTCCCCTCGCGAATGATGAGGTGGCCGTCGTTGTCGATATCAAACGGACCCGTATTAAACTCATCAAAACCGAGCCGCCAGAATTTCCGGTGGCCGTTCTTTTTTTTTGCCTTCCTTTTTCTCTTTTTTGTAGGGGCGCCGATCTCGGCTTCTGGTTTCATTTCTGATGTACCGTCTCGAGGGGTTATTCCTCATTTCGGAAAAAATACCGTACCACAGACTTGCGGATTTGTACAGTTTCTTGTATAAAAACCGTGCATTTCCCTGCCGGAATGATACTCTATTTTTCTGGCAACACCAGACCTACAAGCAAGTTATACACATATTGCATATGACTGTCGTAATGAAGTTCGGAGGGACATCAGTCGGTACCGCAGCAAATATTGTGCATGTGGCGTCTATTGTTACAGCGCGTCTCAATACAAAGCCCATCGTCGTAGTCTCCGCACTTTCTGGGGTTACGGACATGCTTATCGAACTGGCTGAAAAGTCGGCCCGCGGACACGCCAACGACGTACTAGAAAAAATTATTCAGCGACATACCGCAGTCTTGGACGAGCTTAGACTCCCCTTCTCTGTTTGCGAAGGTGTCCTGAGCGAACTAACGACAGTGGTAGCGAAGACGCAGAAGCGAAAAAAAATTGATAAGCAAGGCCTTGATTACTTCCAGACATTTGGCGAGCGCCTGTGCGCACGCATTACAGCAGCGCAATTAAACCAAAGGGGCACACCCGCGAAAGCATTTGACGCCTGGGAACTGGGCATGATAACAACGAATCGTTTTGGGGACGCTGAGCCACTTCCTTCTTCATATGCAACGCTAAAGAAAAAAATCACTTCTCTCAAAGTGGTGCCCGTCGTCACCGGCTTCATTGGAAAAACTGCAAAGGGCGAGCCAACTACGCTCGGACGTGGTGGCTCCGATTTTGCTGCGGCAATTCTTGGAGCAGCGGTTGGAGCGGAGAAAATTCAAATTTGGAAGGAGGTGGACGGAATTTTGACGACCGACCCGCGAATTGTAAAAGAGGCACGCATTATTCGTGAACTTGCATTCGAAGAGGCGTCAGAGCTCGCGTATTTCGGCGCCAAAGTTCTCCACCCAAAAACAATTTTGCCTGCGATGAAGAAAAATATTCCGGTACAAGTCTTGAACACATTTAAGCCGGATGAAGACGGAACAACCATCGTGAGTGGCGAAAGTTATGCTGGTAAACGCACCTCAATAGAAGCGTTTACATCGAAGAAGAATGTAATCGCTATTCATATTTCCTCACCCGACTTTTTTGACGGCAGCGGACTCATGGCACGCATCTATGATGTATTTAAAGAGACCGGGACGAGTATCGACATCGTCTCAACCTCAGTCGTGAGTGTATCGCTGACGATAGATACTGATGAGCATTTGGATGCAATCGTACATAAACTTAAAGAAGTAGGCGACGTTGTTGTTGAGCGGGATAAGGCGATTGTATGCGCAGTAGGAGGTGGCGTGAACTCGGCAGGCGTCGCCGGACGTATGTTCACCGTGCTCGGACATGCCGGGATAGACGTTGAAATGATATCGCAAGCAGCAGGCGGTATTAGTATTACCTTTGTCGTGAGCAATAAAGATGCGGACCACGCAGTCAGAACATTGCACGCAGAATTCATTACCTCATAATTTGGATATGAAAACATTTGGAATGGTTGGAGCGACGGGTGCAGTCGGTGTTGAGGTTCTCAAGGTTTTAGAGAAACGCAATTTTCCCATAGAAAATCTTCGACTCCTTGCGAGCGCTCGGTCTGCTGGCAAAGTTGTACACTTTCGCGGCAAGGACGTTGTTGTCGAGGAATTGAAGGAAGACAGTTTCAAGGATATTGATATGGCGATTTTTAGTGCGGGAGGTGATGTCTCGCGCCAATTCGCACCCATCGCAGCGAAAGACGGCTGTATCGTGATTGATAACTCAAGCGCATTTCGCATGGATTCCGAAGTGCCGCTAGTCGTACCCGAAATAAACGCCGAGGCGCTCAAGATTCACAAGAACATTATTGCCAATCCAAACTGCTCTACAATTATTTCTCTGATGGCACTCTATCCCCTCCACAAAGCATTCGGAGTAAAGCGCATAATTGCGTCCACCTATCAAGCTGTTTCGGGGACGGGCGCACAGGCCGTTGCAGAACTTGAGCGACAAGTGCAGCAAGTCGTACATGGTGAAAAAGTCACAAATGAAGTGTATCCAAAACAAATCGCATTCAATGTTCTCCCGCACGTCGACGTCTTTTTAGATTCGGGCTACACAAAAGAAGAAATGAAGATGGAAAATGAAGGACGTAAAATTATGGGTCACCCGTCATTTAAAGCATCGGTCACCTGCGTTCGTGTCCCGGTCTATCGTGCACACGCGGTTGCCGTCGCCGCAGAATTTGAAAAAGGAATTACACCCGAAGCTGCGCGAGAAGTATTACAGAAAGCGCCCGGAATTGAAGTCGAAGACGACCCGAAAAACAATATCTATCCCACTCCTCTTGAAGTGTCCGGCAGCGACAACTGCCGCGTCGGTCGTATTCGTTCCGATTGCGCACTCGAAAATGGCCTCTCATTCTGGGTTGTGGGTGACCAACTTCTCAAAGGCGCTGCTCTGAATGCCGTTCAGATTGCGGAAGAATTGATTTGAAAAGATGCGACTTATCCCGATCGTAAGACTCGCGACATCACGACGAAATCGTGCCCTTCAATAACCACCCTGGAAGAATCATCGAGCGGAACTTCATTAAAACCATGCTTTCTATAGAAACTGATTGCAGGATTCGGTTCTCCGTTAGGATTGAGCTTGTTTGTCCATAGATTCATTTGAACGAACCCTCTTTCTACCGCCTTTTTTACGACCTCTCCCAGGAGCGCTTCTCCAATCTTGCTTTGTTGGTTGGCTTTCGAGACACCAAACCAGTTCAGCCAAACAACATTTTGTTTATCCTGCGCGCGAGTATATAACCCCATGAGACCAATGACGTTGTCAGCGTTATCAACCAAAATCCAATTATCTTGTGTAGCAACGTCGATGTTGCGCAAACCTTCTCGTTTCGCTCGTTCCTCATCCGCATACCACACGAGTTCACGTCGTGGCTTCAAATCCTCATTGTGTTCGGGAAATAATTCGTCTGCCAGCATTAACGCCTTGTCCAAATATTCTTTGGTCAGTGGCCTAATCTCAAGCCTCTGCATTTCTAAGAACGATTGCGACCTCTCGATTTCGAGCAGTTCAAAATCCACGGGCAACGTTGGCATATGTATGTATCGCCCAAGCTTCTCAATAATTACGCACAGTCCCTCAGTTGCCATACTCGCATTGGGAGACGAATTATCTGCATCAAATACCCTTATGCATTTGTCCAGAGCTTCGACAAATGTTTTATCTCGCCCTAACTCGAGTTTGTTAATTGGCGCGCGTTTAAGCTTTATGAGAGCGAGGTGCAGCTGTTCTTTTGCCCGAGTGAGATGCTCTTCATGCGTTCCTGTAACTGCAGGTGATAAAGGCGTTCCTTGAAGTTTAGAATAGCCAATCAAAGACCGACAGACATCATTTGCAATCGTTCTCAGATTTCGTACTTGCGAATTTGGAGTCTCAAACCCGCCGAGCTCTCTCGAATCTGGCATTCAGAAATCGTACCATAGTCACACAGTGGGTCGTGAGGCACATATAGCGAAGAAAAATTTAGACATCTCTGCTATACGCTATAATACTGGCATGCCATGGCAAGCGTTTGCGGCACTTGTTGCTGCCGGTACCGTCGGATATGAGACCGGGGCGAAGTTAACGAGCGGAAAAATTTCTCCACTCTTGGGTGTTTTTATAGCAACAACCTGTTCACTAATTCTATTTGGTACGTTTGTATTGATATACCGTGCGCTGGGATTCGAACTTTCGTTCAATAAGTCCGGATTATGGGCGGCAGCGCTTGCGGGCGTTTCCATTGCGATAGCGGACATTTCCCTCTTCATCATGTTTACTCGCGGCGCACAGTTGAGCGTGGGAGGCGTCGTAGTAGAGGTCTTGACGATACTTTTTCTCGCTCTTATCGGTATACTTTTCTTAAAGGAACCACTGTCATTTCAAAAAGCACTCGGACTTTTGTTTTCACTTGCCGGAATAGTTTTTCTAATCCGCGGTTAGGGAAAGAAAGAGTTCCTGAGCGTTATTTTCGCGCGTCCACGTGTTCGGTCAACACGTGAATGACGTGTTCGCTCTTTGAATCACCGGCGAGGGAGCGGGCCAATTCTTTCAACTCTTCATGTGAGAGTTCGGCAATTTCGTGAAGTACACGCTCGATATGTGCAAATCGATTTTCAGATGGGTTCACGGACATGCCGAAATCGTAGCACATTTGTGTTGCAAATCGCACCTATAGAGGTACTCTATGCGCATATGACAAAAGGAACGGTGCTCATTATCGGCGCAGGAGGAGTGGGACACGTGACGGCGCACAAATGCGCGATGAATTCTGACGTGTTTAAGAAAATTCACCTCGCAAGCCGCTCGATAAAAAAGCCAAATCAAATCAAGGGGGACATAAGAAAACGCTGGGGCGTGGATATTGAGACGCATGTGGTGGACGCGGATAAGACCGAGGATGTTGTAGCGCTCATTGAAAAGACGCGGCCAGAGGTCTTAATTAATGTCGCGCTTCCCTACCAAGACCTCGCAATCATGGACGCGTGTATCGCCACGAAGACGCACTACATCGATACCGCCAACTATGAACACCCGGACAAAGCGCACTTCGAATACAAGGAACAGTGGGCGCGCCACGGCGATTTCAAAAAAGCAGGCATTATCGGAGTCCTCGGTGCAGGGTTCGACCCTGGCGTCACGAATGCCTACATCGCATACCTCGCTAAGAAATACTTCGATAAAATTAAATTCGTGGACATCTTGGATGCCAATGCAGGTAGCCACGGCAAATCATTTGCCACAAACTTCAATCCGGAAATTAATATTCGCGAAGTAACGCAAGTCGTAAAGCATTGGAACAAAGGAAAGTGGGTGAAAACGCCGGCCATCATGGACCCGAAGAGCGTGCACTTTACGTTCAATTACCCCGTCGCGGGAAAACGCGAAAGCTACCTTCTCTTCCACGAGGAAATGGAATCGCTTGTTAAAAACTTCCCCACCGTCGAGCGCATGCGCTTTTGGATGACGTTTGGCGAAAACTATCTCACGCACTTGCGCGTCATGGAATCCATCGGCATTTCGCGCATTGACCCTGTCATGTTCGAAGGCAAACCAATTATTCCTATTCAGTTTTTGAAGGCACTTCTTCCCGACCCAAGCGACCTTGGCAAAGGCTACAAAGGCAAAGCGGTAATCGGCTGCATTGTGACCGGCACCTTGAAAGGCAAAAAGAAGGAGGGTACGAAATACATATACAACGTATGTGACCACGCAAAATGCTTCAAAGAAGTTGGCTCCCAGGCCGTGTCGTACACTGCCGGTGTTCCGCCAGTAATCGCCGCGATGATGGTCATGAATGGCACGTGGAAAGGCGAAGGCGTGTTCAATGTGGAACAGCTCGACCCAGAGCCATTCCTGAAGACGCTCGCGAAAAACGGCCTTACCTTCAAAGTCGTCGACTACAAGCCGCTTCCGGCAAAAATCGGCTAGAATGGTGTGATGTCCAAACGTCCTGCATCAACTCTGGAGTCTTCTAGCATCAAAACTCCCGCATTTGTCATCGAGGAGGAAATTTTGCGACACAATTTGGGCATTCTTAAATATATCCGCGAAAAGACGGGCACAAAGATTTTTCATGCACTGAAAGCGTGGTCCACCTGGCAGCTACTTCCCCTGGAGCGCGAATATTTGGACGGCACTGAAGTAAGTTCCTTGAACGAAGCGCGACTTGGCTTTGAAGAATTTGGCCCGGAAGTCCACATGTTTGCACCAGCATACAAAGATGAAGAATTTGACGACGTGATGAAATATTGCAGCACTATCATCTTCAACTCGTTTGCGCAGTGGCAGAAATTCAAGCCACGTATCGTTGAATATGCCGCACGAACGGGCAAAACAATTGAATGCGGATTGCGAATAAATCCTGAATATTCCGGTCCATCAGAACATGGTGACGTATGGAGTCCGACTGCGCCCGGCTCACGGCTAGGTATACGAATCAGCGAATTTAAGGCTGCATTAACGGCCGACGCGAAAGCGCTTGATGGTATTTCCGGCCTTCACTTCCATATCTTTTTTGAGAAGGATTTAGCAGACTTGAAAGCTGCGCTTCCTGAAATAGAGAATCGATTTGGAGAATACTTCTCCCGAATGCGGTGGGTGAATTTCGGTGGTGGTTTGAAATTGACAGACGATACTGCGGACATCGAAGGATATATTGAAACCATCAATGCATTCCAAAAGAAATACGGCGTTCAGGTGCATTTGGAGCCGGGCGCTGCAATTTGTTGGTGGGCCGGCTCGCTAGTCGCTAGCGTTTTAGACATCGTCGAGCGCAACGATGTGCCCTACAAAATTCCGATACTCGACATCTCGTTTGAAAATCATCTGACCGACTTTTTTGTCAGTCCAGACCTCGATCTCGAAGTTCGGGGCGCACAGATTGAACGCGACGAATCGAAATTGACGAACACAAACGCTTACAAATTTGGCGGCATGACCTGTATTGCCGGTGACACACTCGCATACGCACACGTCTTCCCTCATCCGCTTAAAATTGGCGACATGGTCATATTTGAACATGCAATCCAATACTCGCTCATTAAAACCACCATGTTCAACGGTGTACAGCTTCCTTCAATAGTCCTCTGGAAAAACGGAACGCCTACAACGCTCCGCGAGTTTACTTATCAAGACTATCGCGCGAGAATGGGCTAAGTATGGATACAAAAAATTTCGACCCCAACGGCGTAGGACTGGAAAATTCCGGAATCTTCGGACTTCCCTTTTCGTCGGAAGAGGCGCAAGCGGTTTTGATACCCGCACCATGGGGCGTGACGGTTTCGTATGGCGGCGGCACGCAGGATGGGCCAAAAGCTATTTTAGACGCGTCACCTCAAATTGATTACTACCATCCTAGCTACAGCGCTGATTCATGGAAAGTTGGCATATCGATGCTTCCCTTGGGCGAATGGAACGATGCCTATGAACAAGGCTTAGCGTTGCGAGAAAACGCAAAGGCACATATAGAAGCGCTCGAAAGTGGCGAGAGCGAAGCAGCGCCACAAGAAATAAACAACGCATGCGAAAAATTCCACGCGCGAATCGAAAAAACGGCGACAGAATTGTTGGAAAATGGAAAACTCGTCGGGCTTGTGGGCGGTGACCATTCGACGCCACTTGGCCTCATGCGCGCTCTCGCAAAAAAACACGACAATTTCGGCATCCTACAAATCGATGCTCATTGTGACTTGCGCGACAGCTACGAAGGATTCACCTACTCTCACGCATCCATCATGTACAACGCGCTCAAAATGCCGCAGATAAAGAAGCTGGTGCAAGTGGGCGTTCGCGACTATTCAATTGGCGAAAAGGAAACAATCGACAATTCTAATGGTCGCATTCAGACGTATTTTGACGTAGACCTGAAATCACGCCAATTCAAAGGCGAAGCATGGGAGACAATAGTGCGCGGCATCGTCGCTACTCTTCCTGAAAAAGTCTACTTAAGTTTCGACATCGACGGCCTCGACCCCGCGCTCTGCCCCGGCACAGGCACCCCAGTTCCTAGCGGCCTCCAATTTCAAGAAGCCGTGTATCTCATTCAGGCAGTGGCCGAATCCGGCAAACAAATCATCGGGTTTGACGTAAACGAAGTCAGCCCCCGCCCAAACAGTAACTGGGACGCCAACGTTGGCATGCGAATTCTCTGGAACCTCGCGCTATGGGCGGCAAAGTCCTCCAAAATTTCCCCACTGCCTACGCGGCAGTAACTAAACGACCGAGTGCGGCAAGAAGTCGAGAAAGAATGTCTCGAAGCTGAGTGAGGACAAAAACAAAAGTGCCCTGTGATGATGTGCTTTGCATTTCTGCCGAAACAGTTCCCGATTCTGCTTGTTCGAATGTAGTGGCAACAGCGAATGGCGTGACGCTTACTGATGTCGGCGCCTTTGTGTCTGGTTCAAGCGGCATCGCGCGCAAGGACGACGTCGAAGCCGGGTAAATGATGAATATCGTGCTCGTGCTTTTTAGTGGCTCGAGCTTCTTTGATTCTTCAATCGTAACCGCATCCCCCTCTCCCGCAGAAAGACTGTAATATTGAAGTAATTGCGAACCAGGCGTCGGTGCTCCAACACTTCCTTGTGAAGGCTGTAGAGCAGGAGGCGCGCTCGGAGACGGATTCAGTATGTATTGCGAACCGGGAAGAGCTTGAGGTTGATAGTTAGGAGGCGGTTGGTAGTACGGCGCATATTGTTGTTCATATGCCTGTCGCACCGACTGTGGAGCATCATGAGAAGATTGCGCCGCCCCGGCAATAACATCCTGGGGCAAATCGCCGGCGGGAGAGACGCCCGTACAGTTGGGTTTATATCCCACGTTCTGAGCCGCTTGCATCATGGGAACACCTTCGTTTGGGGCCTTGCGATGAGCAAAAATGTCGGTCGGTTTGATGCAGTATCTTTCTTGCAATAAACGAATGAGCGCAAGTCCGGAACGAACCTGGGCTTGCGTAAGACGGCCGAACCCTTCGAACTCAATTCCAACAGACCGTGCATTGCAATCACCAGAGACTCCTGGCGCGCGATTTTCTCCGCAGTGTCCCGTTCTTCGCTCTCTGTCAGAATGAATTATTGTCCCTTCCGCCAATACCCACCATTCCGAACCTACCGACCCGCCACTTTGACTCCGAGCAGTGTTTCTCCCAGTCCCCACCGCCCCCCATGAATCATGGGTCACAATAAAAGTAACCGGTTGTCGTGGCAGCGCATTCAAGGGATACCAATATTCTACGTTTCCGGCAGCGCCGTTAATTTGGGGGGTGGAGGCTTCAGCAAAAGTTGCCGCACCGAGCGAGCAAAAAAGTATGGACGTTACAACGCAGCCTCGCATGAACATTGAGTCATGATAGCGCACAAAAAGCTTCGGACATGCAGTAATCCCACGTTGAGGACAGTCAGCCAAAAATTCAACCCCTACACGTCTGAGTAAATCTTAATTTTATTGGGATTCCCGTTCCAAACGGAACTGGCGGCGCGGTTAAACGTATTCCTTATCTCCGGATTCTGCCCCGTGCGCCCAGGAGGAAATGAATTAAGGATTGCTGCTTTCGTCTCTTCCCATGAGTACCCAAGTTGTTTTAAAAGTTTTAAAAGAGGTTCTTGCCAAATATTTGCGGAAACACCATCCCACTCCGCACGAACGTTCCTGATGAAGTCTCCAAATGCATTTAATCTGTCTTGAATTCCCTTGTCCGCTGAAGGCGCCACTGCGCTAAAAGCAGGATCTTGTACCACATCGAAAAGATTCGTAATCAATACCTCTGGAGCAACCGCCTTCCATATTCCATCTTTTGTTCCATCATCGATACATACTCGTGGTTTCCCACTTCGCGACATCATTTCCAGTAATCCCATATGGGAAAGTCTCCATTTTCCTTTCTCGCCAACCACTACTTCTTGTTGAAGATGTGAATCGCCAGGTACTTGCGGATACCATTTCTCAGCCATGCTTAAATTCTACAACATCGCCGTCTTGCACCACGTAGCCCTTGCCCTCACTTCGGACAAGGCCTTTTTCTCGAGCAGCTGCCCAGGAGCCGCATTCGAGAAGTTTGTCTGTGGCGATAGTGTCCATGCGAATGAATTTGTCTTTAAAGTCGGTATGAATTGCGGCACCGGCCTCTGGTGCAGTTGAACCGCGTTTTATCGTCCACGCACGCGTCTCCTTCTCACCTGTTGTAAAGAACGAAATAAGGTCTAGAAGCGCATAGCCGCTCTTAATGAGGTCATCAATGCCGTCACTCGAAACACCCAATTCGCGACGAAAGTCGCTTTTTTCTTCTTCACCGACGTCATTGAGCTCGTTTTCAACTCCCGCGTCAACAAAAACAAACTTTGCTTTTGTCGCTTCAAGAAAATTTTGCAATTCGCGCCAACGGTTTCCATTTTCGGCGTCAATGTTCACTGCCCCACTCTTCCTGTTCAACACGTACAAAATCGGCTTCATGGTAAGAAGGTGAAAGCCTTTCACAATCAACTTCTCCTCGTCTGTCAGTTCCACTTCTCGCGCTGCTTTTCCAGAGTTCAGTACCGGCACGATTTTTCTCAAGACATCGCGCTCGGCAATTGCTTGTTTGTCGCCGCCTTTTGAATCGCGCTCCAAGCGCTCAAGTCGTTTTGCTGCAGATTCTTGGTCTGCGAGAACGAGTTCAAGATTTATGACTTCAATATCGTGCAGTGGGTCTACTTGGCCATGCACGTGATGTACATCTTCATCGTCAAAAAGACGCACGACTTCGGCAATGGCATCAGTCTCGCGAATGTTCGTCAAGAATTGATTGCCGAGCCCTTCCCCTTCCGATGCGCCTTTTACAAGGCCTGCAATATCCACGAATTCAACAATGGCGGGCACTGTTTTCTGCGTCTTACTCATTTCACTCAATCGCGTTAGGCGAAAATCAGGCACGGCAACAACACCAACTGAAGGGTCGATGGTCGCAAACGGATAGTTCGCAATCAAAATATCCTTGCGCGTCAACGCTTTAAAAAGCGTCGACTTGCCCACATTAGGTAGGCCAACGATTCCTATTGAGAGTGACATTGCCCCGAATACTGGCACGAAAACGTCCGAAAAACAACGTTACTTTTTTAGCTTTTGCAGCTCATCTTTATATTTTTCCGAGAGGGATAGGAATGCATCTTGGTCGGATTTACCCGCCGCTTTGGCAGCCTGCATGTCTTGCGCCATGTTCATGAGAAGCTCAGGATTTTTCTCCATAATATCCATAATCATTTTCTGCGCTTCCGGCGGAAGCTTCGAAAGCTGCGATTTTACGAGCTGTTTAAGCAAAAATTGTTTGAGCATGAGGGCGAGTTTAACATAAAAAACTATTGTTTTGTCGAGTGATGCGTGTTATTTTCACTTTATCGTCAATGGCAGAGGAAAAGCCGATGAATTATCCACGCCTCCCGCGCCCCGCTTCGGTGCGCGAAGACGACCCAGAAATAGTTTCAGGACCATTCAAATGGGGGCGGCTCCTCATTTTGATGATTATCCTGACACTCCTTGTCGCTCTCCACTGAACTGTTTTCAGCACCGAGCGTCGTCGCACCATCGGGTTTTCTCGGTGGTGCTTTTTTTGGTACAGTTGACGCATGATAATGCACAAACCACCGAGCGAGCATGACGAATGGCTCGAGGAAAATGGGAAGCCGGAAAAGAAACCTATTCCGCCAAAAAAACCGCTGACCCGGACGCCCCCCAATCAATCAACTGCCGCTGATAAGCGCTTCAAAGCGCTAAATGATGACATTCAAGAGTTCGGCTAGTATCCGTTGCGCCCCAAATCGTGCACGGTGCGCAGCCATTTTTGTCTCGTCGGCTCTGGTGTGCCTTCAGCGGGACCAAACCACTTGGTGCCATACACTTTAAACCCGGCAAACCATAAAATTCCCCATTTGAGCTGCGCGTTGACGTTGCCCGGAAGAAAACGAACGAGCCAAGGCGCAGTGCCGCTTGTCACAATGATGCGCGCACTGCGGCCACGCATTAGGCGATGCCAGAAAATAGTGCGCTCCCCTGCCTTCGTCTTAATGTAACGAAATGCCGAGCCGGGAAGCCAGCAGCGATCGAAAAGACCTTTCAAAATCGCTGGCATCCCCACCCACCACACGGGATGGACGATAACAAAGTGGTCTGCCCACATGACGTTCGCCTGAAAAGCGGCAAGGTCGGGTTCTAGTTCTTGCCTTGCTCGATATCCTTTGTGCAAAATCGGGTCAAACTGCATTTCCCCGATATTCATTCGACGAACATCGTGCCCCGCCTCTTTTGCGCCCTGTTCATAGGAATCGGCAAGAGCCCCGCACATGCCGACTTTGTCGGGATGACCCAAAAGAAGGAATATTTTCCGAGATTGCATAATCGGTCAAAAAAAGTTAGTATCCCGAGTATAGCACGGAGGACAAGTGCCCTCACTCCAGACGCTAGGATTACCCATAAAACCCTTATTATATGCGCTTTATTGTCGATGCAACTCACTTCGTTCTCAGCTTTAAATACCGAGAAATTGACTGGAAATCCCCAAAAACCCTCGGTGTCGTAGCTTTGGTCATACTTGCCTTTGGTGCGCTCATTTGGAGCCTCTCAGGCGGTGATGAAGTAGCAGAAGAACCGGCGGCAAAACGCCAAGTAGCGACAGCGTCTGTCGCAGAGCTGATGGGTGGCAGTGCGGGTGTATCCGCAGTTGCTGAAATTAAAAGCGTGAGCGAGGCGAAAATAACGACCGAAATGGGAGGTCGTATCGCACGCGTATCCGCCACTCTCGGAGCGCGCGTTGGTGCGGGACAGGTTTTGGCTGAAGTTGAGAACGCGTCACAGCGAGCCGCAGTCTTGCAAGCAGAGGGTATCTATGAGGCTTCGAAAGCATCCCTTTCAAAGATTCAAGGCGGAACCCGCGAAGAGCAGCTTGCCGTGCTGGAAGCAGGGTATGAATCTGCAAAAGGAAGTGTCGTCAACACACTTCTCACTGCATACGCATCGGTTGATGGAGCGGTGAAAGATACAGCGGACCAGATGTTTTCTGGAATCGAATTGGGGCAAGTGCAATTTACGGTCCTCACTTCAAATCAACAGCGCGAAAATGAACTTGAAAGTCGGCGCGCAGCTCTCTCGCCGGTTCTCTTACGACAGGCGAGCGCATCTAAATCAATAAGTACGTCAGCGAATTTAAATGCCGAGCTCGATACCGTGGAGAAAGAGGTTCGCGATGCTCGCACATTCATTGACGTGCTCATCGCGGCGCTGAATGACGCAATTCCATCTGATACTACAGACGCTGGTGATATCGCTGCATTTAAAGCGGCAGCGTCTGCCGCTCGTTCCTCGCTTACGGGAACGCTTTCCGCAATTACCGGCGCACGAGCTGGCCTCGAGACCTCGAAAAAAGGACTTGAGCAAGGAGTAACAGGCGCCCAATCGCAGGACTTCGCCGCAGCAGAGGCAAGCGTAAAGCAGGCGCAAGGAGCCTACAACGGCGCGCTCGCTTCGCTTGAAAAAACAATCATTCGCTCACCAATTTCAGGAACCTTGAACAACTTCACCGTGAAGCTCGGCGACATCGTCTCTCCTTCGCAACAAGTCGCAATTGTCTCAAACAATAACGCGCTCGAGGCCGTCTTTTATGTGAGCGAGAACGACAGAAGCAAAATTGTAGTAGGACAGAAAATCGCTCTTGGCGAAGAGATGGCGACAGTAACTCGTGTTGCACCTGCCTTGGACCCGGTGACTCGACGAATTGAAGTGCGGGCAGGACTTGCCGCAACATCCAAACTCACCAACGGCGAAACGGTGCGTGTTGTTCTTGAAGGCTCAACAACGCCACAAAATTCAAAAGGCCCACTCGCCATTCCTCTTACGTCGCTTCGCATGTCGGGCGAGCGCACATTTGTACTTCTTGTGACAGATGGAAGAATCGCGACCCGCGACGTAACCGTTGGAAAGATATCGGGAGACGCAGTGCAGGTGAGCGAAGGGCTTACGCTTGAGGATGAAATCATCGTTGACGCACGCGGGCTGAAAGAAGGCCAGGAAGTTGAAGTTGCGTCCAAATAGCTATGTTCTCTGTCTGGAATTTCTTTCTCAAGAAGAAGCAGTTCACACTGCTTTTCGTGTTCGCACTCTTGTGTGCGGGAACATATTCGCTGCTTACTATCCCAAAGGAATCGGCGCCAGAAGTCCGTATTCCCATCGGCATCGTTTCGACAGTACTCCCCGGCGCCTCCGCTGAAGACGTGGAGGAGTTGATTACGAACAAAATTGAGTCCGGCGTTGCAAACCTTGAGAACCTCGACAAACTCGTCTCAAGCTCGCGAGAAAGCATTTCTATTGTAACGGTGCAATTTGACGCATCCGCTGACCTTGATAAATCAATTCAAGACCTTAAGGACGCTGTTGATACCGCCAAAGTTGAACTTCCCGAAGAGGCAAATGACCCTGTCGTTAGCGAAGTAAATTTCGCGGAGCAGCCCGTCATGATTGTCTCGGTCACGGGTGATTATCCTCCGTCACTCTTAACTGAGCTTAGTGAGGATTTGAAAGACAATCTTGAAAATGTCTCGGGCGTCTCTCGCGTTGAATCATCGGGTGTTCGCGACCGAGAAATCCAAGTCATTGCAAAGCGCGCAAAACTAGAACAATACGGCATTCAGCTCTCCGACTTAGTCCGAGCGCTGCAAGTGGCCAACGCCTCCTTGCCTATTGGTTCTATACGCGTCGACAATGTTGATTATGCATTAAGTTTCGAAGGAGATATTACCTTCGCCGAAGAAGTCGGTGACGTTGCGATTTCTGTTCAGAACGGTACTGCGCTGTTTATTCGCGATGTCGCTGAAATTGTTGACGGATTAAGTGCACCCACCTCTATCTCGCGCGCATCGGAAGGCGGCGAGCCTTCGCGCACATCGCTCACGCTTCTTGTTTTCAAAAGCCCCGGCGGCAACATTATGAACACTGCGACCGCGGTGCGCGAACGACTGGAAGAATTGAAATCCACTATGCTCGCTGATAGCGACGTGGTGGTGGCACTCGACCAAGGTGAACAAGTGCAGAAAGACCTCACTGAACTCACGCGCGTCGGCTTTGAGACAATGGCGCTGGTGATGCTCACGCTTTTTCTCACGATCGGTTGGCGTGAATCCCTGATTGCCGGCATCTCAATCCCGCTTTCATTCATTATTGCGTTCATCGGTCTTCAAGTTTCTGGCAACACAATCAACTTCGTATCACTCTTTGCATTGATTCTCTCAATTGGTATTTTGGTCGATAGCGGGATTGTCGTCGTTGAAGCGATACATACGCGCATGCGCCTGTATGCCACCAAGCTCGAAGCCGCGCAGGCCGCGCTGCATGAATATGCATGGCCCCTCATCGCGGGCACGATGGCGACCGTCGCTGTCTTCGCGCCACTTTTCTTCATCTCGGGAATCGTCGGACAGTTCATCTCAACTATCCCTTTTACTCTCATATTCTTGCTTCTGGCATCTATCGTGGTCGCGCTCGGTGTCGTCCCCTTGATTGCAATTATGTTCACCAAGAAAGAGAACAACTGGCTCGAAGAGCGCCAAGAAGAATACACGCATCGTTTCCAAGAATGGTATCGCGTAAAGCTGAGGAACCTCTTGGACAATCGACGAACACAGAATCGTTTTCTCTTGGGTATCGCACTCTCGTTTGTGATTGCACTTGCACTTCCTATGACAGGGCTTCTCAAAACAACGTTCTTCCCGCAAGAAGACATTGACTTCATTTTTGCAGAAATTGAAAAGCCTCAGGGAACGCCCTTGGTTCAAACTGACCTCGTCGTACGACAAATAGAAGAGGCATTGTACGGACACCCGGATATTGAGGCATTTACTTCGACGGTTGGAGGCTCCAGTTCACTGAGTGGCGATTCTCCGACCGCAGGGTCTCACCTCGCAAACATTACCATTCTACTCAAAAAGGAAAGAGAGAAGACCTCGACCGACATTGTCCGAGAAATCCGGCGCGATGTTGGTACCGTTCAAGGTGCCACCGTGCGCATTTCCGAACCCAACAACGGTCCACCATCGGGCGCGCCAGTCCTCGTCACCTTCCTTGGAGACGACCTGCAGGAACTTGAGGCAGTTACTTTGCGCGCAGAACAAATTTTGTCATCTATCGAGGGCGTTCAGGATGTCGAATCGAGCGTGAAAGACAACGGGCTTGAATTTTCTCTCGCTATCGACCGCGCTAAAGCATCAAGCTATGGTCTCTCCCCTGTTGTTGTGGCGCAAACACTTCGCACCGCGGTGCAAGGCACGAAAGCAACAACTATTCGTAATGCAGAAGACGACATAGATATTGTCGTCAAACTCGACCTAAACCCGCTCTACACTGACGCCTCTGAAACCAACATTGTTGATCCAGAATCCTTGCGCTCTATCACCATCCCAACGCAAAAAGGACCTATTCAGCTCGGCTCCATACTCGATACAACGGTGCGAAGCGCAAAAAGTAGCATTAGCCACGAAGACCAGAAGCGTATTGAGACAGTGACAAGCCAGGTAAAAGAAGGCGTAACTGCAATTGAAGTTACGAATGCGTTCAAAGCGAGAGAGGCTGAACTTGCTCTCCCTGCGAGCGTCGTTATGAAAATTGGCGGCGAGACCGAAGACGTGAACCAATCATTCGCGGAAATGGGATATGCCTTTATTGCGGGACTCGTCCTCATGATTGCAATTATGGTCGTACAATTTAATTCGCTCCGCCACGCACTCTATCTTATTCTGATGGTGATTCTCTCCCTTATTGGAGTCTTTGGTGGACTCTTTCTTTCGGCGCAGACACTCTCCTTCTCTTCAGTCATTGGCATCATTGCGCTTGCCGGTGTCATCATCAATCACGCTATCATTCTCACAGACTCTATTCATCGCTTGATGGCGACGCGCCCAGAACTTGGCTCTCGCGAAATTATCGTAGAAGCCTCTGTTTCGCGCTTCCGCCCCATCTTCCTTACAACCATCACGACGGTCATCGGTATGATTCCGCTTGCCGGCGCCTCCTCACTCTGGGGTCCGTTGGCATTTGCGATTATGTTCGGTCTTTCGTTCTCAATGGTTCTCACGCTCGTACTCATTCCGGTCATGACGTACCGATGGCCAGGGAGCTGGAAAGCGGAGCTACACTCAATCAATTAAAAATGGTCGTGAGCCTGACGACGTTTCTCTTCAAGAAATTCGCCCGGAACGTCTCGCTTCCCGATTTGTCCTAATTCCATAGCCCGGAGCGTCTTCAAGCTAAGGTAAAGCGCATAGACAAACGCAAGCGCAAGAATTTCAAAACCAATCATCGCCAGTATCGCTCCGCCTCGATACGCCGCAAGCGCTGTCATCTCGAGAGCAACAATGCCTACGAGAGAAGCCACAGCATCCGCAATCATTATCGTTTTATTTTTAGGATTAGTGAGCGCCGAAAGGAGAATAAGCGCGACGGCGCCGATTATCACGAAAGGAACGAGAGCAAGCGCCGTATCTGCAAGAAATGGCGCAGAGAGAAGAAGGACAATCGCAACGCCCAAAAAAATTCGCCGGACGAAGTCGCCGTAGTAATGCGCGATATGTCCCTTCAGCATTCGTGGCAAGTACGTACCGTCACTGAGACCATTGTCCATGTCGTTTCCCTCTGTCATAGGTCTATGTAATCACGTTTGATGCATTCCTGCTAGCGCAAGCGAAGGATTTCTAGCATGCGTAGCAATATGTTTTTAAGAGCTTCAAGAAATACCACGATGGTCGACGTGCCTCCTGTAGCAGATGGACGAGGGGCTTCAAGATATGTTTGCGAAAACGTCTGCGAGGGATTGTATGAACCGTTCTCTGTGCTAAGCGGCGTAACGTTAACCTGAGTGTTTGAAGCGCTTGGATTCAGGGCCGAGCCAGAACTCGTGCCCGTAGAAACCGTAAACGGCTTCACTGGCGTCCCAGACTGAACGCCCGTAATTGGCTTGAGCAGGTCTAACAGACTCTGTCCCAGTGATGCGGCTCCTCCCTGCGAGCTCGATGCTGTATAGAACGTATCTTGCGTCGGGATGCCCGGGAACGGCTGTCCGGCCGGAACCGGCGTGTACGCGTTATTAAAATACTGCCCCGGCTGTGCTCCTCCCTGCTGCTGAGCGTATTGAGGAGGAGGCGGTGCGGACGCATAGGGTGGCTGAGACAAGCTTGGTGGAATGGGGGACGTTGGGGCCTGATTTATCCCGACATATTCGCCGCCCGTTACTGTAGGCGCTGTTGTGAGAGGTCCTCCGATTTGTGTCCACGTTGCGTCTCTGCTTCCGCAAAACGCCCCACTATTCACGAGGCCTTTGTTTGCGTTGTTTTGACGAAAGTCACCGTAGGCGACATCCATTTTTCGGTACACATCGGCGCACGTGTTGTACTTCGCACAACAGCTACCCTTTTCATTGCCTCCTTTAAAGGCGCAGCCCGTATCGTGCACATATCCGACTACATTTGAAATGGTATATCTACGGCCATCCAAGTTGCTCACGTAGGTTACCGACCCCATATTGAACCATTTCCCGTAGTGCATGGGGTTTGCCGCGAGTGTCACATATTTCGATTGACCGAGACGGACATCGTCGAGTGTAAACGGAATTGCCCTCCCTCCCTCTGCCGGCGGCTTTGATGTTGCAAAAGGCCCCTCTATGTTTGGGTCGGCCCCCGGTGCATAACAAGTAACTTTCACACTGGTAGGAATTGAGATGTTTTCCGTTGGTGAGGGCGCCGCAAACGCCGCCATTGGTAACAGGCACAAAAGAGAGAAGAGGGCTATCTGCAGCACTTTTTTCACTCTCTCAGTGTAGGGCCCGTGAGCCGACGCGTCCACGTCGCACTGTGGGAAATTACTCGGTTTTAGCGGCAATCGCGACGGCAATATCCACGTTATCGTCTTCCGCCATGTTGTTGCGGTGCTCTTTAAAACACTTCACGCAGCGGTGCAAAATGCGAAATTTTCCTGCAGTGCCTTCCACGCGCACTGGCTCCATGAGGCCGCCGCACTCCTCTGCCCTATCACCCGGCTCAATATCCACATGCTTGCTCCACAAGCATTTCGGACAATGATTCGTGTAGCCGGTGCCTTTCACTTTCGCGCCGCATTTCTCGCAGACGAAATTCTCCGTTCGTCTCTGAAAACCCATAGGAATATTAGAGCAAGACCGTCACGCGGCCGCCGCCTGAACATTCGAGTACGCCGCTTTCAATGTCGAATGTCTTGTTCTCGCCGGAATTGCGCACCGTGATGCGACCACTCTTCAATGTCGTAACCAAGGGTTCGTGGTTTGAAAGAATTGTCATTTCGCCGGCGCTTCCCGGTACGGTTGCTGATTCTGCAGCACCATCAAACTGCGCGCCGGTAACCGACGTGATGGTGAGATGGAATGTTTTAACCCCGAGCATACGGGTTATGCGGCTGTGACTTCATCAATGCCGCCCTTCATGTAGAACGCACCTTCTTCGACGCCGTCATGCTTGCCGTCCAAGATTTCTCCGAACGAGCGCACGGTATCTGCGAGTGTTACGTACTTTCCTGGCTTCCCTGTAAAGACCGCCGCAACATTGAATGGCTGCGAGAGGAATCTCTGGATTTTTCGCGCACGGTACACCAATTTTTTGTCGTCTTCTGAAAGTTCTTCGATGCCAAGAATTGCGATGATGTCTTGGAGGTCTTTGTAACGCTGAAGTACACGCTTTGTTTCGTTTGCGACGCGGTAGTGTTCTTCCCCGACGATTTCAGGCGTAAGAGCTGTAGAACCGGATTCCAACGGGTCAATCGCCGGGTAAATACCCAATGACGCGAGTTGACGTGAAAGAACAACTGTTGAATCGAGGTGTGAGAAGGTAGTCGCTGGTGCTGGGTCCGTCGGGTCGTCGGCTGGTACGTAAATCGCCTGAACCGATGTAATCGAGCCTTCGGTTGTGGATGTGATGCGCTCTTGCAAGAGCCCCATTTCTTCTGCAAGAGTTGGCTGGTAACCCACCGCTGATGGCACACGGCCGAGGAGTGAGGAGACTTCAGAACCCGCCTGCACAAATCGGAAGACGTTGTCCATGAAGAAGAGCACGTCTTTTCCTCCCTCGTCACGGAATGCCTCGGCCATAGTAAGACCAGAAAGTGCAACACGCGCACGAGCGCCCGGCACCTCGTTCATTTG
>CAYIDY010000007.1:0-38285 GCA_964362305.1 uncultured Candidatus Saccharibacteria bacterium | reverse complement strand
TGCGGCATTTGTGGAAATGTTGACGCAGGTTGCGATTTTTGTTGGCTTCCCTGCTGAGATGTCTGTGTGCCCGGAGGTGGGGTTGCGCCCGATGGGGTTTTTGGGTCGTTGGTATTTTTTGTACAAGTCATTCCTGCGGGACAATCCCCCGACTGCTGTTTTGCCAGACTCTCTTGCATCTTTTTCATTTCTTCAAGCTTCTTTTGTTCTTCTTCGTATTTTTTTTGCTGAGTCGCCTCGTCTCCAGGAGAGCAAGACCCGACTTGAGCACAATAGGTCTCCGGATTCGCCGCTTTCACTAGCTCTTGTTGTTCTGCAGTCTGCTCCTTGAAGGCGTCTTGAATCCCTTTTTGCATGTTTGGGTCGGTATTAAGTTCATTCAGCAGTTGTTTGGCCCCTGCGTCGGTGGGAGCATCTTCAACAAGCTGCTTGAGTCCAAATTCTTGATTGTATGCCGGTACAAAGCCCGTTTCCTTCGTAAATGTCCCATTATCCACTTGCACACACCCCTTATTCCCAAAGCATTGGAACAGCAGACAGTCTTTGGCATCGGTGACTGCGCATTGCTCCTTGAGTGTACTATTTTGATCTTTATCAATGACTTGCGCACACGCCTCGGCGTTTGCGTCCACATATTTCTGCCTTTCAGTATGCTTTCCTGTTCCCCACACAGCCTTGCATGTTGTCGATTGCTTCTCGCACGTGACTTTAATGTCCGATTTACCTGCCTTGCTTTTGTCCTGCGAAACAGTATATGCAAATCCCTGGAAACACCCAATCTCTTGTGCTTTGCCTGTTGCCGGCACCGGAGCTGCAACTTGAGTGCGTGGTTGCACCGCAACAGACTCCATAACCTTCGTTGCCGGCGTCGTTGCCTGAAGAGCAATCGAGAGCGACCCTAAAATTCCAATGAGTACAACGCCCGCGATTATTGAGTTCCCGCGATTCACTCCCCAATCATGCGCCTCGCCTTGATTAACTGCAATACAATCTCTGTGGACAGGAAATTTGGTCTTAGCCGTTTGGTCACAAATATTTTTCCTGACGGAAAAAATGCGCAACCCGACCTAGGTAGGAATCGAGTCAAGCGCTCGAAATTTTCTCGTCTGAAAATTTCTCCGCCTGACCACGCTCGGACATCCCCGTTTACTAACGGGGCCCCAGTCCTCGCCGTTCGATTCTGCAAGAGCAAGAACAGCACAAAGCCGGAGACATGCTCCGGCTTTGGCTATTCTAGTGCCCTCGGCAGGAATCGAACCTGCATTACAAACACCGCAAGCTTGCGTCCTATCCATTGAACGACGAGGGCAATGCACACCACAATACCCGAAGGAGGGTGGTTGGTAAAGAAAAACGGTAGTTTTTAAGCAGCGGCCTTGAGCCCTCGTGCTATGCGCGATTTGATACGCGCGCCCGTGTTCATCTTAATGACACCGGTTTTGATTGCTTTATCAACCGCCTGAAATACGGTGGGGAGAAGCTTTTCCGCTTCTTTACCTTTCTTTCCTGCAATCAGCTGCATCGCCTCTTTCACCGCCTCTTTCATAGCGCGGGTACGACGGATATTGATGACACGGCGGCGGCCTGCGACACGCGCAGCTTTCAGAGCCGACTTCTTTCGGTTTTTGAGTTTCGTACTTATCTTTGCATCTGCCATTGCGGGCGATACTACACTGTTTCGTGAGCTCGCGCAACCGCGGTATGATGGGGGCATGATTGGGTATTTAGAGGGAACCGTGCACAGTCTCTCCCCTACCCACGCAATAATTATCGTCTCTGGCGTTGGCTACAAAGTCGCGCTTACAAAAAGCACGCTCGCCGGACTCTCGAAGGGCGGGCCCGCAGCGTTTCTCACCCACCTTGCCGTGCGTGAAGATGCGCTTGACCTCTATGGTTTTGCGAACGCGGATGAGTTGCGACTCTTTGAACAGCTGCGCACCGTCTCCGGCATTGGCCCGAAATCGGCGCTTGCCATACTTGATATTGCGACACTTGAGACCCTCCGCTCTGCGATTGGACATGGGAAGGCCGAGTATCTCACCAAAGTTTCCGGAATCGGTCGAAAAACGGCTGAAAAAATCGTGCTCGAATTGCGCGACAAAGTTGGACTATCAAGTGAAGATGCCAAAGCGGCCCTAAAGGGGGATGAAGATGCTCTCGAGGCCATGCGAAGTCTCGGCTACTCACAGCAGGAGGCGCGCGATGCACTTCGTAAAGTTCCGAACACAATTGAAAAAGGGACAGACCGCCTGCGCGAGGCGTTAAAGATTCTCGGTTCATAGATATGCTTGCAGGACTTAAATTTGCCGTGCATCGGACCATTCCTTCCCCCGTGCTTAACGCGTATCACTTTGTACTCGCCATTCTTGCTGCGCTCATCTATGGATTTCCCTCGCGCGACATTGTTGTGGTGGGCGTCACGGGCACCAAAGGAAAATCGAGCACTATTGAATTCCTGAATGCAATCTTCGAGGCGGCTGGCTGGAAAACGGCGCTTGCAAGTTCTATTCGATTTAAAATCGGAGAAAAGTCGCGGCCGAATCTTTTGCGTATGACGATGGCGGGGCGTTTTGCACTGCAGCGCTTTCTCTCAAAGGCAGGCCATGCGAAATGCAATATTGCATTTCTAGAAATGACGTCTGAGGGGGCGCGCCAACACCGGCACCGAGGCATTTCACTGAATGCGCTTATTTTCACCAACCTCGCGCCCGAACATATAGAGTCTCATGGCTCGCTCGAAGCGTATGCAAATGCGAAATTTGAATTGGGAAAGCAGCTCGCCCGCTCGCGCAAGCGTCCACGCTATATGGTTGCAAACGCGGACGACACGCAGAGTCCTCGCTACCTCACGCTTCCCATTGAGCATGCACTACCCTTTTCACTTGGAGCGGCGGGGCCATTTTCTACCAGTGAGAGCGGCGGCTCATTTCGATTTGAGAAGACCGATATACAGATTTCACAACCGGGTGAATTTTCATTGAGAAATGCGCTTGCTGCAGCAACGCTTGCGCGTGCGATGGGAATTGAAATTGAAGCGATTGCGCGCGGGCTCGCGAATGTAAAAAATATTCCCGGCCGGGCAGAGAGAATAGAAGCAGGGCAAGATTTCATTGTTGTCGTTGACTACGCGCACACACCTGATTCATTGCAGGCTATTTATGATGCGTACCCAGGACATCGTCGCATCTGTGTCTTGGGCTCGACCGGAGGCGGTCGCGATATGTGGAAACGACCGGTCATGGGCTCTATTGCAGATGCCACGTGCGATCACGTGATACTCACCAACGAAGACCCGTACGATGAGGACCCTAAAACAATCGTCGAAGGGCTCGCTCGCGGCATGACGAAACAAGTTCCCGAAATTATCATGGACCGCCGAGTGGCAATTCGTGCGGCCCTCTCGCTCGGAAAGGCGGGAGACGCCATTATCATTACCGGGAAAGGCACCGACCCGTGTATTTGCGGCCCTCGTGGTTCAAAAAACCCCTGGAGCGATGCTGGGGTTGCGCGTGAAGAAATTCAAGCACTACGGACAGCGACAGCTTCAGAAACGCGCTAGAATAATTACATGGTAAAGAATGTGCTTTTGGCGCTCGGCGGATTTATAGTCATCGGACTCCTCGTCTTATGGATTTTGAATGGCGGAATAGGGCGCACGTACAACGGCATAAAAAACTTTACATTCTTTGCAACTTCAACTGAGGGAGCAGGATTTACACTGCCCTTCCAACCTGACGGGCTGCTTCCTCGCATCACTGATAAAGACCTTTTCCCCGATGGCGGGTATGAAATGTCTGGAACACCGGAAGCAGAACTTTCGGAACTTCAGAATGAATACGAGAGAATTGCAGAAGAAGCCGGCACGCTTCCCAACGTGGGCAATCCATCGCCGGCGTACGGAAAGGTTATTATCTCGCGCATTTATTCGTCGCCGCGTGAGTCGAGTGCGTCACGCGAATATATTGCACTCGAAGCAGCGTACGGAAACACAACTCCAGTTTCTATTTCTGGCTGGATGGTGCGAAGCGCAATAACCGGAGCGTATGCACCACTCTCGAATGCTGCACATCTTTTTTGGATGGGCGCGGTGAATACACTTGACCCAATCGCTCTCTCACCAGGACACACTGCCTTTCTTTCTACCGGGGTCTCCCCTGTTGGTACATCGTTTCGAGAGAACAAGTGCACCGGCTATCTCGCGCAGTTCCAATCGTTTGCCCCGCCGCTCGCGCTTCACTGCCCCGCACCTTCTGATGAAGTGCCTCTCTCGACGGAAAATTTACAGCAGCTGGGGTCTGAATGCATGAGCGCGCTTGCGTATATCCCCACTTGTGAATTTCCAAAAGAGATTCCGAACGTAACGCCCCAGTGTCGTGCACATCTTCAAACAGTTCTCTCGTACAACGGGTGTGTTGGGCGACACTCTTCAGATACTGATTTCTCAGAGAGTACATGGCGACTTTTTGCAGGCTCCCCGCGCGAACTCTGGGGCAACACGCACGATGCTCTACAGCTTTTAGACGCCGAAGGTCGGGTAGTAGACGTATTCGTGTATTAGCGAGTACTTACTCCAACACGGAAAATAAAATAATCCCGGCGGCGACCGAAACGTTTAGTGACTCTTTTTTTCCACGCATCGGGATTGCGATTAATTCGTCGCAGCTATTTCTGAGTGAACGGGAAAGCCCTTTCACTTCATTTCCAAAAATAAAAAGGGTCGGCTGTTTGAGCGAGTACGAACGATAGTCACGCGAACGACCATCCTGCTCAACCCCCACGATATTCCATCCCAAACGTTTTAGACTCGCAATCATCTTTGGCGTTTTGTGATATTCCCACGGCACAGTCTTTTCTGCGCCGAGCGCGGTCTTTGCAATATCTTTTTGTACGCGCTCGAATCGGTCTGTTGGGGTCGGTGTGTATCCCGAAAGGTATATGCGCGACACCCCTGCAGCATCCGCAGTGCGAAAAATGGAGCCGACGTTATGCGCGCTCCGTACGTTGTGAAGTAGTACACTTACTAAAGCATCCATGAATCTTGTATTTATCCCTATACCCTGTAACCTAACACCCGTACCCTATGTTGTCTCTTTTCCCCGAACTTCTATTTCTTGCACCTCTTTCTGCAGTACTCATTCGTATGGCTGCCGCATTCACATTCGGCTACATCGCCACAAAAAGACTCAGCGCTCCCTCGCTCATAAGAGGCCTCGGAATTGTTGAAGGGCTCACCGCTGCATTACTCTTCGTTGGCCTCTACACGCAGGCTGCAGCAATACTCGGACTCATTCTTGCACTCGTGCACCTTAGCGTACCGAGATTTCGTGTTTTGCCAACAAGCACCATACTTCTAATTGCGGTGATGTGTGCCTCGCTTCTTGTCACCGGGCCAGGACCATTCACGCTTTCAATTGGGGCATTTGTACTTCCTCTGTCTCTCGATTTACCGCTTTGAGGTGACACGGCCGAAGCGTAGTTGTGTATTGTCGTCACAGGTTTTTGTCTTCTGACAAAACCCGCGACCCTGGCTCACTCGCCTTCTCTCGCTCCGGGCCCAAGAAACTCTTGTCGTCACACATAAAATTGCTGACGCAATTTTTGCGCGACCCCACCTCGCGGTTTTTGCCTTGCGGAGTACCGCAAACAAAAACATCGCTGCGGTTCGGACCAAAGCACAAAACCTGCCGCAGGGCAGGTCTTTGTGTCTTTGGTCCGCCCGGTTGGATTCGAACCAACCACCAATTCCTTAAAAGGGAACTGCTCTACCAAATGAGCTACGGGCGGATGCCCATACTTATATCATTTCGAGGGTCGAAACGAAAGTTACAGCGCCAAATTAACGCGCACGCTATCACTCACGGTTCGTCCGTCGGAAGTAAGACACTCAATGGTGAACGTACTTGCATCCGAGATTGGCACCGTTGAGGCGCCCCCAGAAAGTGTCGTGTGCGAGAAACTTGGACCTGATTCTATGCACGACTCAACATAACGTGCATTCCAAAAAATGTAGGTGCGAGTGCCGAGCCGAACGGTGGGGGGATTTGCCCATATATCAACTTCGGGTTCAACGATTGGTGCAGTAGTTGTACCAGGCCGTTGCGGAGGATTGTGCGTTATGGTGATTGTCGGTCGCTTGCCTGAGCCGCCACCTCCACCACTCGACGTCTCTGCAATCGCACCAACTTGATATCCAAACCGCTTGCATAGGCCGTCAAAGAACGTACCCGAAATGAGTCCGCCGAGCATTCCCTCACCCCATGGTCGAGCACCGCACATGCGACCAATAAGACTTGTCGATTGTGATTGTCCGAAGGTATTTCCTCCGTAGAAGCCCGCAACTTCGGTGTTGCTATTTGGGTCCCGTGACCGTGCGTAGAGCATACCGCCCGATTGCCCAATAATTACGTCTCCCTGCAACCCTCCTAACTGCTTTCCATTTGCTGTTAATGTCCCCTGCTGGCCGGAGAGAATTGTAATCTTGTCCGACGTGTTTACCGTTTCGCTTCCTGATCCTGAGGTAGTGTCGGTATTGGTATTGGTGTTGGTGTTTGTATCGAGATTGGTGTTTGTATTAGTGTTCGTGTCTAAACTTGTATTGCCTGTACCATTGAGGGCGTTCAGAAGCGCATCAGCGGTGCTATTTCCCAGCGACCCGCTGCCCGACAAGGGGTCGACATAACTTGTCCCGCCATAATTTACTTGCCCATTAGTCTCGGTGCATGGGATAGGAGAGACGGTGTTTGTGGCCGTATTGCGAACACATGCAGGATATTGCTGCGTCGGCGAATATCCCTGATCGCCGGTTCCTGACCCACCGCCTGACCCACCGCCGCCGCCTCCTTGGAGTAATTTACCGAGCACATCTCCGAAAACCTTTCCTAAAAACTGATCGAGTCCGCCAACCCCCGACATACCGCCACCGCCGCCGACGCTCTTATAACTCGTGGCTTTGCAAATGCCAGGCTGACTGGTCACACAAACACATATCGTAGGAAATCCATTTACCGTTTCTGTGAACTGAAATGCCGGGCATTCCGGTCTGTCTTTCTGGCCACATTTGGTTGCTGCGCATTGTGCATTCGCTGTGCCATATCCAGTGCCCGCCATGCTTTTGAGCACCTGCTGAGCTGCGAGCGTAAGTCCAACTCCGACTACGATACTTTTTCCATCGAGCTGTGCATGCAACCGGTTTGGAAGCGACATCGCAGCGATGGCGACTACCAAAAATACAACAATGCCGCACAAAAGCGTGTTTCGACGAGAGGACGTCACTACTCAATACTACGATGTAGCATTGGAGTGTCTACGGGTTCATGTGCACAAAGTGTTATGTAGTGAGCACAAAGTGCTCAAGAGCGTATTCCATATCAAAACCTTTTCGTCGGGCTTTGTGCGGTAATTCAGTAAGTGCGGCAACAAGTTTTCCTGCTTTTTGCTTTGTCGCACCGCTCGATTTCAAATAGTGCTGCTTCGCGGCCCAAAATAAAATACCGTGGAGCATTTCAGGGGCACCCCCTTTTGAGAGCTCGCGCATATACGAAACCCAAAGGCTTTTTTTGTCACCACGTTGCAAGGCGTTCGCCATATCAAACGCCGTATTGTCACGAGCGCTTTTTGGTGCATCAAATCGTTCCGATTTTTCTGCATACTTCTCTATTTTCTTTCGCGTCGCTGCATCTACCTTTTCTTCAAAAAGAAAAAAAGTGTCGGGAGACTTTTGTAGTCTCTCCAGTGCATCAAAAAGAAGTAGCGCTATCTCCTCATGCTGCAACAGGTTCTCTAAAATTACCGAACGCTTCCCCAAAGAAAACATCCCCCCGCCCTGAAGCGCGGCGTTAAAATCGCTCACGGTGTGTGTGTCTGTCACCCGCACCACCTCACCCTCTAGCGCTGCGCGTTCAATTTCTTTCTGCATCGCCGCGCGCGCTTTTTCTCTATCGGTGCCTGAGTAAAAGTACAGCATAGCTATGCAAGCGGTTTCATCTCTCCCCAATTCTCGCCCACTTTGACCTCAACGACAATTGGTACTCCTTCAAGTGCTTTGGGGGAAAGGACTGTTTCCATCACATCTTTGATTTTCCTCGCGATTTTTTCTGAGTCTTTCTCTGAAATCTCGTACACCAACTCATCGTGCACCTGCATTACCAAATGCGCCTTGTCGCGCCAACCCTCGACCTCAATAACCCGGTCAGCCTCAACCATTGCGAGTTTAATAATATCGGACTGCGTTCCTTGGATTGGTGCGTTCGTTGCCATGCGCTCGGCTTGTGCGCGAATGTTCGGCAAGGGCGACTTGAAGCCCGGAAAATAACGACGCCGGCCGAAAAGTGTTTCTGTATAGCCCTTCTGCGCCGCCGCTCGTTTAGTTATCTCGATATAGTTCGCAAGTTTAGGATAGCTCGCATTGTAGTCGGCTAAAAATTTCGACGCCTCTTCTCGCGATACATTCTCTCCAAGCGTTGTGCGAAGCGCATTCACACCCATGCCGTATAGAATGCCGAAGTTAATAACCTTCGCACGTCGTCGCATCTCACGATCCACCATTTCAGGAGGAACATTGAAGACGGCTGAAGCAACCGCCGTGTGAATGTCGCCTCCTTTTTTAAACACTTCAATTAAACGGTCATCGCCAGAAAGTCCCGCAGCAATGCGCAATTCGATTTGCGAATAGTCTAAGGCGGCGAGCACAAACTCTTTCGGAGCGGTAAATGCTGAGCGGATGCGTCGTCCGTACTCCGTACGAATAGGGATATTCTGCAAATTCGGATTTTGGCATCCCATGCGTCCGGTTGTGGTGCCGGTCTGCAAAAATTCTGCGTGCAGCCTTCCGTCATCACCAATGAGTTCCCCCATTTTATCAATATAGGTTGAAAGTAGTTTCTGAAGTTCTCGATATGCCAATACATCAGCAATAATCGGGTGCTGGTCGCTCATTTTCTGCAACTCCTCTTCACGCGTTGTTCGAGCGCCGCCTGCGGTCTTCTTTTGTTTGGGAAGAGATAATTTCAGTTCATCAAACAAAACATCGCCCAACTGTTTCGGTGAATTGATATTGAAATCGTGCCCGGCGTGTTTGTGTATGCGTTTTTCAATTTTCTCAAGTTCTTTCGTATACTCGCGCGACAGCTCTCCCAAATATTTTTTGTCGACGACAACGCCGTGCGCGTTCATCCGCTCCACAACGGGCATGAGCGGGCGTTCGATTTTTTCGTATACGTCAGTACTCTTCCCTGCTTCGTGCAGCGCTTTGAATACTGCCGTGCGCGCGGTCTCGAAATCTTTCGCATGCGCGAAATCAAGAATGTCGTGGAGCGTTGGCGTCGTTACATCAGAGCGCACGAGCCAGAGCGCAAGCGCCGTTTCGGCCAACGCTTTGGGGTCAACGTCTTCTTCCTGAGTCTCCGCACCAAACAAGGTACTTTGTGCTTCTTTTGTTGCAGCCATGCCGTTTTTTTTGAGTGTCGTAACGACGCGCTCGCGCAATGAGCGAAATTCAAATTCATCACAAAGCGCAACGATGGTATTCAAATGATCTCCAAGTTGCCACGGCTCTTTCGGGAGTGAAAACGAAATGGGGGCATCAAGATGAATAGTGGCAAGTTCTTTTGAAAAACGTGCGGCTTTCTCGCCCTCTTTGAGGAGCGAGACGATGCGCGGCTTCACTCCCGCCTTTTCAAACTCTTCAGGGTCATCATTCAAGGCTTCGTAAATATCTTCAATCGAACCGAATTCGGTAATCAAGAGCGTCGCGGTCTTTTCTCCGATTCCGGGAATACCTTTTATATTATCCGAAGGGTCTCCACGAAGCCCTTTGTAGTCAGTAATGTGTTCGGAACCAAATCCATAGCGCTCGCGCACGCGGTCTTCATCGTAGAGAATCGTATCGTTCAATCCTTGACGCAAGGTATACACGCGCACTTTCGTGCCGGAGACCAATTGCAGTGTGTCGAGATCGCCCGTTGCAATCACGATTTCAACATCTTTCTTCTGCATGTTTTTTACGATAGTGCCCACGCAGTCGTCAGCCTCAAACCCTGGCGCTTGATACACCGGAACGCCAAATGCTTCAAAAACTTTCGGTGCTTTCTCAAGTTGCGAGATAAGCGCGTCTTCTGTTTTTGCGCGCGTGCCTTTGTAGTCTTCATACACTTCGTGACGATGTGTGCCTCCAGGAAGGTCGCGACACGCGACGATGTAGTCTGGCTTAAGGTCGGCAATCAGCTTCAGAAACATTGAGACAAGTCCGTAGAGTGCTCCGGTCGGTTCGCCCTTACTTGATTCAAAGTCCGGCAACGCGTGATACGCACGATGCAAAATTGCATGTGAGTCAAGAATAACGAGTCGCGGTTTTTTAGTGCTCATAGGTGATGGTACGAGTGGTGTCGTCAACAAAGGAAAGTCTGAGGCGTATCGCGTCTTTAGGAAGGAGAGATGCGACTCGCTCTCCCCACTCTATCAAAATGAGGTTGTGCGGGTTGGAAACCATCTCCTCCCACCCCAGCGCCTTGAGCTCGCTCTCGTCTTGAAGCCGGTATGCATCAATGTGAATGAGACGCTGAAATCCTCTTCCCCTCTCTTCTGACAGTCGATATACGCGCTCAATGATGAATGTCGGACTTGTGACGCTTTCTTTCACCCCAAGCGTACGCGCCACCGCCTGTGCAAATGCCGTCTTGCCCGCACCCAAATCTCCTGAGAGCGACACAACATTTGCCCTACTTCCAGGCACAACGCTTTCGAGGACCTCATCCGCCGCCGCCTGCATCTCTTCTTGTCCCCGGACCGTTTTCATTTAGCTATTGTACTTCCGCCTTACTAATCGTACTACCGCCCCGTACATCGTGTGTACACATCGAACTGGCGTACTGATACAATGTCCCAATGACTCAATTCGCGGACGACAAGAAACGGGACGAGCGATTGCTAGAATTACGACACAAAGAAGAAGAGCAGCTTGCAGAAATGCTCGCAACAAAATATGGGGTTGATTACACAGACCTAACCAGTAAATCAATCGACACCGATGCCCTGCGTCTCATTCCGGAACAAGAGGCCCGTGCAACGGAGACGGCGGCATTTCATAAGACGGGCAAGAAACTTCTGGTTGCCATGCGAGCGCCAGAGCGGGAGGACTCTCTCCATTCAATACAAAACCTCGAGCGGCTTGGCTACGAAGTGCGTCGCTTTATCGTCTCGCGGGCATCCCTCGACCATGCATGGGACCGATATCACGACCTTTCGTACGCAACGGAAACGGAGGCCGGCGTCCTTACGCTCTCAAATGAAACGATTCAACAAATGCTTGCGACTATTAGAGTGGTCGCTGACGTCAAGGCTGAAATTGCAAAGCATTCGAGCACGAAAGACACGCACCGCGTGTCTCGAATTCTGGAGACAATTATGGCCGGCGGCCTCGCGCTCGGTGGGTCTGATATTCATATGGAGCCTGAAGACACAATTGTGCGTATGCGCTACCGCCTTGATGGTGTCCTCATGGAAATTACCACCTTCGATCACGCCACCTATGCACTCATTTCTTCCCGCATCAAGCTGCTCTCCGGGCTCAAGCTGAACATAAAAAACGCTGCGCAAGACGGACGCTTTTCCATAGTGGTCAATGACAAAGAGATTGAGATTCGCTCCAGCGTTCTTCCCGGAGCGTACGCTGAAACAATCGTTATGCGTATTCTCGACCCATCGACTATCGCGCTCCCCATGGAAAAATTGGGCTTTGACAAGTATTTGATGGATATTTTCGAGCGCGAGATTGCAAAACCAAACGGAATGATTCTGAACACGGGACCAACCGGCTCGGGAAAAACGACGACGCTCTATGCCTTTCTTCGAAAGGTACACGACCCGGGCATTAAAATCGTTACCATCGAGGACCCTATTGAATATCACCTCCCTGGCATCGTTCAGACACAGGTCTCCAAAGACTACACATTTGCCTCGGGACTACGTTCGACGCTGCGTCAGGACCCAGACGTCATCATGGTGGGCGAGATTCGAGACAAAGAAGTCGCCGAGACAGCGGTGCATGCTTCTCTCACCGGTCACCTCGTCTTCTCAACACTGCACACCAACGATGCTGCGGGAACCTTCCCCCGCCTTATCGACATGGGGATTAGTGCTGACATTTTGGGCGCTGCTGTTACTGTCGCGATGGCGCAACGTCTCGTCCGTCGCCTGTGCGACCACTGTAGAGTCCCCCATACATTCACGAGTGAGGAAAAAGAGACGATGGATAAAATTCTTACCAACATTCCTCATCCCGAAGGGCTTCCCTCGAGCGACTCGGCATGGGAGCCAAAAGGGTGCGACAAGTGCGGTGGGATCGGGTACAAAGGGCGTATCGGCGTCGTTGAGGTCATTCTCATGGACCGCGAAATTGAAGAGACGATACGAAAATCTTCAAGCGAACGTGACCTCTGGGTTGCAGCAAAACACCAGCAAATTCGACGAATGGCGCAAGACGGCGCCGTAAAGGTTCTCCAAGGAGTAACTTCGTTCGACGAACTGTCTCGTGTCGTCAACTTGAAAGACGACACACTCTTCTCATAACACAACATTTATTGACCAAACTTTTTTTCTGTTTCGAGGTGAGGAAAAGTGGTTGTACAATTAATGCGCGGTGGTAGGGTTCGAGCAGAACATACGAAAAGGCGTGAAATTCGCAGTGATGCTTTCAAGGTATGAAAGAGGAGCAAAACCTAAGGAGAAGGGCAGTGCTCTCACTCGAAAGTGAGTACCACCGCTATCCTCGGCAACGTCCCAGAATCACTGCGAATTTCACGCCTCTGCGTGCTATTGAATGCGACCGACACTGTATCACGTATAGGACATTTGTCAACACATTTCGTCCTTTATAAACACTTATGTCCGATACCAAAAAAGAGCATAAAATAAGCGCTAAAACACTTGACCAAGCACTGCGTCCGCATGAATGGTCTGAGTACGTAGGACAAGCCGTCATCAAAGAGAATTTACGGATTTTACTATCCGCCGCTAAAGGACGAAGCCAGCAACCGGAACATGTCCTTTTATACGGTCCGCCCGGCTTAGGAAAAACAACGCTTGCGCACCTAGTCGCGCACGAAATAGGCGCGTCTCTTCGGACTACATCAGGTCCTGCGATTGAACGTGTCGGCGATCTAGCATCCATTCTCACCAATCTCTCCCCCGGCGACATTTTATTTATCGATGAAGTACATCGCTTGAATCGCGCAATTGAAGAAGTGCTCTACCCTGCGATGGAGGCTGGAGTTCTCGACATCGTCATAGGAAAAGGCCCGTCCGCAAGAACCGTACAGCTCGAACTACCTCCCTTTACCCTGATTGCCGCGACAACACGAATTTCTATGCTCTCCGCCCCATTGCGCTCGCGATTCTCTGGTGGCACATTCCGTCTTACCTACTACACACAAGGAGAAATAGCTGAAATCCTGACGCGCTCAGCAAAAATTCTTGGTATAGCCGTTGACGCAGAATCTGTTCAAGAAATTGCTGGAAGGAGCCGAGCGACGCCTCGCACTGCAAATTACCTGCTTAAACGAGCACGAGATTTCGCCGAGGTGTCAAATGAACCACTCGATACAAAGACCGTAAAAAAAGCTCTGGCGCTCCTCGAGATTGATGAAATGGGACTAAATCAAACTGACCGTGACCTTCTTACGCTCCTCATCGAGAAGTTCGATGGTGGGCCAGTAGGTCTCAAAACACTCGCCGCAGCACTTTCGGAAGAAGAAGCAACTATAGAAGAGGTTAATGAGCCGTATTTACTGCAGCTTGGGCTCCTCGAGCGCACTCCGCGGGGGCGCATGGTAACCGATACAGGGCGAGAGCACCTGGGCTTCGCGGTTAAGAAAAAACCATCGCTCAATTTGTAACTACGGAATTTCGAGCGCGAGACGTACTTTCGCAAGTGCAATATCCCGATACATCATGTAGCGCGCCAAGCGTCCGCGTAGGTAGCCTCGCTTCTCTTCTTTGTGCACTTGGCTAATGTCGTGATGTTTAAAGTGGAAGCCTTTTGGAGAGCGTGCACCAACATGGTTGAGCGCGACCTCGATTTCATATCCTTTTCTGAAGCGCTCGGGAACACTGAACCATAAATCACGTGTTACGGCTCGCTGCCCGTCGAGAAGCGGCGAAAATGTGAGACCAAACCCCAGATGTCGCACCTTACTTCGTCGTGCCGCTATATACATATCGTATTCACCTCGCACAACAGGCTCGACGGTTTCTCGAATAATGTTATGGGTGAGACCTATAATGTCCGCGTCACAAAAAAATAGTGCACTGCCCTGTGAAGCGCAGGCCCCGGCGTCCATTGCCGCCCCTTTCCCTTTTCCACCTTCCGTACGCACGACGCGCGCTCCAAGCCTATCGGCAATAAGCGCTGTTTCGTCAGAGGAACCATCGTCAACAACAATCACTTCACGAAAGCCGGGATACGCCAAAAGTGTCGATAGCACGCGCTCAATGCGCGGAGCTTCATTGCGCGCCGGAATAATAGCTGAAACATCCATGGCAGGTACTATAGCTCTTCTTCCGAACCACTACATCTTTCGGTATAGTGCTTTCTACTATGGCAGGACACAACAAGTGGGCACAGATTAAGCGACAAAAGGGGGCAAATGATGCTGCTAAATCGAATGTGTGGGCAAAATTGTCACGACGCATCACGATTGAAGCCAAGAAGGCTAATGGCGACCTTTCCTCTGCCTCTCTTCGTTCCGCTATTGATGCGGGAAAGGCGGTAAACATGCCGAAGGACACCATTGAGCGCGCAATACAAAAAGGCGACGCGCCTGACACTGCGACGCTCGAATCCATTTTGTATGAAGCGTACGGCCCAGGGGGATCTGCCCTTCTTATTGACACCCTTACCGATAATCGAAACCGAACGGCGCAAGAAATAAAACACCTTCTGTCTAAAAATGGCATTCCGCTTGCCTCTCCCGGAAGTGCCGCCTGGGCATTTGAAAAAACCATTGGAGGCTATGTTCCAAAAACGACAGTATCACTTACGGACGCGGATGATGTGGCTCTCATGCAACTCATGGAGCAGATTGACGCACATGATGACGTACAAGAGGTCTACACGAACGCGGAATGATACGATTGGGCGATGAGAGTGCTCGGAATAGATCCTGGATACGGCCGCTGTGGAATGGCCATCTTAGAGAAAGAAGGCGGGCGTGAGATCGTCGTATATTCTACATGCATCGAGACTTCGCCTGAGTCCACGTTTCCCGAACGTCTCAAAGAAGTCGTCGATGCGTGTGCAGCGTTAATTGAGAAATACGAGCCATCGGCGCTTGTACTTGAGCGCCTCTACTTTAATTCAAATCAGAAAACGGCGATGCACGTTGCCGAGGTGCGAGGTGCGCTAACGTATGCTGCCGCGCGCGCGGGCATTTCTCTCTCGGAATATACTCCAGCGCAAGTTAAATCCGCGACAACAGGCTGGGGAAAATCTGACAAGAAGGGCGTCGCACGCATGCTCCATGCACTTCTCAAAATTGAGAAAAAAATTGAGCACGATGATGAGTACGACGCTATCGCTCTTGGCGTAACACACCTAGCGCACACACGATGAAAACGCTATAGTTCAATAAAATCCTTACGAGGTACACCACATGGTCTTACGAAAACTACACGGGCGCATACATGCGGTAGCGGGTAAGCATTATTTTACTGCCGCAAAAACAATCGGGCTTATTGTTGCCGCAATGGTGGGGGCATTTATTACGTGGGCAATCGTTGTGAACGTCCCATCAGTCGAGAGCTTCCAAAATCGCAGAGTCGCAGAGTCGACAAAAATCTTCGACCGAACCGGGAATATTCTTCTTTATGACGTGCATGGTGCGATGCGCCGAACCGCAGTCCCGCTCTCGGACATCTCGCCCTTTATTAGGAACGCGACCGTTGCGATTGAAGATGATACGTTCTATCAACATAAAGGAATCCGCCCTCTTTCAATCGCGCGCGCCGTCTGGGCGAACTTAACATCAGGAGACCTATTGAGTGGCCAGGGCGGCTCTACCATCACGCAACAAGTAGTGAAAAACACACTTCTCACGCAAGACAAAACAATCATTCGAAAAATGAAAGAGTGGGTCTTGGCCTTAAAACTTGAGAAAGTTGCGACTAAGGATCGCATTCTCGAAATCTATTTGAATGAGACATCCTACGGGGGCACCATTTATGGAATCGAGGAAGCAAGCCGATATTTTTTTGGAAAAGCTGCCAAAGATGTAACCCTCGGCGAAGCCGCATACCTTGCCGCACTTCCCCAGGCACCGACGCGCTATTCTCCCTACGGTAACAAACGTAATTTACTCGATGCCCGCAAAAATCTTGTGCTTGAGCGCATGCAAGCTGTCGGAATGATTAGTGAGGAGGAGAAGCGTGCTGCGCAGGAAGAAGTCGTTGAGTTCCGAGACGTGAGAGAGGCGGGAATCAAAGCGCCCCACTTCGTATTTTATGTCCGCGAGTATCTTGAAGAAAAGTATGGAGCGGACGCCGTTTCAAACGGAGGACTTCGCGTTATCACCACGCTTGACTATGACCTCCAGAAAAAAGCTGAAGAAATTGTGACGCGAAAGGCGCTTGAAAATGAGAAAAACTTTAATGCAGAAAATGCCGGGCTCGTCGCTACCGATCCTAAAACCGGGCAAATTCTTGCAATGGTTGGCTCTCGTGGATACTTCGATGAGGATATCGATGGAAAAGTAAACGTTGCCATAGCAAAGCGTCAGCCAGGCTCTTCATTTAAACCATTCGTCTACGCTGCCGCATTTGAACTCGGATATACGCCTGAGACCGTGCTCTTTGACCTTAAAACACAGTTCACAACCCATTGCCGAGTAGACGACTTCGAAACGCATGACGATTGTTACTCGCCGGGAAATTATGACGACATGTTTCGTGGTCCGATGACACTGCGTGACGCCTTGGCACAATCAGTAAACGTCGTTGCCGTGAAAGCGCTGTACCTCGTCGGACTCGACCGAGCACTCGACATGGCCTCACGTATGGGAATTACGACACTGGGAGAGAAAGGGCTCTATGGACTCACGCTCGTGCTTGGTGGTGGCGAAGTAACGCTAACGGAAATGGTCGGGGCGTACGCAGGGTATGCAAACGATGGTGTGTTGCATCCAGTCACCCCAATACTCTCGGTTGTCGACGCTGGGGGAACACCACTCGAATCATATGAAGAAAAAAAGACGCGCGTTGTGACGGTGGAGGTAGCACGAACAGTGAGTGACGTGCTCTCTGATAATACTGCGCGCGCGCCTGCGTTCGGGACTGATTCAGCGCTTGTTATTCCAGGACATAAAACAGCCGCAAAAACAGGCACTACTAATGATTATCGTGATACATGGATAGTGGGCTACACCCCTTCAATTGCCGCAGGCGCCTGGGCAGGAAATAACGACAATAGCGCGATGGAAAAGCGCGTTGCTGGATTTATAGTCGCACCGATTTGGAATGAATTTATGCGCTACGCCGTGACCAAATACCCATCAGAAGGATTCACTCCCCCTGCGCCAGAACCAAATCCAGAATCGCTCCCTCCTGTTCTTCGTGGGAACTGGAATACAGACCCGTCACAGGGAGTTCATGAAATACTACATTGGGTACCGAAGGGTAATCCACGGGCAGGAGGAAGTTCACGTGGCGATGCTCAGTACGCATTCTGGGAATATCCTGTGCAAGCATGGCTGAACGGCGCCTCAACAACGCCCGGGGCTCAGACAGAGACAATGGATTTTGCTATTGCGTCTCCGTACCCTGGAGAGCGCTTCTCAGCGGGGACACCGATAACTGCCGCGGTAGAATACCTTTCCTCGCTCTCAATTCAGCGCGTCACGTATTATTTGAATGGCTCTCCCGCAGGCACGTCGGACGCTTCGCCGTTTCAAATAACAATTACCCCTCCACGCACGGGGGTCTGGACCATCACCGCGGTTGCCGAAGGAGCATTTGGTGTCCGAGAGAGCGCCTCAAGTTTTATAGTTGAATAGCCCTATCTATTGAGAGGCATAACCAGATACGTAAAGCTCTGGTCCGATGCTCCTCGAATGACGAGTGGCCGCCCCGGGCCAGAAAACCCAAGAGTAATCGAATCCGACTCGATACTTGAAAGTCCGTCTGCTAGGTAGCCGATATTGAAATTTATATCTACGTCGTCTCCAGTAAGTGCGGCATCTATAGAATCTGACATCTCCCCAATCGCTGCGCTCTGAGCCGTTGCGTCAAATACTTTTTTCTTAGGATATACATGGAGTCCAACGCGCTGCTCTGATCCAGAAAAAACACGTGCCTTCCTGAGCATCTCCGAAAAATCACTCTTTAAAAGAGTTGCTTCCGTTGAAAAAACTTTAGGCAGAATCTCCTTATAGTTAGGAAATTGCGCGTCCGTTATTCGAGACGTAAATTCTACACCTTGGCCACGTAGTACAAACTGTGACTCCTCACTTACCAGGGTTACTTTCTCATCGGGCGTTCGCTCAAGTATGTGAATAAGCTCTGTTACATGCTTGAGGGGGATAAGAAATTCTGCCTCGGTAGGATTTTTCTGTTGAATTGATTTTTCCGCAAGACGAAAAGAATCTGTCGCGACACATAGTATCCTCTCTTTATGAATTGAGATAAACACACTCCCAAGCTCTGGTCGAATCATTGATGGAGACGCGGCATAGACGACTGACTGGAGTGCTGAAAGAAGGCTGTAGCGCGAAATATCCACACCATTTTTACTCTCAATATTAGGGAGTGGGGGAAATTCATTATGTGGAATTGCTTTTATAAGTGTTTTACTCCCCTTTGATTCGATAAGTAGATTTCCCCCCTCAACTTTTAGAACCACCTTTTCCCCAATAATAGATTTTAAAGTTTGGTGAAAAACGACGACCGGAACCGCTATCATCCCTTTTTCTTTAATCTCCATAGGAATAACAACTTGAATACCAGATTCAAGATTTGTTGCGCGTACGGAAAAATCTTTCCCGCCTTCAAGCAGGACACAAGAAAGTACGGGTAGGGATTCTTTTTTACCAACGACACGCTCAATAATTGAAATTGCGTGGAGAAGTTTATCTTTCTGAATTGTGAATAACATATTTGTAATTCAATACTTATTACTACTATTATGTTGAGGAATATGTGGATAGGGTGAGAAAAGTTAGTAGATACGCCATATTTCTATACACAGTATGGGTGTGGAATAGTGATGAAGGAAGTGTTGGTGTAGTTGAAAATATTTTAAATTTTTTTAGAAACATTGTATTCCCACCACTGTTCATTGTCGTACACACTGTGTATACAGTAGTTTTCCCCATATCAAGAGTGCACAAGTGAACGCACATGTTCAATTTCCTGTTCGAGTGATGGGATTCTCTTCATCTCATCTTTAATTTTTTCACAGGAGTGGATAACAGTGGTGTGATCTCGTCCACCAAGCTTCTCTCCAATTGAGGGATATGAAATACTGAATTCCTCTCGGAGGATATACATGATTATTTGACGTGGCTTCACCACTTCTTTTTTTCTCGTCTTCTCATAGATGCTTTTTTCAGGAATTTCATAGTACTGAGATATTCTACGGACAACTTCTTCCATAGAAATACCCTTATTTGGACGAATGTTGTGTTTGATGAGAGAGCGAACATCCGCCTGGGATATTGTCTTCCCCTTCAATTGTGAGCGACAGATAATCATATTGAGCACCCCTTCGAGCTCACGAATATTTCCCCGAACATTTTCGGCGATATACGTAATGATGTCGTCAGGAATACTAAATCCCAACTGATCATTTTTTGCTTTTATGATGGATATTCGCGAATCAGTATCTGGTTCAGGAATTTCTGCAATCATGCCGGCGGCGAACCGTCCTTTGAGGCGGTCAGCAAACCCCGGGAGTAGGTTAGGGTGTTTATCGGAGGAAAACACTATTTGCTTATTGTTATCGTGGAGTGCGTTAAAGAGGTGAAAAAGCTCTTCTTGTGTCTTTTCGCGCTCCGCTATGAACTGAATGTCGTCCATGATGAGAACGTCATACTGACGGTACTGGTCTTTAAAGCCGTTTGCCCGCCCGGCGCGAACAGCGTTGATGTAATCTGTCGTAAAGCGCTCTGAGGTAACGTAAAACACCTTCTTATTTGGATGGTTCTTCTTGAAAAAGTTACCAACAGCCTGAATCAGGTGCGTTTTTCCGTGCCCGGTCGAGCCGTAGATGAAAAGGGGGTTGTAGGTGAGGCCGGGACGCTCTAAGACGGCCTTTGCCGCTGCGTGTGCTAGCTGGTTAAAGGGGCCGACGATAAAGGTGTCAAAGGTATAGCGAGGGTTTAGGTTGTCGCGCTTGTCTATATAGAGCGACTGGAGGTCTAAAGCTGCGTTTTGAGTGACAGGAGCTGGTGTTTTTCGCTCAGCCGACACCGCTCGATGGACGGAGTATTCAACGGCCCGAATTGAGCTGTCGAGGGTACGTAAAATGCCCAAAATAAGCTTATGGTGCTTGTCGGAAAGCCATTCTTTGACGATTTTACTAGGGACGGCAACATTTACCGTTCCCCCGTCGCGTCCTACGATATCAGTGCCACGAAACCAGGTGCGGAATGAGGTCTCTGACGTGCCGAGCTCAATTTGAACAAGCGCGTTCTGCCACAGCTCACGATTCGTCATCATAGAGAAGTGGATTTAATGTAGGGAGAGAAGAACATACGCACGAGAAAGTCTGCATAGTATACGTGTTCGTTTCTTCCTGCATAGCCCATCCTCATTTCGTGCGATATGTGAACATCCTGTGGAGAACTGTGGGGACAAGTAATTTCAAGGACGGCGCGCCGGCGGTCTTGTCGCCCGCGCATATTCGAGGTATAGTCCCGCCATGCGAAGAACATACCAGCCAAAAAAGAAGAAGCGTGCGCGAACGCACGGCTTTCGAGTGCGACTTCAGTCAAAGAATGGCCGCCGGGTGATTGCACGACGTCGCCGCAAGGGTCGGGCACGCCTCGCGCTCTAGTTCTCTCAATGCGCTCTGGGTTATCTCACCAGGAACACGTGCTTAGGCCGGAGAAAGTGGTATCCGGGCGGCTTTTTACACTCCAACGCCTTCCCTCTCCCCGGAAGGAGACACGATTTTCCTGCAGCATTTCTAAGAAGGTTGTCGGAAAAGCAGTGGATCGCAATCGGATGAGACGTCGCACACGAGCGGCGTTTCGTGGCGTTGCGAAACCAGGGCTGTTTGTGATTCACATTAAAAAGCCGGCGCTTCTCATCAGCTATAAGGAGGTTGTAGAAGAACTGCGTACACTTGTAGAAAAAATGGCTCAGTAGCTCAAAGCCTCTCCCCGCGGTAGAATGGCCGGAATGTTCTCAACGGCGTTTAATACAGTCGTCTATACCCCCCTCTACAACGGACTCATATATTTTGTTGACGTTGTTCCTCTCCACGATGTCGGACTCGCGGTTGTTCTTCTCACGATTGCTGTTCGTGTTATTCTATTCCCCCTTTCGCGACAGGCAGTAAAGACCCAGATAGCAATGAAAGAAGTTGCTCCCGAAATTGAGACCCTCAAAGAAAAGTTTAAAGACAAGCAAGAGGAACAAGCGCGCGCGATTTTTGCCCTGTATCGAGAAAAAGGAATCCGCCCGTTCTCAAGCTTCTTTCTCATTCTCCTGCAGCTTCCAATCCTTTTTGGACTCTACTGGGTGTTTTTTAAAGGGGGCCTTCCGCAAGTCGATGCCACGTACCTCTATTCATTTGTGCCGGTGCCCCCTACCGTGAATATGAATTTCCTAGGCATTGTTGACATGGGAGGGAGAAATGTTGTCCTCGCGGTCCTCGCAGGCGTTACTCAGCTTATACAAGCACGGCTCTCTATGGGGCCGCGAAAACCCCATGAGGGTCCGGTTTCGTTTGGGTCCGATTTGGCGCGCAGTATGGATATACAGATGCGCTACGTCCTTCCCGTCATGATTGCTGTTATTGCGTACACTATTTCTGCGGCTGTTGCACTGTACTGGGTGACGAGCAATACGTTTATGATTCTGCAGGAATTTGTGTCCGGACGCCGTTTTGACGGCGGAAAGGTGTAAAAATGTCGCCAATTTGGATACGTTCGGGAAGAGTGATAGAGTCTCCCTCATGGAATCTGTACATGAAGTTGCAGAGAAAGTACTAACGGAGCTTCTGAAAATGACAGGAGCGCCTCACAACGGCATTGTGTGTGAGGAAGTGGCAGGTCAGACTATCTTTTCTATTAAAGCGGACGACCCGCGCGCCCTTATTGGTATGCACGGCGATACGGTGCAGGCGCTCGACTACCTGGTAAAGAAGATGGTTGAGAAAAAGATGCGTCCGGTAGGGGGGAATGAGCCGGCCCCACACGAGGATGCCCCGCACTTTCTTGTCGATGTCAACGATTACCGCACGAAGCAGATTAAAGATTTGCAGACGAAGGCACTTATGATGGCAGAGCGCGCCCGCTCGTTCCAATACGACGTTGAGATGTCGCCTATGAGCGCATACGAGCGACTCATTGTGCACACGACACTGCAGGGTGCGCCGAATATAAAGACTGAATCACAAGGAGAAAGGCGCGACCGACGAGTGGTTATTCGGTACGTGGCGTAGTCAGGTGCTTAGAAAGAGACTGAGTTTAAGGGCAGTTCCCAAATGCTCCGCATTCAGCATCTCGCTGTTCCTGCGTGCCGCCTGCGCCACCCCCAGTCGGATTGCCACTCGACGGCGCAGCGCCGCCTCCTGCTGGGAGACTTTTAATACCTCTCAAAACGTCGAGATTCAAAAGTTGTGGGTTAATTTGGCTCAAGACAAGCCAGACTGCCATCAAAATCAAGAGCCCTACGACCGCGTCCTGCATCAAATGTCTTGCCTGTTCCTTTTTGTGCCACATGTCGGACCCCATGTAGAGAAATCCTGCTCTTGCCAGCTGTAGCACGGCAAGCATCGCTCCAATTCCGATGGCGGCGAGAAACATGGCGTTTACAAACGTTGCGAGATCTGAACTCTCAGAAAAAGCCTTCGTCATAAAAGGCGCGAGTTCCACCTTTGACACCTCTGACCCTGATAGGGGGATAAATTTTGTCGTTGGCATACTACTCAGTAATTCTTAAGACCCACACTGACTTATCATACGCGTTCCTGAATGAAATGTACTCACCCGCGTCGTTGATAACGGGCTTTTCTACATCCAGCTGGTCGTCGCCCGGGGGAAGAAGCTGTTCTGCCGTCGCGTTCCCCACAATCACCTTCCACCAAGTGTCCGTCGTATGAATGTTGCCGCGGTACCAATCGTTCAAGAATTGTTGAGAGGTAATGCGCTGCGGAACGGCGCAGTAGGCAACCAAGTCTTTACCTGGCGCCCAGACGCACTTTTCGGGAACGGTACGAATGGGAAGCACTACAGTTGAGCTTGCAGCGCTGCCACGCACTCCTATTGAGACCGTTCCATCGTCGGCGCCAATTAGAATCGCCGCGGAGTTCGCGCGGGGCAATATTGTGAGCCCGGGAATGTTGCGAACGATTGATGTAAGGCCTCCTCCTGAGACACGATACGCGCTCCCTGGGATACCGCTTGCCGCAGCCTCCGAAACAATAAGCGCATCGTCTGAGAGCCAATGTACGCGCCAATCTTTGAGCGCCGAAGTAAATATGCGAGTCGGCTTTGTGCCATCCCACAGAGAGCGAATAAGCGCGATGCCACTCCCATCGTCAACTGTCGTGAGAACTTCATTTTTTATAGGGTGTGAAGTAATTGCGCGCACGGCGCTAAACGAGTGCTCGGCAACATCTCCAAACGCTCCCGTCGTACTCGCGCGATACAAGAGCGACGAGGCAATTAATTGTTCGCCATCAAGCCGTTCGATAGTGGGAGAGCCTGTGCCAGAAAAATGTGCTTCATATACTTGCGCCATGAGGGCGCTCGTGAGGCGAGTCGTTACGCCACTTTCGACATCAGTTTCAAATAGATAACCAGTAGAGCGCTCAATAAATCTGAGTCGCGTGGAGGTAGCTCCAGAAATGAATCCGTGCCCCGCGCCGGGGGTCGCAAGTACGCGCCAAAGGCGCGGCGGTTTTTTTGTCTCCGGTATCGGGGCGTCCTTTTGGAATCCAAGGCCCTGTACGATGTTCTCAAATGTGCTTCCCGCACCATTTGCAAATGAAGGCGTCGGGTCGCCGAGCCCGCGCGCAGCGGACTGGCCGTCGAGTGAAGCGCCCTGTGAACGTAAATACCAATACCACCCGCCGAGTCCTGCTACTAGTATGACAAGGAGCGTTATGGTGGCTGTGCGTACTGCTTTGTCTATGTTCATAGTTATTGTGCCGGGCCAAAAATATCGTTGCCTACGGCGCCAAGGCCGTCGTTTAATACGATTCGCCACAATCCTGTCGCTTCCATCAGATAGTCCGTTGCGTGCGTGAGGGAAAGTTCCACCCGGGCGACGCCATCGGACCCCTCTGCCCCGAGTGTGATTCGCGATGGACTTTCTGGATCTGCTGCAATGAGTGTCCTGTTCACGCGCCACGCGTAACGGAGGCGCGGATCATCGGCGCTGCGCGCACTTGCAAAGAAGGGGGAAGCAACGAACGTGCTTTCAGAGTCTGAGAAGTTAAACTCGGCCGGAATGGAGCGATGGTACAAGGTGCCAAAGAGCGGGTGGTTTTGGTACAAGGTAACAAACGGTTCGGTGGAGCGAACGAGAACGGAAGCCGCAGCAATCATAGTGTCGTCACGTGTAGCCGCCTCCACAGTTATCGTGTCAGCACCGAAAAGTTCAGGACCTTGGAATGTCGCTGAAGACTTGCCGCGACCAGAAGCAGATGCAACGATGGCATCATTTTTTCTCCAAGTAAATATAATGTCGCTTGTTGGCATAAGAGCCCCATTTTCGCGAACAAGACGAGGAATCGCCTCCACACGAACGGGAGAACCGGAAGATGCAAGGCGTTTGCCGCGATAGAAAGGAGGCACATAGGAGTCCGCTTCCCAGAGCAGGTCAACTTCGGCGGGGCGAATGACACGTGTTTCAGTAAGCGACTCTCCATTCTCACCAGTTGCTTCGACGGTGATAGTTGTTTTTGTTCCGAGTGCCCCGGTTGTGGCGAGCGCTTTAGTCTCCCCTTCCCCCTCTGTGAGACGTGTGCCGTTCACATACCAAGTAATTGTTGCGCGACTTAAATCCATTGAATAACTGCGCACCGTGAACGAAAGTGGCGTATTGCTCTGGGGGAATGCTGGCTGCATTTCGATTGTGAGGCGGTCGGCGAGCTGTGCAAATGATGTTGCAGGAAATAAGAGAAGTATCGAAATGATGAAACGAATCATACGTGAGATTCAGGACGCTCAAGAATTGAAGCGGGAGAGAGTGTTGGGGAGGGCGCGGGAGGAGTGGGTGAAGCGGCGGCCCCCATAACCATTTCGACGGGGCTCGGAGGCGGCACATTAGTTGGTTGTGGAAGTGGCCGCGCAGGCGCCGTTTCTCCTGCGGCGCCGATAGGAATAGAGGCGAGAATAGCTGCTGCCTCGCGCGTCTTTTGAGGCGCGGCAGACTCCAACTGCTCCGTCTGCGTGGCCTCGAGGTCCTGCTTCGCCTTTCGAATCGCAAGAATTTGTGAGGGGTCTGACGTTATAATTTGGTCTTCTGTGTACGAAGCGATGACTTTAATGGCGACGTGCTTCAAGCCCGCAAAGAAAATCCCCTCCCCCACATCGGATTCGAGAAGAAGATATTTCTCTTCGTCGGAAAGCTTAAATGTTTGCTGCACAAGATCAACTGATGTTGGTGACTGGCGCAAAAGAATCTGAATTGATGAGTTTGTAATCATCGGAATTCCATACGGAGAGTTAAGAAAGTCGGAAACGTCTTGCGTGATAGTGGAAATACCGAGGAAGTATTTTCGTCCGCGCTTCGCGATAGAGAACAAGAATGACGCTGTGTCTTGTGAGCGCATCATCCACCACGCCTCATCAATAACGAGAAGGCGTTTTCGGAGCTCTTTTCGCACGGTCGTCCAAATGTGGTGCGTAATGATGTACATGGCAACCGGCTTCAAGTCGTCCTCCATATCGCGAACGGAAAAGACAGTAAGCTTTTTGTTCATGTCGACGTTCGTCGGACGGTTCATAAAGCCTGACCACGTTCCTTTGGTGTATTTTGAAAGACGTGAGACGAGAGAATCAGACCCCTCCATTCCCGAGAGGACGAGCTCAAAGTCTGAAAGAAGTGGCGGCTCGATAGATGCAAAGTTGGCATCCGGCGTAATGTCTTTCAAGGCGTATGTCTCGGTGATTGCTTTGTCGATAATCGCATCTTCTTCTGGAGTGAGCCCGCCGAGCATGATGCGAAAAAGTCCCACGAGGGTGATGATGTTGTTACGCAAGACATCGGAAGGGTTTTCGTCCTCACGTGGGATAGGCAAATCAAATGGATTGATGTGGTGTTCCGAGGAGAGTGAAATATTGAAATAGCGTCCTCCGACCGTCGTTGCGAGATATTCGTACTCACGCTCAGGGTCGATGACGATAACTTCGGCATCGAACATGAGGGTACGCAGAATCTCGAGCTTGGTTGTGTAGCTCTTTCCAGAACCTGATTTCGCGAACGTGACCGAGTTGTAGTTCTCCAAAGAAAACCTATCAAACAAAATGAGCGATGAATTGTGGCGATTGACGCCATAGAGAATACCGCGATCAGAGGTGAGGTCGAATGAAATGAATGGGAAAATCGAGGAGAGTGGCGCCGAATTCAGTTTGGTGTGCACGTTGAGCTCATCGTTTGCCAAAGGAAGTACGCTTCTGAACCCTTGTTCTTGCTGAAACAGCGCGGGGCGAATATAGACGAGGCGGGATTCAAGAATTGAGCGAATTTCAGTCTCAATTTTGTCCACGTCTTCGCGAGTCGAGCCATAAATCGTCATATAGAGCCCCACTTCGAACATTCTTTCTTGAGCCTGTTGCAGGGAGTCACGTAGTTGTTCCAAGTCTGAATATGCGGTATCGAGCATCGGGTCACGCACCATCCCTTTTTCTTCACGCGACGCTATCTGGCTCTGCACCTCGGCAACCTTCTTTTGGAATTTTCTGAGCATCTCGTTCGTGTCCATTGGGTGGATGTAAATCGAGATGTCGATGATTTTGTCCATGTTGATAATCGGCGCAAACCATCCGGTTGTGAGGAAGCGGGGGTATGAAATCACAAAGAACGTGCGCGCAATCTTTTCTCCAAGATCAAGTTCTCGCGGCGTGATGCGAAGTGCATGCGGTGCGATGACGTCTTGCAGGTCTAAGACCCCAGTACGGTAAATTTCCTCAGGCAAAACAGGCAGCACGTCCATTACGGGCGTTTTTTTCTTTAAGAAGTCGAAGAGTGCCATACAAAAAGCGCTCGGCGTAAACGCTGATGCCGTTCATTGTACCTGTTTTTTTCTTGTCGTGGCCGTCTATTCACTTCTTTTGTGAATCAGGAACAGGCATAGGTTTCCCCTCTTCGCCAGGGTTAAACATTTTGTATAACAACTCAATTGCTTCTTCAGTTCCCAACTGAACCGTTCGCACCCCAGTGCGCACAAGGCCCTGCTGCACGATAGAGATGCGCTGTTCCAGCTGCGAGACCTGTTCTTCAAAGGTTCGATTTTCTTCTTCCGCGTTCGCTTTTCCACCGCCAAAGGGCAACTTGCTCAAAATGCCCCCATTAGATTTAAGTGCGACCGGTGAATATGGTACGACCACGAAAAAGTTCTTGGTCATGATATTCGCTGCTTCCGTGAAGCTTTTCACGAATCCTATGTATTCGCGGATTTGAATACGCATCAAATCGTCCATTTGTTTTTTGTACTGTACTTCAAGCGTGGCTATGTAGGGTCGGATGTCGAGCATGCGCGATTGCACAAAAATCTGGCACGTGAAGTCGAGCGAATTGAGAAAGCTCTGGAACTGAACTATGAATGCCGTCTGCTCGTCCTCTGATTTGAGAGCAAAGTTCAAGGATGACGCAAGGAGAACAGCGCGCAATCCGCCATCGCGCAATACGACTACCCCGTCGCGAACTTCGCGAATAGGAACGAAGTCTTGCGTTGCCTTGTTACTCGCTTTCGGTGCGGCTGAGGTTCGTTCCATAGCGCTATTGTATCAAGGCGCCGCGCGCAGTTCGCACGGGAGCGACGAGCTCAGACTCGGGAGCCATATTTTCTCTGTCGTTCTCGCTCGCAATCCCGGCTGCAATTTTCTCTTTTATATCGAGACTCCATGCGAGTTCGTGCAGTTTACTCTCGGATAAGTGAGGGATATATAAATCACCGAGATTTCGGGAGGCGTTTTTCTTCTCACGCTCCGACACCTTGTTTCTCTCTCTACGCTCGTTGTTCCAGAGGTAGAGTTTTGATCTCAGGAGAAAGTAAAAACCGTGTTCGAGCGCGAGAATGAACGGTCGCCCATTGTATTGCATGAAAGCAAGTGCCGCGCCAAAACCTGCGGCTGCAATAATAAGAGGTACTGCGACGATGAATGGAAAGATGCGCCACAGAAGATAGGAGAGCCCTGCCCCACCGGCGATGTAGACAAATTGCTTAAAGGTAAGAGGACCAAAAATCTTGTCCTCCATCTCGATAAACTGTGGCACTTGAAACTGCATAGTAGAAAGCGCTGCTCTCCCCGCGCACCGGAGTGGCATTTATGATACCACGCACTAAAGCGGAGCTTCGCGATACGGGTCATCAACAACGCTCGCGCGCTCGACACTTGTTTGTCCGGGGACGTATGCTCCCGAGGCTGGTGCGCGCGGGATTTTTTCTGTTGGTGGCGGAGCCGGGGGCGTCGCCGCCTTTACGGGAGCGGCCACCGGCTTCTGTGCGAGCACGTCTTGCCGAAGCTTGTCCATGTCACTCATCTCCTCTTCTTTTGCCTGTGGTGCGCCGAGCTCGCGCTCCAATTCTTCGCGAATTGGTTTGAAAATCAAAAGAGCCACGTCCTCTACGAGTTTGTTAGCAGCATCAGATGCCAGCCCAGACTCTTCTACGATTTTTTCCGGCAACTCTTGCGGTGGATGCACGCCGAGAATTGTTAGCAGAATCAGGTTTTCAATACTTTCCCATTGATCGAGGTGTAATTTGTGCGTTGCAACAAGTTTCTGGAATTTTTCTTTAATTTCTCCTGAGGCGATGGCTTTTTGTACTGCTGGAGGCAGTTTTTGAAACTGCTCCGCGATTATTTTTTGAATGTTGGCGTCCATATGTTCCTAGTGATGAGCTCCTCCTGAGGGAGCTGCTGCAGGCTTTCCGCCTCCTGCGGGAGGGTGCGCAGTAGCCGGCGCTGCGGGGGTTGGGTGTGCGTCGTGTGACCCATGTTGCCCCAGATGCTCCAAAAGATGCATTAATTTCTCAGACTCTTTTTCGTGTGGGGATTTTTTAACATCTTTAATGACGTCCGCTGCAATTTCTCTCGATAGCATTCGATCGCCAAGTAATGTGGCATAGAACTCTTTACCAATACTTGCTTGGTAATCCTGCAGCATTTTGTCTCGCGTCCCACCCTTCTCATTCTGTTTTTCAAATGCGGCCTTATTTCGTTCAAGCTCAGGCTTAAGTTCTCCAAGCTTTCTGTTATTTTCGGCGGTCGAAGAATCCAGCGTAGCAATAGTTTTATCAGCGTCTTCAATTGTTTTGCTGAGCGTGCCCATTCGCTCCGCAATTACCCGAAGCTCCTCTGCTGCAGAATCATCGCCGCGCTCCATTGCCACTCTCCGCGCTTCTTCAATATGAACTTTTGTTTCGCTGAGTGTTTGCTCTTCTGTAAATGCCGGCTCAGGGAACCCATCCTCCTGGGCCTTCTTCTTTAGAAGATTGTGTGCCTTCACCGTCAGGTCGCCGGCCTCATTAGCGGCCTCGCTACGAACCTTTCCGGCGTCCTCCCTTTTCTTCTGGTCAGCAGACAATTGGCCTTTAATTTTGTCCGATTCAGACTGTGTGCCTGCGTGTGCCTCGTCAATTTTTTTCTCTGCTTTGTTTTTAGCAGTAAAGAACCCGACGCGTTCAGCCTCTGTTTCTTTAATCTTCTTTTGTCGGCCCTTTAATGACTTGAGGTAACCATCTTTTGCTGCGTCGCCAACCCCCATTCCGGCGGCCTTAAAGAGCGATTTCAAGCCGACGGCATTGCGTGCATCATACGTTCCCGTAGCTGCGCCATATAAGGCAGTTCTCATAGGGCGTCCAATGATAGGGGCCGTGGTCAGTGCGCGGCCAGCGCGCGATTGGGCAAACCTTGTTGCGCTCCAGCCAAGCGTCTGACGGCTCAAGGCCCCGGCTCCTCCCAGTGCAAGTCCTCCTGCCTTCCCTACTGCGCCTGCCGCAACACTGAACCCTGCAATTCTTCCGGAAAAGGAATTCGCAACTTTAAGCGACACATACAGCATTCCTATGCCGAAAATGAAGACAATAATAATCTGCCAGTCGTTACTAGCTTGCTGCATTGCTGATGGGTTTGAGAGCACATTAGAGAGTGAGTGCCCCTGAACCCTCTCGTTTATCGGCGTCAAAATGACGAGGGACACATAGAGAAGAAGCATGAGAAGGGGGCCAAAGAGAGCGGCATTAATCAGCGATTTCCACCAGGTTTTCCAGCCGTACTCACCATCAGAGAGGCTGGGCACAAGGTATGAGGCGAACGCGAGCGCAGATACCAGCATAAGAAACACAAGAAGCACTCCGCGAGCCGCAATCAGATAGGAACCATAGAGAAGGACGCCCGCAGCGGCCAAAAGAAGTGCGCTTGCGACAATCGCGAAGAAAACTCCTTTTGCAACGCCTTTAATCGTGCTCCACCCAAGGAAATTGGTTAGTGCATACCCTGTTTCGGCGTTTGCTTGTATAGAGTCAGAGGTAACCTTAAATAGTGACGTAGCATTAGTTAGCTTTAAGAACTTTCCGGAGATGTTTGCTCCAGTGCCTGCTGCTATAAGTCCGCGCGCGATGCCGTCACCAGAGCCTGGCGGCGCCATGCTTTTATATACTTGCCAGGCAAAAAAGTTTGAGGCATCGATAATAATTTTGGCAAAAAGAAGACTGAAGTTAATCAGAATTGCGACAATTAACACTTTGGCCACTAATTTCTTTTCGCCAAACGTGTGGTTGCCGATGATGATAGAAATGGCGATAAAGGTGAACATGCCGATGATGACAATATTTGAAATATCCCGAAGCACCGTCCAGCCGGTATGAATGCCGTCAATCATGCCTAAACTGCCGAGCGTGCCAGCGAAAGCGACGACAAACGTGCTCACGAGAATATCAAAAAGATAGCCCGAAAATTCGAGCGCCATGCCACTCACTCCCATAATGACGCCGCCGAATATCGCAACAATGCCTGGAGCGAGAAGGCAGTCTATCGGCCTAACCAATGGCTTCCACCACGAGTCACAGCCGCTCCAAGATGAGCCAGACGAGCCAACACCGGGACCTCCCGGGTTTACTATATCTGTCCCTGGAATTCCAGTTTCGAACTGAGCATTAAGTACTGTCGGTACGGCAAGACATGACAGTATGATGCCAAGGACAAGCACATGCTGCAGGCGTTTCTTAAAAGATGAAAGAGACAGCATATTAGTTTATATCCTCCACGCATTAATCCATCTCTCAAGAGTTGAAGGATTATTTACATTGCACCAGCCGACATTTGGGTCGGTTGAATCTCCCCAATCGCGGACGGTATTTTCGATGAGAAGACCGAGCGCGGAATTGAGATCGTCGCGCTGACTGTTTGCGCACTGCACATCGCCCGCACTGTGGAGTGTTTTCTGCGGGGAACAATCAGGGAGTCGTGCGTTTGGGGCGACGAGTTGGTCAAGGCGCGAAAGCGCCGCCCGCTGGTTCGCCGCTGAATTAGCGTTGGTGACATCGGCGATGAGTCTATCGAGCTCTTGCAATGTTGCTGTCGAAGCCTGAAGTTCAGTTGCAACGTTTCGGACAATCGGCGCCATTTGTGCATCGATGATGGCTTGCGAGAATTGCGTTGATGTTGCGATTTGGAGGCGGGTGCCGTCTGCGGTTGTGCAAGTGCGGGTGCTCGAAGCATAGCCGCTCGCACAAACGCGAGGAATGATAAGTTCCCAGCAGCTGCGCTCGACTGTGCGGAGACGGTTAATGGCATTCGCGAGAATGTTTGCCGACGCTTCTTTTGCTTGTCTAAATGCAAATTCAAATTGTCGAGTGGTCAGGAGTACATTGAGCGCGGCGTTCACCGCTTCCGAACGAACAGCCGCCGACGCTTCACTCACCATGCGGCTCACATATGAAGGAAGACCGGATTGGGCTTGCGTCATCGAATAGAATCCATTATTGAAACTTTCTGGAATCATGGCGCTAAACATGGGTGCGCATACCTCACTCAATTCGTCTGCGCCTTCGAGGCAGCGGAAGCCTGATGTATATACCTGCTCGGCGCCTTGCGAGACGAGGTAGGCGGGGGTCTCAACCGTTTCGTTGAAAGGATTATCGCTTCCGTTAGTCACGGGATAGAAGCCGTTCGATATTTGTTTTTCAAATATGTACTGCGTTGCCGCCTTCATGCCGTTTAGTGACTCGCGATATGCAAGTGAGTCAATAAGTGGATTATTATCGACAACGGCACGCAGAGATGCGAGGACGTTATCTTCTGTTACGCCGCTCCCATCGAGGATTGCTTGCTGGTCGCCAAGAGCTGATGGAAAGGAACATGCAAAGGTAGAGTTGGGGCTATTTTTTTCTCGCACATAGTTTATCAAGTTGCCGCGGACGATGGTGTCTCGGTAGGGACTACACATGCTTTGCGTGTATTGTGGGCTTGCGCCGACCAACATCGCACGGTCATTTTGATTCACAATGTATTCGGTGTGGGCATTCCGAATCCATAATGGTCGGCCATTTCTGCCCTCATTCAATCTTCGCGCGACAGTGCTTACCAAGTCTGTCCGAGCAGCTTCGCTAATTTTAGCGATAACGCCATCCAAGACACACTCTTTGTATACGAGGTAGCCGGTGTTAAGAGTGACAGCCGCATCATTCACGGGCACAAACACTCCCCCGACGGCGGAGAGCGAGCCTACATTTGCGTACCTGTTTGCACTGCACCCAAATACGCCGTCACGCAGGAGGTCGCCGGTCGGCTGCTGTGCGAGTGAGCACGAACCAACACTTGTTCCGCCGGACGTGAGATCGGTACCGGTACACGTGACATCGGCTCCGCTCGCGCCGGCATTCAAGGTACACGTTCCTGTGGGCGGCCCTCCGGCAGTGTCTCGCAACACTCCACCCTCACACACTGCCGCCTCAGCGCGCGCCGAGAATAAGAAGAGAAGCAATAGCGCACTGATAAAAACGCGCATACTAATTGTCTGCACTTTTACGTACATAATAGCTGGCTAGCGCGTCAAATGCGTACAGCATTTCGCGCTCAGCATCATTATAGGTCCTCAAAACCGCAAGTGTGGTCAAAGAATCGTCTGCATAGCGGATAAGTTGTCGGATGGCGTCGGCGTAAACCCCGAGCGCATTAATGACGCGTAAATGTAACGACGCGGCGTCCTGCGGCACGACGACAGCGATGAGAGCGCGCTCGGCGCTTTGGTAACGCTCTGCAGCCTCCGATAGTTCTTCAAGTCGCGCAGGGTTTCGCGTTTCTATATATAAACCAAAGAGTTCAAATTCTGGCGGTGCGTCCGAGATGAGTACCGTAAGCGCCTCGCGCATATCGGCACGATACTCAAGCGCTCTTGCCGGTGATGTGTCGGCGCTTTTCTGCAGCTCGCTCTCACTATGTATGACGAATTGTGATGGCGCCCGTACATTGGAGCCGATAGATTTTCCCACTTCCCCGGCGAGATCTTTTGTGTAGCGCCCACTTTCTTTCAAGCTGATGTATCCGTTGAGAAAGTCTTGAGAAATCATATCGGTGACGCTGAGTGTGGATGTAGCAAGTACACTGCCATCCGTCGACGTGCTAATGAGTCCAAGGCTTGCAAGTTCATCCTGCCAGTTTCGGTTTGATTCAATCGGCTTTCTTGCGAGCACTACCTCGGTTGAAGGTCGTTCATACGAAAGCGGCGCAGGCTCCTCCATCTTGACGACGTCTCCAATTCGCCATGCGCTCGCGACAAGAAGTAGTGCGATGGCGACACCGGCAGCAACCACAATCGACGTTTGACCGCTCGATGCGCGCACAGCGAAAAAGCTATGGGTATTCTCCCTCACGACGGTAAGTATACCGTAGGAAATGCGGCCGGATGGTCGAGTGCTTAGAAAGATGTGAACGTAAACACACTTCCCGCGTCTGAGTGACTGAATTTCACGCCACTCGCAGAAAGATATGTCGCAAGCGCAACGAAGCTGTTTGTAAATTGGAGCACGCTGGCGTTATAGGTTTTCATTTCTGCGAGGAATTCCTCGTCGCTTGTAGTGCGCAGCTTAGTAATCATTTTCTTCCCTGCATCTTGGTACGCGCGCGCAATGGAAAGATGCATGTTTCTGACTGATGCAGGGACATCGGCAAGGGCTTCGAGCTCTTTGCCAAGCACCTGATAGTCTTCTCCGATTTTTTCTGCAGTCTCACGCTTTGCCGCATTTCCTCGGTCGGCGTATGCGTCTTTTAACTGAGGAATCATGTTTACGTGCGCTTCCTCGAAGGCGCGAATGAGAGCTCCGACCCGATTACCGTAGTCAAAGAGCTCCTGCTGCTCGGCCGTTTTTTGTTCTACGGAATCTGTCGTGCTTATCATGCCGCGTGGAATAAATGAATACGCGTCAGTGGTTCCCTCAACGTTTGATGCAGTACCGGCTTCTGGCTCGAGCAGTTGTCCAAGAAGTGACTCCCAATCCTCGGGCAATGTCGCATTGAGCGTCGTATCGAGCGCTGAACGAATTGGGAGGACAGAGTATTCCGTTGCACCAAGATTATCCGCAGGTACAACCGCTGGTGTTTGTGAAGACTTGATGTTCGTTGGCGAAAAAGTATTCGTCAGCGAGAATCCGCCAACCCTTCCCCATCCGCCGGTCGTGGAGGTTCCAACGTCTCGGCCGATTGTTGCGCCGGTCGCAATTATGATAAATGCAGTAAGACCGAGAATTACGACGTATGCATGTGCAAAAATCCAGTTCATGGCGATAGTGTACAGCCTCGCGATGTGAGAAACCGAAATTGGTCGCGTGTATCTGAATGGGCTACGGCTGTATCACAAGAATACAACCTGCGGCCCGTAGTCAGTAGCAATGATATCCCCACTCTATGAAGTAGTATGAACAGCGCGCCGATACAATAGAGGAATGAGTCTCAGTCGTTTTTTCTCCGTTGCGCTGCTGATGCTTGCTACGATTATTCCCACAGCGGTAAACGCATTTCCGTTTGGCGGACGAATAACTCTTTTTCATGTGTGCTACAACGAGACGATATTTGCACGTCTCTCCGCCCCTGTTCCTGGTGACTATATTTGGACTACCGGGACACGCACCTATCAGTTTGGCCCGCCACGCGCATCGGGACAATGGCTTTTGGGGCTCACAGGAATCCCCGCCGATTGTCTTTGGTCCTTTGATCCGATTTTTCCAGTACCGGCGATTGCCATAATGATGATGGGCTCGAGCCAGGCGACATTTACCGGAAGATCTTCGGGCTCCTATTCGACCGACCCGACAACACTGCCGCGACCACTTCCTGGTGGAACAGGGTCTGGTGGTGGCTCAGGCGGTGGCACGGGTGGAGGAAATGGAGGAGGAGGCGCCGGCGCGTCCTTGCCGTCCGTCTTGATAACAGAGGTGTATGCAGGAGTCGACGCAACTCATGGCACCGACCCTCGGCACGAATGGGTTGAGCTTCACAATACGACTAATGCCAACATCGATATCTCAGGATGGACGATTGCCACAGCATCGGGCTCCGACACTATTCCGAGCGGGACGATTATCGGCGCCGGAACACTAGTACTTGTGACGCAAACAAGCGAACTTAGAAATCACTGGACAATTCCCACCGATGTCGATATGGCCGTTCTCGGCAGCCCTATTGGAAACGGACTGTCGCTCACTGGCGATACGGTAACACTGAGAAATTCTTCAGGTGCCGCTATTGATGCCGTTTCGTGGGGGGCAAGTACGGTCGCATTTAGTCCCTCAGCGCCAGTCGTTTCGCTCGGCCACTCACTGATACGCAATTCAATATTTACAGACACCAACACAGCCACTGATTGGTCTGATAGGACGACGCCATCTCCGGGAAATTAAAGGTGCTTGGCGAGCTCGAGCCACTGGGTGATGCGTATGTCTTCAGCACGCGCATTTTCGGAGACAGTGCTTTGTTGCATTGCCGCGCGAACTTGATTCGAATGAAATATACGCGAAAGATTCGAGCGCAATACTTTTCTTTTTGCCGCAAAGCCCGCGCGAACGACGGTGAAGAATTTATCCTCACTTATTTCTTTGAATGCATCTTTTGAAATATCGGTAATCGCGAGAATCGCGGAGTCGACCGAGGGCGGTGGCGTGAAGTTCCCTGCGGAAACTTTGCGCACGAGTCGCGGAGTCCCGTATACCTTTACCGACAGAGAGAGGATGCTTTCTTTTTCGTCACGTGCGACGATTCGTTCAGCGACCTCTTTTTGAATAAGGAGCGCGATAGTGCGTGGTTGCACGTGTGCCGTGAGAAATTGTCGGATAATTTCCCCGGTAATGTAGTACGGGATATTTGCTGCGAGGATGTACCCCGCCGCGAGGCCTGCATTGTCGGGAAGAAAATCACGCACGTCTTGTTCGCGCACAGTCAGGTGCCCACTCGCTATTTCTGGGGCAAACGCTGTGGAAAGTTTTTCCACAAGCGCGGAATCTTTTTCAAGCGCAAGAACATGCGCCCCGGTCTTTAACAATTCTTTGGTGAGCGCACCAGTGCCCGGCCCTATTTCTACAATCGTATCGTTAGGCGCTATGCCAGCAGCTTCAACGAGCACCCGAGCCACCACGGGGTTATTTAGAAAGTGCTGCCCGAGCTTGGGTGTTTTACCGTATCGTGTCTTCATCGTCGTACATGTCGAGAATGCCGCGTTTTCCTGGCGCGCTCCTCGTGTAAAGCACATCCTCTACCTTCATAAGGCGCGGGTCAATGTCTCCGATAAATTCAGACGCTGTTGCGTACTCACGCGAGCCATACTTAAGTCGTGACCCGGCATACGTGAGGTACACATTGTGTCGTGCCCGCGTAAGCGCTACATAAAAAAGGCGGCGCTCCTCTTCAGGGTCGCGCGTCTCGTCATTCATTCGAATTGATGGAAAAAGACCCTGTTCGAGACCAGTGATAATCACCGCATCGAATTCAAGGCCTTTTGACGCGTGGACAGTCATAAGGGAAATCGCGTCTGTTGATGAATCAAGTGAATCTTGGTCGGTCATGAGCGCTGCGTCTTCGAGAAGTCGCTCGACTCCTTCTTGGGGCGACAGGTCGTCATATTTTACGGCGAGCGAGACAAGTTCGCGGACGTTTTGCAAACGCTCCTGGTCCTCGGCATCTCCTTCTTTGAAATGCTTCTCCATGCCACTTGCTGTGATTACAAATGCAACCGTTTCCGAGGGCTTTTTTGTTTCGACTGCATTTTTAATGGAAGCAAGCAAGGCAAAAAAAGTATTTACTTTTACGCGCGCAGCTCCGGCAAGTGATTCGACACCATTCGAGAACAGCTTTTCGAGTGTCGTTTTTCCAATCCCTCGTGGAGGACTTCCAACTGCGCGTGCTACGTCGAGTCGACTTGATGGATTGAGCGATGCACGCAAGTACGAAAGTACGTCTTTTACCTCCTTCCTGTCGAAAAAGCGCGTTCCCAGTACTCGGTACGGGAGTCCCAATTGTATGAACTGTTCTTCTATGCCACGAGATAGAAAGTTTTCGCGATACAAAACGGCTATTTCTGACGCCTTTACCCCACTCCCCAACAGCTCTCGTGCTGTCTGGGCAACATAGCGAGCCTCCGCCTGTTCGTCCAAATGTGAGGCGAGCACAATTGGGTCACCAGTGGGATTATCGGTAAAAAGACGTTTTGGGTGTCGGTTTATGTTTTTCTCTATGACCGCGTTTGCTGCTGTAAGAATCGTCTGGGTAGAGCGGTAGTTTTGCTCCAACAGTACGACTTTCGTGCCGGGGAACGATTTCTCGAAGAGAAGTAAGTTTTCCAGTCGCGCTTGGCGCCACGTATATAGGCATTGGGCTAGATCCCCCAGCACACATATATTATTGCCATCTCCGGTC